>DATJNS010000502.1:0-32084 GCA_035507915.1 Candidatus Sulfotelmatobacter sp.
CCTTGGGCAGGAAGATCTCGACCGCGGCGAGGGGACGGATCGCCACCGGTTGCGCGAGGTACTTCTCGACCAGCTTGCCGGCGGTGTCGATGTAGTCGATGCGCTCGAGCACCAGCGGCTTGTCCTCGGACAGGTTGCGGACGCTGAGCGTGACCGCGAACTCGAGCTTGCCCTTGCCGGTGCCGGTGCGCACAGCGGAGTACGCGGGCGCGAAAACCGCACCCTTGGCGGTCAGCGACTGCGGGTCGGGCAGTGCGGTCAGCGAGCCGGCGAACGCGGCGAGCGCATCGCTCGCGGCAGGACGCTGCGCCACGGCCGGCACGCTCGCGCCGATCGCGGCGAGCATCAGCGCGGCGGCGGTGAGGAGGCTCGACGGTCTCATGGGCCGGTCCCGAACGACGTGCACCGCCAAGCCTAGCGGCAGGGCGCCGTCGGCAACAAGCGCGAGGGCTGGCCGGCGCCGGGCGCTTCTGGGACACTGGCGCGATGGCGACCGAACCGGATGCGCGACGTCTGGCGGCGGCGGCCGCGCGCGGCTTCGTGCTCGACCGCCGCGACGCGGTGCCGGCGCTGATCGGGCGCCACGAGGATTTCCTGATCGTCGCTGGCCTGGCCGGCACGGCGCGCGAGCTCGCCGCGCTGACCGACGACGGCGCGCACGTCTTCGGGCTCGCCGGCGCGATGGGCGGCGCCTGTCCGATGGGTCTCGGCCTGGCGCTCGCGCGGCCGGACCGGCGCGTGCTGGTGGTGACCGGCGACGGCGACCTGCTGATGAGCCTGGGCGCGCTCGCCACCATCGCGGTGCTCGATCCGCCCAACCTGGCGATCGTCTGCGTCGACAACGGTCATTACGGCGAGACCGGCTACCAGGAGAGCCACACGGCGCGCGGCGTCGATCTCGAAAGGATCGCGCAGGGCGCTGGGATCAAGCGCACGCGCACGGTCGCGACCGCCGCCGACGTCGCGGCGGCGGCGCCGCTCTTGCGCGAGGGCAACGGCGCCGCCTTCGTGCTGCTGCGCGTCAGGCCGACCGATCCGCCGTCGGGGCGCTTGGAGCTGGACGCGCCGCGGGCACGCGATCGGTTTCGCCGGACGGCGGGCGGTTGAGGTCCGCGAGGTCGAGATCGACCACCAGCGGCACGTGGTCGCTGAGCTTGGCGCCGCACCAGTCCTCGAAGGTGCCGACCGCGAAGCGCGTGACGCGATCGAGCCAGGGTCGCGGCACGAACACGTAGTCGATGTGATAGGTCGGGCCGTCCTTGGTGCGATCGCGCCAATAGAGCGTCGGGATCGACTCGGCGCCCTGCGCCTCGCCATGCCGCGCGTGGTAGACGCTGACGAGGCCGTAGCGCTCGAGGATCGCGACCGTGGCCGCGTGATTGATCCGCCAACCCGGCTTGTGCCAGATCACGTTGTTGTTGAGATCGCCGGCGACGATCGTCGGTTCGGCAAGGAGCCCGCGATATTTGGTGAGCGCGCGGCGCAGCGGTCCGGCCTGACGCTTGCGCGTGTTGCCGCCACTCAGGTTCTGTGCCCACACGCCCAGCAGATTGAACGTGGCGGGCCCCGTCACGTGCACCGGTGCGATGTGGCGCAAGGTGGCGTGGAAGGTCTCCGCCAGACGCACCGCGTACCCGTTGAAGGCGAACACCGCGAGCCCCTTGTGGGGATTGCTGCCGATCCACACGGGCTCGCCGCCGAGCGCCGACAGGGCGCCCAGGGCCGCGAGGCGCGCGGGCGCGGCGCATTCGCTCACCACGGCGATGTCGGGCTCGAGCCGGCGCAGCGCATCGAGCTTGCGATGCAGCGCCATGTTGCAGTTCCACGCGACCAGCCGCATGGCGCCAGCCTATGCGCAGGCTCCCGACACCGTCGTGTCAGGAGCGGCCATGGCTCAGTGGAACTTCGGCATGACCTCTTGGCAGAGCAGCTGCAGCGCGGTCATCACGCCCTGGTGCTCGATGTTGCCGCCGCAATTGAGCTCGGCCAGGATGCCGTCGAGCCCGAGCTCGTCGCGCAACGCGGTGAGCTGCTCGATCACGCTGTCGGGCGATCCCGCGATCAGGTTCTGGCCCAGGCCCTTCTCGTAATCCAGGGTCAGGAGATACTCGGCGTGGGAGGCGCGCTTGACCGCCGCCGCCTCGCCGGTCTTGGCGGCGGCGTCCTTCAGGAGCTGCGCGTGCCGCTTGTAGAAGTGCAGGATGCTGGCCTCCGACTCGGCGCGCGCCCGCGCGTCGCTCGCGGCGACGTAGAGCGGTACGCGCAGGAAGATCTGGCCCTTGCCGGGATGCCCGGCTGCCTGCCACGCGGCGCGATAATCTTCGATCTCGGGGCCGAGCTCCTGGAAGGTGCCCGAGCGCACCGCGACGAAGATCGGGTAGCCCGCCGTGCCGTTGGTCACGAAGGTGTCGGGGCTGGTCGCGGCGACGCGGATCTCGGGCACCGGCTTCTGGTACGGCTTGGGCGACACGGCGACGTTGTCGATGCGGTGGAACTTGCCCTGGTAGGTGACGCGGCTCTCGGTCCAGGCGAGCTTGATGATCTCGAGCGCCTCGGCGAAGCGCTCCTTGCTCTCCGAATAGGGGATGCCGTAGGCCTCGTAGGTGCGTGGCAGGCCGCTGCGGCCGACGCCGAAGATCAGGCGGCCGCGGCTCAGCTGGTCGACCGTCGCGGCCTCCTCGGCCAGCCGCAGCGGGTGACCGATCGGCAGCACCTGGACCGCCATGCCGATCTTCATGCGCTCGGTGCGCGCGGCGATCGCGGCGGCCAGGCCGAGCGGGAACGACAGCACCGAGCGGGCGGGATTGAAGTGCAGCTCGGCCAGCCACATCGCGTGGAGACCCCAGCGCTCGGCGGCGTCCACCTGCTCCATCGCCAGGGTGAAGGCCTCGTTGTCGCTGCGTCCCGCCTGGGTCGGGAACTCGTGGAACATGCCGAATTCCATGGATCCTCCTGCCCCCGCGCCTCGGCCGATCGGCGTGGGGTTCGGCGTCCAGCATAGCCGCGGAGGGTTTCGGACGGGAAGGGCCGGGGGCGCGGCCGGCCCGCGCCGAGCGGATCGCGGCGCCTGCAGCGATGACGACCGGCGGTAGCGGTCACCGCAAAGTTCTGCAATAATCGGGACAAATGCCCGATAGCGCTGAAAAACGCCGCTCCGCGCGGCGTCAGTTGTTCGAGCCGGCGACCATCCTGCTCGGCTCGGCGACGTCCGAGTTTCCGCCCGGCGTCGTGTTCGCCGAGACCGTGGACGTGTCCGACGGCGGTGCCTGCCTGCGCACGCCGCGCCTGTTCAGCGCCACCGCCGGCGACGCGTTCCACGTGTCGAGCTTCCACATCGGCGACACGCGCGCCGCGCGCGTCGTCCACGCGGGCGAGAGCACCTTGCGCGTCGCCTTCGGCGACCTGTGAGGCGGAGCGCACCGATGGCGTCGCGCGTCCTCCTCCTGATGGCCGTCGCGGCGTGCGGCGCGCTGGTCCAGCCGGCGCGCGCGCAGCAGCATAGCGGCGACGAGCAACGGATCCGCCAGCTCGATCGCGACTGGGTCGCCAAGGTGGCGGCCAAGGACCTGGCCGGGACGGTTGCCTTCTACGCCAAGGACGGCGTCCTGATGGCGCCCAACGCGCCGCCCGCGGAAGGAACCGCGGCAATCACCGAAGGCTGGCGCGGCATCCTCGGGTTGCCGAACGGCAGCCTGACGTTCGCGCCGACCCGCGTGATGGTCGCGAAGTCGCGCGACCTCGCCTACGAGACCGGCACCTACGGCCTGGCGTTCGACGGCCCCAAGGGCCGCGTGCAGGATCAGGGCAAGTACGTCGTGGTGTGGAAGAAGGAAGCCGGCCGCTGGAAGGCCGCTGCCGACATTTTCAACAGCAACCTGCCGCCGGCGCCGTAGCAGCAAGACTTGCTTTCGCCGCCCGAGCGCGCCCTGAGTCGGCCGGATGGCACGCTGGCTGATCTGGATCGGCATCGTCTGTCTGGCGCTCGGGCTGATCTGGCCCTGGCTGGCCAGGCTCGGACTCGGCCGCCTGCCGGGCGACATCGTGGTCGAGCGCGACGGTTTCCGGTTCTATTTCCCGATCGTGACCTGTGTGATCGTCAGCGCCGCGGTCTCGCTGCTGCTGTGGCTGCTCAACCGCTGAGCCGCTACTTCTTCTTGTCCTTGGGCGCGTCCTTCTTGTCGTAGGCGCGGTGCAGGAATTCGCCCTCGGCTTGGGTCTTCTGGACGGCCTCGCGGTCCTTGTCCTGGGCCAGGCCCTCGAACGACTTGGCGGCGTCGACCAGCGCCTCGGCGGTCTCCTCGTCGGCGCCGACGAGGCGCGAGCGCCAGCGCTTGGCCTGGTTGCGCAGCTCCTGGGAGTCCATGACCGGACAACGCCTCGTGTGGCCGACGGTTGCCGAAGCTGGCCACCGCCGGCGGCTGCCGTCAACGTCAAAACGATAGGGCAGACGGGCGCGCCGCGGGGCGCTACGCTCGATCCAACGCCCGGGTCTCACCTGCGTCCCAAGGGTGGGGAGGACATGAAGAGCAAGGTTTTCGCGAGCTGCGCCGAGGCGGTGCGCGACGTTCCCGACGGCGCGGTGATCGCCTTCGGCGGCTTCAGCGCCATCGGCTCGCCCGCCAACCTCCTCATGGCGCTCGCCGAGCAGGGCGCCAGGAACCTGACCTGCGTGCTCAACTCGCCGCGCAACAGCCCGAACCTGCCGGCTGCCGCGCCGGACATCGGCCTGTTGTGCGAGCGCGGCCAGGTCAAGAAGGTGATCTGCGCCTTCACGGCGCCGACCCGCGCCTCGCAGACCATGACGTTCGCCAAGTACTACGAGCAGGGGCTGGTCGAGGCCGAGCTGGTGCCGCAGGGCACGCTCGCCGAGCGGTTGCGTGCCGCCGGCGCCGGCATCCCGGCGTTCTACACGCCGACCGCGGTCGGCACCGATCTCGCCCAGGGCCGCGAGACGCGCAGCTTCAACGGCCGCGAGTACCTGCTCGAGCACGCGCTGCCGGTCGACTACGCATTCCTGCGCGCGACCCGCGCCGACCGTTTCGGCAATCTCCAGTTCACCGGCTCGCAGCGCAACTTCAATCCCGTGATGGCGACCGCGGCGCGCACCGTGATCGCCGAGGTCGAGGAGGAGATCCTGCCGTTGGGCGCGATGGATCCCAACCAGGTCCACACCTCGGGGCTGTTCGTCCAGCGCATCGTGCGCATCCCGCCGCCGCCCGACGGGTTCTGGCCGATCCCGCCGAAGAGGGCCGATTCATGAGCGAGGCGAAGGGCTTGAGCCGGCAGCAGATGTGCGATCGGCTGGCGATGGAGTTCGCGGACGGCTGGGTCGTCAATCTCGGCCTCGGGATCCCGACCCTGTGCTCGAACTGCGCATTCGGCGACCGCGAGATCATCTTCCACTCGGAGAACGGCGTGATCGGCTACGGGCCGCTCGCCGCGCCGGGCGCCGAGGATCTGCACCTGACCAACGCCGGCGGCCAGTACGTCACGCTGAAGCCGGGCGCCGCGATCGTGCACCACGCCGACTCGTTCGCGATGATCCGCGGCGGCCGCATCGACGTCACCGTGCTGGGCGCCTACGAGGTCGCCCAGAACGGCGATTTCGCCAACTGGAAGATGGCCGGCCAGAAAGGCGGCGGCATCGGCGGCGCGATGGACCTCGCGGTCGGCGCCAAGAACGTGTTCCTCGCGATGGAGCACGTGACGCGCGACGGCAAGCCGCGCCTGGTCGAGCGCTGCGCCCTCCCGGTCACCGCGCGCGGCGTCGTCAAGCTCGTGATCACCAATCTCGGCCTGTTCCAGATCACGCCGGACGGCTTCCTGCTGCGCGAGATCGCGCCCGGCGTCGCGCTCGACACCGTCAAGGCGGCGACTGGCGGTCGGTTGGTCGTGCCCAACCCGCTGCCGACCGTGCGGCTTGCGGCCTGATGCATTTGCGAACGAGGAGGAGACGATGGCCAAAGGCATCCTGATCGCGGCGTTCGACTACTCGACCGCCCACGAGGACGAGTTCCACGACTGGTACGACCTCGAGCACGTGCCGGAGCGCGAGCGCGTGCCCGGGTTCCTGCAATGCAGGCGGTGGCTGGGCGAGCCCAAGATCGCGCTCGCGACCTACGACCTCGAGACGGTCGACGTGATGCGCAGCGCGCCCTACAAGGCGATCGCGTACGACAACCTGTCGGTTTGGTCGAAGCGCGTCACGGCGATGTGCAAGCGCATCCTGCGTTTCGAGGGCGAGCAGACCCTGCCGGGCGACAAGATCGGCGTGCCGGATGCCGGCGCGATCCTGATGAACGCCATGAACGTCGACCCGGCACACGAGGCCGACTTCAACGCCTGGTACGACCAGGAGCACATCCCGCAGCTCGCGGCGGTGCCCGGCTGTCTCTTGGCGCGCCGCTTCCGCGCCACCGACGACGGCAGCCACAAGTACATCGCGCTCTATCACCTGAAGTCGGCCGACGTGCAGGAGTCGGCGGCCTGGAAGAAGGCGGTCGACACGCCGTGGAGCGCGCGCATCCGGCCGCACTACAAGGACCGCGTCCGCCTGGTGTGCCGGCGCTACGTGCGCCAGGCGAGCGCGGCGCGCGCGGCGGAGTAGGGCGGGCCGCAGCCGCGTAGAATCAGGGGAGGTCGATGGAGCCGGCGCACCAACCGCTGTCGGGCGTGGTCGTGATCGACCTCACCCAGATCTACAACGGCCCGTACTGCACCTTCCTGCTCGCCGCCGGCGGCGCCGACGTGATCAAGATCGAGCCGCCGGGCGGCGAGCACCTGCGCAAGCGTCAGGTCACCGGCACCGCGGCGCTGCCGTTCGCGATGCTGAACCAGTACAAGCGCTCGCTCAGGCTCGACCTCAAGACCGAGCGCGGGCGCGAGCTGTTGCGCGCGCTCGCCAAGGATGCCGACGTGCTGGTCGAGAACTTCGCGCCCGGCGTGATGGACCGGCTCGGGCTCGGCCGCGCGGCGATGGCGGAGATCAATCCGCGGCTGATCTACGCCGCGAGCTCGGGCTATGGCAGCACCGGCCCCTATCGCGACTACCCGGCGATGGACCTGACGGTGCAGGCGATGTCCGGCATCATGAGCGTGACGGGTTTTCCCGACGGCGAGCCGGTGCGCGCCGGTCCGACGGTGTGCGATTTCTTCGGCGGCGTGCATCTCTACGCCGCGGTGATGACGGCGCTGTTCGAGCGCGAGCGCACCAGCCAGGCGCATGCCGTCGAGGTCGCGATGCTCGAGGCGAGCTACTTCTCGCTGAGCTCGAACCTGGCGGCGCTGCACGGGCGGGGCGCGGCGCGCCGCGTCGGCAACCGCCAGGGCAGCCTGTCGCTGGCGCCCTACAACATCTACCCGACGTCCGACGGCTACATCGCGATCATCACGAACCACGACGCGCACTGGCAGTCGCTGCTGACCGCGTTCGGCCAGCAGGCGCTCAACGACGACCCGCGTTTCCAGACGATCAAGGCGCGCGTCGAGCACATGGAGACGGTGGACGCGATGGTGTCGGCGTGGACCCGCAAGCTGACCAAGCAGGCGGCGTTCGAGCTGCTGATCCGGCACCGCGTGCCGTGCGCGCCGGTGCGCGAGATCCCCGAGGTGCTGGCCGATCCGCATCTGCACGCGCGCGGCTGGCTCAAGGAGGTCGATCATCCGGAGTTCGGCCGCCTGACCTTGCCGAGCAGCCCGCTGCACATCGACGGCCTGCCGCCGCCGCCGCATCGGCCGAGCGCGCGGCTCGGCGCCGACGGCCGCGCCGTGCTCGCCGAGCGCCTCGGGCTCGACGACGCCGAGCTCGACCGGCTCGAGCGCGACGGCGTGATCTGACGGAACGGCCGCCGCTATTTCAGCGTCTTGAGGTAGTCGACGATGGCTTTCGCGTCGGCCGGATCTTTGACGCCCGCGAACGACTTCTGCGTGCCCGGCACGGTGCCCTTGGGATCCATGACGTACTTCTCGAGCAGGTCGTCGCTCCAGGTCACGTGGGCGTTTTTGAGCGCGTCCGAATAGGCGAAACCCGGCACCGCGGCGGCCGGCTTGCCCGCGATGCCGGCCAGGGTCGGGCCGATGCGGTTCTGGCCGGGGGCCACCGCGTGGCAGCCGCCGCACGAGCGCCGAAACAGGGCTTGGCCGTCCTGGGCGGCGGCGGCGAGGGGCAGCCAGGCCGCCATCGCGGCCGTCGCGATCATCGCAGCCTTGCGCATGACACTCGCCTCCGAGCCATCGGGACCGCCGAGGGCACAAGTCTTATCATGGGGGCGGCGGCCTTGTCGGGCGGCCCGGGATGCGGGGGCGGGCTCGTGCGTTATAATAGGCGGGAGGCCGAGATGTCCGGAGCCCGTTACCCTGGCGGGGCCTCGTGGTCGGTTGACGAGATCCCCTATCACGCGGTGTCGCGCGCGGTGGTGCGCGACGATACCCAGCTGTTCTACACGCTGGCGTCGGCGTCGTTCATCGAGATCACCTCGGACCTCTATACGCGCAATTTGGTCGAGTTCTTCCGCGACGACGACGAGGTCGCCGATTGGCTGGCGCACGGCTGGGAGCCCGAGGAGCTGCAGCACGGCGCGGCCTTGCGGCGCTATGTCGAGACGGCGTGGCCGGACTTCGACTGGGACGAGGCCTACCGGCGCTTCATGGACGAGTTTCGGCCGTTGTGCTCGGTCGATCAGCTGGCGCCGACGCGCGGGCTCGAGATGGCGGCGCGTTGCGTCGTCGAGACCGGCACCGCGAGCTTCTACCGCATGCTGTCGGAGATGAGCGCCGAGCCGGTGCTGCAAGGCCTCACGGCGCGGATTCGCGCCGACGAGGTCCGGCACTACAAGCATTTCTATCGCTACTTCCTGCGCTACCGCAGGCTCGAGCGCCCGAGCCTGCGCGCCGTGATGCGCACCTTGTGGAATCGCGTCGGCGAGGTCGATGCCGAGGACGCGTTCTACGCCTTCAAGCACGTCTTCCTGGCGACCCAGCCGGACGCGCGCTTCGAGCGCCGCGACTACGAGGCTTTCCGCGCCGGCTTCCGCGCCGTGGCCAAACGGCACTTCCCGTATGCGATGGCGGTCAAGATGCTGTTGAAGCCGCTCGGGCTCAGCGCCCCGGTCGGTCGCGTGGTGCTGCCGGCGGCGACCGCAGCGACGCGGTTCCTGTTGCTCCGGTAGCGCGCCGGCGAAACAATCACGGGTCCGAACGAGCGATGACGGGCGCGGCCTTGCCAGGGTCGGCGGGCTGCCCATCTAGACCGCGGGGTCGGGCGGCCGTGGCGCCGTGCGGGCGAGCGAGGAGGGGATGACGATGAGGACGATTCTGGTCGGCGCGACCGTGGCGCTGTTGGTGGCGGGCTGTACGACGCAGGGCCAACCCGGCCCGTACGGCAGCTCGCACGATTACGCGCTCGGCAACTCCTGCGGCGAGCTCGGCTGGGGCAAGGTGCTCGGCGCGGCGCTCGGCGGCGCGGCGGGCGGCGCGATCGTCTCGAACATCGCGCGCGGCTCGGGCAGCGGCGTGGCGACCGCAGCCGGCGTGATCGGCGGCGCGCTGCTCGGCGGCTTCGCGGGCTCGAACATCGACAAGGTGAATTGCCAGAACGCCATGGCGGCGCGCCAGCAGGCGCTGGCGCCGGCGACGCCGATCGGGCAGACGATCACGTGGAACGATCCGAAGTCGGGCGCGACCGGCACCTTCACGCCGACCCGCGAGGGGCGCAGCGATAACGGCCAGTACTGCCGCGAATACACCCAGACGATCGTGATCGACGGCGAGCAGAAGCAGGGCGTCGGCCGCGCCTGCCAGCAGCCCGACGGCTCCTGGAAGTCGGCCAGCTAGCGAACGTCCTCAGCCAGCGATCGCCTCTGCGCCGTCATTGCGAGCCGAAGGCGAAGCAATCCAGGGGCCTCCTGGATTGCGTCGTCGCTGGCGCTCCGACGGCTGGTCCGTCTCAATGCGCCGTCATGGCCGCGGGGTCGGCGCCGACGCGCGAGGAACCGTCGCGCGCGCCGGGCGCCAGCACGAAGTCGTAGGCGATCTGCCGCGGCTGATTGTTGGCGCTCTTCTGCGGCGCGACGACCAGGGCTTGCGACACGCCGAACACCGCGTCCGACTCGATGTTGGGATCGCCCGAGATGTAGAGGGCGGTCGCGAGCTCGTGGTAACCCGGCGCGCTCAGCAGGAAATGGATGTGCGCCGGCCGCATGCCGTGGCGCCCGCCGGCGGTCAGCATGCCGCCGACCGGCCCGTCCATCGGGATGCCGTAGCCGAGCGGCAGCGCGGTGCGGAAATTGTAGCGGCCGTCCTTGTCGGTGCGGAAGCGCGCGCGCAGATCCATCTGGTCGGGCTGTGGGCCCTGGATGTCGTAGAGCCCGTCCGATCCGGTCTGCCACACGTCGATCAGCGCGCCCGGGATCGGCTTGCCGCTCGCCTCCTGAACGCGGCCGAGCATCACGATCGGCTCGCCCTTGTCGTGCGGCGCGATCGTGTCGCCGAGCTTCAGCTCGGGCGCGTTCTCGCGGAAGAACGGGCCGAGCAGGCTCGGCGTGGTGGTCTCGCCCGGGCGCCCGGCCATGATGTTGACCAGCGCGCTCAGCCCAAGCGTGTCGGACAACAGGATGAACTCCTGACGCTGCGGCGTGCAGGTGTGGCCGACGTCGGTCAGGAACTGGATCGCCTTCAGCCACTCGTCGGGCGTCAGCTTGAGCTCGCGCGCGCAGGCGTGCAGGTGGCGCACCACGGTCGCGATGATCTGCTTGAACCGCGGATCCGAACAGTTCGCGAAGGTCTCGAGGACGGTGTCGGTGATGTTGCTGGCGTCGAGCTCGCGCATCGCATTTCCTCCGCTGGGCGGTTTGGCTGGTATCCTAGCCATCACGCGGTTTTGGGCCAGAGAAAACCTGCCCATGAAAGCCTGCCCACGGCGCTGGCGCGCGAAACCTTTTCAGGGGCCGAGGCGAACCCGAGCCTGCCATGCGTGACAAGCTCATCGAGAGCAAGCGGCGCTGGGCGCGCGAGGGCCGGCTCCTGGTGCCGGCGCCGACCGAGCGCCGTCGCCTGCCGCCCGGCCAGCGCCTGGTCAAGGACTGGCCGGTGCTCGACCTCGGCACCCAGCCGAACCTCGCCGCGCGCGACTGGAGCCTCACGGTCGGCGGGTTGGTCGACCGCCCGCTGACCTTGGGCTGGAGCGATCTGGCGCGGCTGCCGAGCGTCGAGAGCACGTCGGACATCCACTGCGTCACCGCCTGGTCGCGCTACGACAACCGCTGGACCGGCCTCGCGACCGCAACCCTGCTGCGTCTGGTGCGGCCGCGCCCCGATGCGCGCTTCGTGATCCTGCGCAGCTACGACAGCTACGCGACCGCGGTGCCGCTGGCCGATTTCGCCGGCGACGACGTGCTGCTCGCGACCCATTGGGAAGGCCAGCCGCTGAGCCGTGCCCACGGCGGGCCGGTGCGCCTGGTGCTGCCGAAGCTGTATTTCTGGAAGAGCGCCAAATGGCTGCGCCACCTGTGGTTCACCGATCGCGACGTGCCCGGCTACTGGGAGGCGCGCGGCTATCACCGGCGCGGCGATCCGTGGGCCCAACAGCGCTACGAATGAGGCGCCGGATCATCGCCGGCGGCGCGCTGACGTTCGCGCCCGGCGTCACCCCCGACGCCGCGCAGACCGATCCCGACGGCGAGTACGACTTCCTGTTCCTGCCGTAGCGCCTGCCCCTTTCGTCATGGCGTCGCTGCGGCTCATCGTGGATAGGCCTGAATGCCGGCCGCGACCGCGTCGGCGACATGCTCCTTGGTGATGACGCCGGTTATGTCGGCCGCGCGCGGGACGTGGAAGCGCGGATGGCCGCCGCGCACGACCAGCGCCATCACGCCGTTCTTGCGCCACAGCCGGTTGATCACGTCGAACGCGACGTCGCTCTCGCGCACGATGGTGAAGCGCTGGTTGGCGACCTCGCCGAAGGTGACGCCGGTCCCCAGCTCGGCGACGGTGCTGCGCAGCCCGGTATTGATCCGCACCGCACCCAAGATGCGATCGCCGCTGGTGACGATGACGTGGCGCATGCCCTGGCGATGCTCGGGCCGCTGCAGGAAGGCGTCGAGCCGCGTTTCGGCGGGGACGAGCACGAACCCCGTCTCCATGACGTCCTTCGCCGCGCGCACGAGGAACATGTTGGCGTGCAGCGCCTTCGGGATGACGTGGCCGCGGCCGACCAGCTTGGCGGTGTAGATGTTCTCGCGCGACAGCGCCCGCCTGACGCCGAGCCCCGCCGCGACGGCGAGGATCATCGGCAGCACGACGTGATAGTCGAGCGTCATCTCGAAGATCATCGTGACCGCCGTCATGGCCGCGCCGGTGCTGCCGCCGACCATCGCGCCCATGCCGACCATCGCGAAGGCCGGGACGTCGATGCCGAGACCCGGGAACACCAGCGCGGCCGACGTCGCGAACGCGGCGCCCAAGGTCGAGCCCATGAACAGCGACGGCGAGAAGATGCCGCCGGACGAGCCGGCGCCCAGGCTGGTCGAAGTCGCGAACAGCTTGCAGACGAACAGCAGGGCCAGCAGCCAGCCGGCTGCGCCCCAGCCGTTGAGGATCGCCTGGATCGTCGAGTAGCCCACCCCCTCGACGAAGTAATGACCGAAGCCTTCGTGCAAGCCGTAGATCAGGCCGCCGAGCAGCAGCATGCCGAGGACGTGCCGCGTGTAGCGGCCGGGCACCTTCTCGAACACGTCCTCGGCCAGGTGCAGCGTCTTGATGAACAAGGCGCCGGCGACGCCGCAGAGCGCGCCGAGCAGCACGTAGAGGCACAATGTCGCGAGCGCCTGCGCCGGGTGCGCCAGCGGCAGCGTGTCGATCGCCGGCACGCTGAACGCCGGCTGCGGGCCGAAGACCAGCCGGCCGATGAAGGTCGCGGTGCCGGTCGCCGCGGCGACCGGCAGGAAGGTGTTGACGCTGACCTCGGGCAGCATCAGCTCGATCGCGAACATGACGCCGCCGATCGGCGTGTTGAAGGTCGCGGCGATGCCGGCCCCGGCTCCGGCGGCGACCAGCGTGATGCGTTGCCCGGCCGGCATCCTGATGAGCTGGCCCAGCGTCGATCCGAGCGCGGAGCCGATCTGGATGATCGGGCCTTCGCGGCCGACCGCCGCACCGCTGCCGATCGCCAGCGCCGAGGCCAGCGATTTGGCGACCGCGACGATCGGCCGGATGCGCCCGCCATTGTAGTAGATCGCGTCCATGACCTCGGGGACGCCGTGGCCTTTCGCCTCCGGCGCGAAGTTCGCGATGATGAAGGTGACGCCGAGCGCCCCGACGGCGGGCACCAGCACGACCCACGGTCCCCACGGGTTGAACGGCGTGAAGACGCTGCTGTCGTAGGCGAACGAGAACCGCCCCAGGAAGAAGAGGTTGTGGACCAGGCCGATCAGCTCGCGGAAGGCGAAGGCGCCGATGCCGGTGATGACGCCGACGCTGATCGCGAGCAGGGTCATCGCAATGAGGCCGAACGGCGCGACGCCGACCTCCCACCCGGGCAGCGCGGACGCCGGCGCCGACGTCGCGGTCGTCGCCGCGACCAGCCCGGCGGCATCGCGGGCGGATCTCGTGGAGTCGCTCGGAATCGTGTCGGTCACGCGCGCCTCGGCGTCTCGTAAGTCACGGAAGCACCCTACCGCTCAGACCATTTTCTCGCATCAGAAAGCGGCCGCATAGGCTCGATATCGAGGCAAGTGCGCAGGGGTTGGCCGCACGATCGATATGGCGCGACAATCCGTTCTATCGCAGCGGATTTCCGGGATCCCGCAAAGATGGCGCGACCATCACGGCGCCCTTCTTTTCCTACACGGGCGGCACGCGGGCGCCGGGCACCAGGAACATGGTCGCGATCAGCTTCAAGCGATCGTCGGGGCTCCCGAGGTGCGTTTGGCGCAGCGCCAACAACGCGGCGCCCGCGGCGGTCTGGTGCCAGAACCAGTCGCCGAGCTGCTTGCTCGACGGCTTGGCGCCGCCCGCGCTTGCCGCCTCGGTGTAGTAGGCCTTCAGATCGTCGACCGCCCAGCGCAGCATCAGGACTGGCGACACGTCCGGGTTCGGGCTCGTGACGGGGTTGCCGCGCAGGAAGTCGGCGACGTAGCGCGCCGCGTCCGCGATCGTCATGCCGCTGAGCCCGACCGAGGTGCGGCCGCCGCGCGCGGCACGCCCGCGGTCATAGGCGCGCGTCAGCTGCGGCCATTCGGCGTCGAGCCGGGCTGCCAGCTCGCTCGGCGTGCCGGTTCCGGCCGTCGTTTCGAGCGGCAGCCGCCAGGACGGGTCCGCCGACGCGCGCGGATCGTCGTCGGGAAAATCCTCGAGCAGCACGGGCCCGTGGGGCGCCTCGAGCAGCCGCAGTGCCGCGACGATCACGCGCTTCTGGAAGGTGGGGTCGCCGGGCGGTCCGAACGGACGGCCGAGCTCGAACGGCACCCACAGCGCGCGCGGCGGCCGCGTGCGCTCGGTCTGCGGCCGCACCAGGCTGATCGCGACGGTGGCGATGCCTTCCTCTTCGAGATAGTGCCCGAGCGCGCTCACGGCGCGCGAGCACAGCGGTCACACCGGCGAGAGCAGCACGGCGTCGACGCGATCCTGCTTGAGGCGGCCGGCGACCGCGCGCGCATGCGGCGCCATCAGCGTGGGATCGGTCGCGCCCATGAACGAGTAGTGGCTCGCGGCGACCGAGCCGATCGTGCCGTCGGCCGCGAGCTCGTTCAGCCGGTCGACCGGGAACACGACGTTCCAATCGTCCTGGAAGCCCGTGCGGTCGAGATTGATCGAGATGTGGCTGAACAGCAGCTGATCGGGGCGTGTGCTCGACGGGATGACGCGATAGTCGGCGTCGCCGCCGCGAAACGGCTTCTCGCCGCGCACGACGAGGCCAGCCGACGCGACGATCGCGACGCGCCGCTGCGCCAGCGCCGGCCCGGTGACCCAGGGCGTCGTCTCGAAGCGCGGACACTCGAGCTCGCCGTAGCGCTTGGCCTGCGCGGGCGCCAAATCGGTCAGTCGAACCATCGCGGAACTCCTTTGATCGTCATTGTGGGCGCCCGCGCGCGGGGCGCTTGGGCCAATCGAGCAGCGCGAGCGCCGGCCGCGCCACGCCCTCGAGCAGGGCCCGGTCGGGATTGGTGCGGGCGAGCACGCGGATGCCCAAGGTCACGCCGAGCAGCAGTCTGGCGAGGTCCTTCGCGTCGCGGTCGGGCGGGACCGTCCCGGCGGCTTGGGCCGCGGCGATCGCGCGCCGGAAGAAGGCCTCGATCTCGCCGAGCCGCGCTGCCACCTCGGCGCCGATCTCGCGATCGTGCGGCGCCGTGTCGAGCGCGGCGTTCACCAGGAAGCAGCCGCGTCGATCTCGATCGTGCAGCGAGCGCGTCACGATGCCGGAAACGAACGCGCGCACCGCCTCTTTCGGCGGCAACGATGCCTCCACCTCGGCGATGCGGGCGCGCGTCGACTGCGCCATGTAGCGGTCGAGCGCCCGGCGAAACAGCTCGCGCTTGTCGCCGAACGCGTTGTAGAGGCTGGGGCCCGAGATGCCCATCTCGGCGGCGAGGTCGCGGATCGACGTCGCCGCGTAGCCGCGTTGCCAGAAGCAGCTCACCGCGGCGTCGAGCACGGCCGATTCATCGAATTCCCGTGGCCTCGCCATCGGCTCCGCCCGCCTCATCGATGCGCGTTTATAACAGGTTTTGTTTCGACTGATACAAAATTCTGCGATCTGACGTAACTTCGCGGCGCGCCCGATCGAACGAATTCGTGAGAGCACGGGGCAGCCGCTTCCGAAAGGGTACGCGATGACGATTTCGGCGCAGGTGCCCGCATCGGGCTTGCTCGGCTGGATCTTTCCGACGGTGCGGCCACTGTCGGACCTGCCCGAGCGGATCACGCGCTCAATTCGTCTGGAGCAGCAGCGCGCCGAGCAGCTGATCGGCTGGGTACAGCTTGGCCTGCTGGCGCTGTTCGCCGGGCTCTACGCCGTGTCGCCCAAGACCTTCATGATGAACGTGCCGGTCGAGCCGGTGCCGTGGGCGCTCGGCGCGTGGCTCGTCTTCACCGTGGCGCGTCTGGCGGCCGCCTATCGCGGGCCGCTGCCGGCCTGGCTGCTCGCCGCCTCGGTGGTGGTCGACATGACCGTGCTGATGGTCATGATCTGGAGCTTCCACATCCAGTACGACCAGCCGCCTGCCTTCTATCTGAAGGCGCCGACGCTGCTCTACGTGTTCATCTTCATCGCGCTGCGCACGCTGCGCTTCGAGGCCGGTTTCGTGCTGCTGGCCGGCCTGGTCGCGGCGCTCGGCTGGCTCGTGCTGCTCGCCTACGCGGCGCTGGCCGATCCCAGCGGCATGCGGATCACGCACGACTACGTGGCCTATATGACGTCGGCGAGCATCCTGATCGGGGCGGAGCTCGACAAGATCGTCTCGATCCTGGTCGTCACCGCGGTGCTGGCGCTGGCGCTCGCGCGGGCGCGCGCCACCTTGTTCCGGGCGGTTGCCGAGAGCACCGCCGCGATGGACCTGAAGCGCTTCTTCGCGCCCGAGGTGGCGCGGCGCATCACCGGCGCCGACATGCTGATCCGGCCGGGTGAGGGCGAGCTGCGCCCGGCCGCCATCCTGTTCATCGATCTGCGCGGTTTCACGCCGCTGAGCCGCACGCTCGAGCCCAACGCCCTCATGATGCTGCTCGCCGACTACCAGGCCCGTATGGTGCCGGCGCTCGGCAAGCACGGCGGCGCGATCGACAAGTTCCTGGGCGACGGCATCATGGCGAGCTTCGGTGCGGCGCGGCTCGATCCCGCCTACGCCGCCCATGCGCTCGCCGCGGTCGACGATGTGCTCGCGGCGGCGCGCGAATGGCAGGCCGAGCGCCGCGCCGCGGGCATGACGGCGCTCAATATTGGCGTCGGCCTGGCGACCGGCGAGGTCGTGTTCGGCGCGGTCGGCGATGCGTCCCGGCTGGAATACACCGTGATCGGCGACGCCGTGAATCTCGCGGCCAAGCTCGAGAAGCACAATAAGGTCGCCCGGACGGTTGGGCTGACCGACCGGGCGAGCTACGCGCTGGCGCTCGCCCAAGGCTATGACGGCGCGCCGCGCACGATCATCGAGCGCGCCAGCGTCGGCGGGGTCGATCAGCCGATCGACCTCGCCGTGTTGGCCTGAGGCCGTGACGTCACCAGCGGCCCCGCCGGCGACCGTACCCCGGCGCCTCGTGATCGACGCGGGCTTCGGCGGTGGATTGCACGCGGCGTTCACACCGACGACCATGACGCAGTGATGGGAGGGTGAGGGTGCCTTTGCGGCCGAGCTACGACGCGACGTTTCATCGTGCCGGCTGACGCGCGAGGCCTGGTCGGCCGCTGCGCCGTCGCCGTCATGGCGAAGGCGCCGGCCGTGGGCCGGGTGAAGACGCGCCTGGTGCCGCCGCTCAGCCTCGACGAGGCCGCGGCGCTCGGCGGCTGCTTCCTGCGCGACGTGACCGCCAATATCGCGCTCGCCGGCCGCAGCGCGCCGATCGACGGCTTCGTCGCCTACGCGCCGGCCGGCAGCGAAGCGTTGTTCGAGTCGGTGATCGAGCCGGGTACCGGCTTCGTGCTCGCCGACGGCAGCCCATCCATGCCGGCCGGGGTCGACGGCTTTGGCCGCTGCCTGCTGCACGCCGTGCAGGGCCTGCTCGCGCGCGGCTACGGCGCGGTCTGTCTGGTCAATTCGGACGGCCCGACCCTGCCGACCGCGTTCCTGGTCGAGGCGGCGACCGCGCTCGCGGTGCCGGGCGACCGCCTCGTGCTCGGTCCGGCCGACGACGGCGGTTACTACCTGATCGGCATGAAGCAGGCGCATGCGCCGGTGTTCGCCGCGATCGACTGGAGCACCGAGCGCGTCACGTCGCAAACTCGCGATCGCGCCGACGCGATCGGCCTGGACACCGTGATGCTGCGCTCTTGGTTCGATGTCGACGACGTCGCGTCGCTCCGTCTCCTCGTCGACGCGCTCGATGGGGGCGGGCGCGATGGCAGCTACGGCGCGCCGGAGACGACGCGCTGGCTCGCCGAGACCGACATGCGGCGACGCCTCGCCAGGGTCGCCGGGCCGGCATGACGATGGGCAAACGCGCGCCCGTCCTGCTCGGGGTCGCGGCGCTGTTGGTGCTGTCGATGCCGGTCGGCCTCTTGCTGCAGAGCCCCGGCTGGCACGGGTTCGTCGCGCTTGCTTGCGCGCAGGCCGCGCTCTACGGCGTCGCGGCGTACGTGGTGATCAGGCACGGCGCGGCGCGGCGCGTGCTGGTCGCCTGCCTCGCCGCGGCGGCGTTGATGCGCGCGGTCGCGCTGGTTGCGCCGCCGACGCTGTCGACCGACGTCTACCGCTACGTGTGGGACGGCCGCGTGCAGGGCGCCGGCATCAATCCCTATCGCTACGTGCCGGCCGATCCGGCGCTCGCCGACCTGCGCGACGATGCGATCTATCCCAATATCAACCGCAAGGATTACGCGCGCACGATCTATCCGCCGGGCGCCCAGATGATCTTCTTCCTGGTCACGCGCCTCGCCCCGTCGGTGACCGCCATGAAGCTCGCGATGGTCGGTTTCGAGACCGTCACCGTGCTGCTGCTGCTCGTGGTGCTGCGGCGCGCCGGTCTGCCGGACGCGCGCGTGCTGCTTTACGCGTTGCATCCGCTGCCGGCCTGGGAGTTCGCCGGCAGCGGCCATGTCGACGCTGCGATGATCGCGTTCACGTGCCTGGCGCTCTGGCTGCACCAGCGCGGCAGGACCGGTGCGAGCGGCGCCGCGCTCGCGCTCGCGAGCCTCGTCAAGCCGTTCCCGCTGGCGCTGGCGCCCGCCTTGTATCGCCGGTGGGACTGGCGCATGCCTGGCGCGTTCATCCTGGTGGCGGTCGCCGCCTACGCGCCCTATCTGGGTGTTGGCGCGCATGTATTGGGCTTCCTGCCGACCTACCTCCAGGAGGAGGGTTTGGAGACCGGCATCGCGTTCTACCCGCTGTGGCTGCTGCGCACGGTCCTGCCCGTGCCGACCGCCGCGTATCTCGTCGGCGCGTCCGTGGCTCTTCTGGCATTGGCGTGCGTCGTCGTGTTCGGGCGCGAGCGCATGGACGCGGACAGGTGGCGCGATGCTCTGCGGCTGGCCGGCGCCTTCCTGTTCCTGACCTCGCCGCATTTCCCGTGGTACCTGGCCTGGCTGCTGCCGCTCGCCTGCCTCGAGCCCTGGGTGCCCGCGCTCTGGCTCGTCTCGACGAGCTTTCTCCTCTATCTTCCGGTCGAGTTCGCGCTGGTCGGCTCGATCGCCTATGGCGGTTTTGCGATCTTGGCGCTGGCCGACCGGCTGAGGCCGTTCGCGCTGGTGCCGCAGGAGAAGTCGGATGTCATCGGCTGCGCACGCTGAGAAGAGCTTCGATCCGCGGCGGTATTTCGAGCAGGCCGCCGCCGAGCGGACCGCGGTCGCCGAGAGCGAGCCGGTGTGCCTCTATCTCGAGGTCACCAACCGCTGCAACCTGCTGTGCACGACTTGCCCGCGCACCTTCGAGGATCTCGAGCCGCCGGCGGACATGAGCTGGGATCTGTTCACCCGCATCGTCGACCAGATCCCCAAGATCGCGCGCGTCGTGCTGCACGGCGTCGGCGAGCCCATGATGGTGCGTGAGCTGCCGCGCATGATCGCCCACCTGAAGGCGCGCGGCACCTACGTGCTGTTCAACACCAACGGCACCCTGTTGAGCGAGCGCAAGGGGCGCGAGCTGATCGACGCCGGACTCGACGAGCTGCGCGTGTCGCTCGACGCCGCCGAGCCGGAAGCCTTCAAGCTGGTGCGCGGGCGCGACATGTTCGGCCGCATCGTCAAGAAGGTGCGCGCCTTCACGACCTTGCAGGCGAAGCTCGGCGCCGAGCGGCCGCGCGTCTCGCTGTGGCTGACGGGCCTGAAGGAGACGCTCGACCAGCTGCCCGACTTCGTCCAGCTCGCGCACGACATGGGCGTCAAGGAGGTCTATCTGCAGCGGCTGGTCTACTGGCCCGGCGCTCCAGGACTGGCGCGTCCGGAATCGGCGCTCTTCGAGACGCTCGACCAGGCAGAGCGGGCGGTGCTGGCGGCGGCCCAGGCGCGCGCCGACGCGCTCGGCATCGCGTTCAACGCCTCGGGCGCGACCGAGCCGGACGCCAGCCTCAAGCGCGAGCGCGACGATCAGCCGTGGTCGCTGTGCCGGCGGCCGTGGTCGCTGATGTACATCACCGCCCACGGCCGGGCGCTGCCGTGCTGCATCGCGCCGTTCACGATGCGCGGCTACGAGAGCTTCACGCTCGGCGACGCCACCCAGGCGAGCCTGCGCGAGATCTGGAACGGTCCGGCCTATCAGGACTTCCGCCGTGCGCTGCTGAGCGATGCGCCGCCGCCGAGCTGTGCCGGCTGCGGACTGCGCTGGAGCCTGTGACGAAGCCTCGCGTCGCGCTCGTCATTCCCGTCCTGAACGAGGAGGCGGCGATCGGCGCGGTGGTGCGCGCCGCGTCGCGCGCGGTGGTCGACGAGATCATCGTCGTCGACGGCGGCAGCCGCGACGACACGGTGCGCGTCGCCACCGAGGCCGGTGCGCGCACGCTGGTCGTGCGCGAGCGCGGTTACGGGCGCGCCTGCCATGAAGGGGCGGTCGCCGCGCTGCCCGGCACCGAGATCGTCGCCTTCCTCGACGGCGACGGCAGCGACGATCCGGCGCTGCTCCCCGCGGTGATCGCCCCGATCGTCGAGGACCGGGCCGACTTCGTGCTCGGCTCGCGCACGCGGGGCGTCCGCGAGCCCGGCAGCATGACGGCGCTCCAGGTGTGGTCCGGGCGCTTGATCGGGCTGGTGCTGTGGGCACGCTATGGCGTGCGCTACACCGACATGAGCCCGTTTCGCGCCATCCGCCGCGCGGCGCTGACCGAGCTCGGCATGCGCGAGATGACCTACGGCTGGAATCTCGAGATGCAGATGCGCGCGGCCGGCGCGGGCCTGCGCGTCGTCGAGGTGCCGGTCGCGACCCGCCGGCGGGCCGGCGGCGAGTCGAAGGTGTCGGGCAGCCTGCGCGGCACCGTGAAGGCGGGCGCGCGCATCCTCGCGACCCTGGCGCGCGTGGCGTTCGAGAATTCCGCGCCCCTCGGGCGAGGCCGGCGCGCTTAGCGCGGTGGCGGCAGGCAATTGCCGCACGGGCCCTTACCTGGACTTACCCGACTTAACGCTTCTTGGCTGTCGCGGCGGGACCCCGGTGCCTAGCCTGCCGGCGCAGTGCAGGCGGCAGGTGGAGGTTGCGGTGGTACAGCAGATGGGCGATGTGGAGCCGCGGCCAGCAGTCGAGGCGAGCGCCATCCAGTGCGTGTTGATCGTCAGCGGCGATCTGCAGCTCCAGCAGTTGCTCGCCGCGACCCTGACGCGTACGGGTTACCGTGTCCTCACCGCCGACACTGGGCGCATCGCCTTGGCCCAGATCGTGAGGCAACCGGTCGACCTGGTCGTCACCGAGATGGTGATCCGCGACATGGACGGTCTGACGCTGATCGAGAAGCTGCGAGAGAGCACGCCGGGGACCCGCGTGATCGCGATGTCCGGCGCCAACAACAAGCGGCTGCTGACGGTCGCCGAAGCGATCGGCGCCCGCGCGACCTTGGTCAAGCCTTTCAACCGGGACGCGCTGAGCGCCGCGCTCGCGCGGTGCCAAGGCGAGATGCCGTCGTGATCTGAGGAAATCGCACGTCACGGCCGCGACGCATCCGAGAGTTCGTGCGTCAGGGCCGGTCCATGGGGGCCAATGCGCGTTCAACAACGGGCGTGACATTTCATCCCTGAATGGGCACGTAACGTGCTCATGATGTCACCTGTGTTCCGCAAACTCGCCTTCAATCTCGTCGGGCTGGCGGTGTTGGGCGCGCTGGCGGGCTGCGCCGATTCCGAGGCGCCGCCGCCTGCCGCCTTCAAGGTCGGCGCAACCCAGCGCAGCGTTGCGGCGCCCGAGCCCTACGACTGGCGCGGCGCCCGTACGCACGCGCTCGTCACCGCGGTCTGGTATCCGGCCGATGCATCGGCCGACGAGCAGCCGCTGCTGTTCGGTCCGCCCGGCCAACCCCCGATCCTCGCGGGCGGGAAGGCGGCGGCCGCTGCGCCGATCGCGCCGGCGCCCGCGAGGTTCCCCCTGATCGTGCTGTCGCACGGCACCGGCGGCACCGCGCAGTCGCTGGCGTGGCTCGGCACCGCGCTGGCCGCCCGCGGCTACGTCGTCGCGGCGGTCAATCACCCGGGCAACAACGCGCTCGAGCCCTACACCGCGCAGGGCTTCTCGCTGTGGTGGCTGCGCGCGCGCGACGTCGGCATCGCGATCGACGCCATGCTCGCGGACCCTGAGCTCGGTCCGCGCATCGACGCGCGCCGGATCGGCGTCGCGGGCTTCTCGCTCGGCGGCTACACCGCGATCGCGGTGGCGGGCGGCGTCACGTCGCTGCTGCAGTTCCGCGCGTTCTGCGCGACGGCCCTCGACGACATCGACTGCAAGTCGCCGCCGGAGCGCGCTGGTCTGCGCGACCAGGCGGCGACGCTGGCGCGCAGCGATCCGGCGTACGCCGCGGCGCTGAACGACGCCGGCAAGTCCTACCGCGACCCGCGCGTCCACGCCGTCTTCGCGATGGCGCCGGCGCTCGGTCCGGCGGTGACGACGGACAGCCTGCGCGCCATCAGCATTCCGGTCGCCATCGTCGCCGGCGAAGGCGACCAAGTGGTCGGCACCAAGACGAGCGCCGAAACCTACGCGGCGCACATGCCGCATGCCGAGCTCACGGTGCTGCGCGGTCCCGTGGGGCACTACGTCTTCGTCGACGGCTGCACCGACGCGGGTCGGCAGACCGCTGCGTCGATCTGCGTCGATGCGCCGGGGGTCGACCGCGACACCATCCACCGCAAGACGCTGGCGCTCGCGCTCGCTTTCTTCGCCGACGCCTTGCGCTAGTGGTGGCCCGCGCTCGCCGCGCTCACTGGCTCAGCTTGACGGGTGACACGGCCGGCGCCGCGCCGATCGACATGCAGCCGAGGATGATGTCGACCGTCTCGCCGTCGCCGGCGAGCGGCAGGTTGGCGATCTCGTATTTCAGATAGTCGCGGCCGACCCAGTGGAGGATGCCGAAGTTGCGCGTCGGCGCCTTGGTCGCGCAGATCGAGCGATAGTGCAGGTTGTTCTCCTCCGCATGCTTGGGCACGTAGGCGTCCTCCTGGAATTTTCCGGTGCTGTCGCGTCCGACCTTGAGCACGATGTTGGTGCCGATCAGGCGGTAGCGAAAGCGCTGCGGCTCGCCGACCACGTCGAGCATGAACAGATCGCCGATGAACGGCCTCATCTCGAGGGGGTCGATCTGCAGGCGCGAGGGCAGCCGGCGATCCTGGCGCTTGCTGTCCCAGTACTGAACGAGGTCGTGCAACCGGGAGTCCTCAAACCGCAGATCATGATCAATCGTAAAAAGGCTCGGCTGCCACCCCGCACGCATCCCGCTGTGCCTTGTCTGGTTCTTCGACGCACCGATCTTGGCCTACGTCGAGCCCGGGTGGCTAGGACGATTATCCTTCTACGGACCGCGCTGCGACGGGAATCCACGCGCGTCGGCTGCCGACCCACAGGGGAATTGCCGCCAAGAGCAGGGCCACGACGGCGAGCCACGCGGCACCGGCAACCGAGACGTCGTAGACCGCTCCGAGAACCGCACCGCCCGCCAACCACGCGAAACCGAGCGCGATGCTGAACAGATTTTGCGCCGACGCCAGTCGTTCGTGCGGCACGGTTTTCGCGAGAACGACTCGCGTCGCCGTCTCATGGGCGCCGAGACCGATGCCCCAAAGCAGCGTGCCGAGCAAGGCGAGGTCGTATCCGCCGAGGAAGGCCAGCGGTCCATACGCCGCGACGGCGACCGTGATCGGCACGAGCACCGTCATGCCGGCTCGATCGAGCAGCCGCCCGATCGGCAAGGAGCCGAGCCCTCCGGCGCCGAGAGCCACGGCGTAGAACACCGCGATCCGCGGGTGGGAGACGATGTGGGCCTTGCTCAAGTGGTAGGCGATCAAAGGGAAGTCCGCCATGCCGAACGCGAACAGGCTCGCGCTGCCGCAGTACAGCCAACACGCGCGCGGATAGCGTGCGCGCCCCGCGAGCTTCTTGGGCGGCTCGACGGTTGCGGCTTCCGGAGACCGCAAGCGGGCTCCTGCGGCGAGGAGAATCGCCCCTGCGGCGGGCACGGCGAGCGATGCGAAGGCAAATCGGAAATCCCTCTGCCACGCGAGGAGGATTCCGACCGCCACGGGACCCATGAATGCGCCGAGCTTCGCGAACGCCCCGTCGAACGCGGCCTCTGAAGCACGCGCCGGCAGGGCGGCGCGCGGCGCGCTGCGGATCCCTTGGCCGATGCGCTCGAGAACGACGCATGCCGCTGTGTTCGGCCAACTCCCGGTCTGGGAGATCAACGGAACGGCGAGCATCTGCACGACATAACCGGCGATCGTGATCGACCGATTGAAGCGACCGCGCTCGAGCAATCGCGACGTCACCGGTCGCAGGACCAGACGCAAGCATTGGCCGAGCCCGGCTACGCTGCCGACGATGAAGCCCGTGGCTCCCAGCGTTTCGAGGTAGGGGCCAATGCTGCTGCGCGCGCCCTCGCAGGCGAGGTTGGCGAGGAGATCGGCCGCGCCGAGCAAGAGCACGATCGACCATGCGGCCTTCCGCGGCACACGCATGTCATCCGCTATCCGATCCGCGGCCTCGATGTCCATCGATCGACGGCGACGCCGTGCGTCATCGCGGCGCGCTCTTTCCCGGCATTGTGCGGATCGTCCTGCTCGGTGCAAAGGGCGCGCAGGACATTGGCTGCGAAGAGCGCCATCGAGGCGATAGTCAGAATCGCGCCGATGTCGACGAGCGCGGCGGACCCGCCGAGCATCACGATGACCATTCCGGTCGGAAAGCTCGCGACCGCGCCGCCGGAAACCCAAAGGTGGGCAACGGCCCAAGCGTCCTTCCGAGCCATTCCCGACCGATAGGCCAGGCCGAACAAGGTCATCGTCACCCAGCCGATGAGGTTCGTGTGTCCGTGCACCTCGGCGAGCGCATAGCTCTCGTGGAAATGCATCCACAGGCCGATGCCTAAACCGCCCAGCCCCGCCAACACGCCAAGGCAGACGAAGTAACGATCGACGTTGCGCATGACGGTTGCTCTCCTTCGATCGGAGAAGCGGCGGCTCGCGACCGGCGTGTGTGGCGGCTGCGACGCCGTGCAATCGCGGAGAACAACGCGGCACGCTCCGGTGCCGTTCCGCCCTCGCGGGCGGGCGGGCGGCGTTGCGCCGCGCCGCCAGCTTGGCGGCGATCGCCTGGTGCAGCGCAGCGCGCGGCCCGCCTCGTCCGCCCGCTGTCGCATTGACGGCGCGGACGGCGCGTGTCAGGAGGTGCCTTCCGTGACCGCATCGCGTCGCCCGAGCTCGATCCCATGACCCCGAACCGGCTGAGCGCGGCCGAGCTGATGCGCCACGCGATCGGATTGTCGTACCAGGCGATCCAGACCGGCGGCGGTCCGTTCGGTGCGCTGATTGCGCGAGACGGCGTGATCCTCGCGGAGGGGCTCAACCGCGTCGTGCCCGCCAACGACCCGACCGCGCACGCCGAAATCGTCGCGATCCGCGGGGCCTGCGCGGCTCTCGGCAGCGCCAGCCTGGCGGACTGCGAGATCTATTCGAGCTGCGAGCCCTGTCCGATGTGCCTGGCGGCGATCTACTGGGCCCGGCTGCAGCGCATCACCTACGCGAACGACCGCGTCGACGCCGCCGCCATCGGCTTCGACGACGACGCGATCTATCGCGAGATCCCGCTGCCCCACGGCCGGCGGCGCATCCCGACGATGCGGATGATGGCGCACGAGGCGCGCATCGTCTTCGCCGCGTGGGAGAGCAAGCCGGACAAGGTGCGCTACTAGGCCTGCCCGACCGGGTACTTCGCCAAGATCTCCGTGATCCGGTTGAAGGCCTTCTCGGCTGCCTGGGTCGGCGTCATGCCGTCGCGGATCACGTCGGCGTGGGCGACGCCCCAGAGCTGCGAGGCCTCGACCTCGGCGTAGCCCGGGTTGAAGCACGAGTAGAACGGCACGGTCGGGCCGAGCACGCCTTCGCGCGTGTAGACCACCCGGTGCTGGTCGCGCGGATCGAGCCAGAACGGATCGCTGTTGACGAGGTCCGGCATGGCGGGGAGCCAGCGCCCGAGCCCGCCCTTCAGGTACGCGTTCACCACCTTGGGCTGGATCAGGTACTTCATGAAGTCCTTGGCGACCTCGACGCTCTTGGCGCCCTTCGGGATGAAGCCGCCGCCGATGCCGAGCTGCGCCGGCACCGGCTGGCCGCGATTGTCGAGCGGCAGACCCAGCGTCACCGCGTCCTCGTAGGTCGCCTTGTCGTGATAGAGCGCGACCTCGGTCGAGATCGTGCCGTCGAGGTCCATGATCAGCTGCTTGGCGTGGAACGCGTTGTTGTCGTCGGCGTCGTTCCAGCTGACGGCGCCGGGCGGCACGTAGCCCTCCTTGTACGCGGTCGTCATGTACGTGATGGTTTCGATCACCGCGTTCTTGACCGCGGGGTCGTCGAGATGCGCCCGACCGTCCGGGGTCAGGATGTCCCCGCCGCCGTGCGCGATCATGAAATAGTGGAACAGGTTGTTGCCGTCCGCCGGACCGGTGGAGGTCATCTGCAGCCCGAGCGCGTAGACTCCGCGCATGCCCTGGTCGCGCAGCTTCGCCTGCATCGGCTTGAAGAAGTCGAAGAAGGCGTCCCACGTCTTGGGCGCGTCGGCCAGCCGGTAGCCCGCCTTCTCGACCAGCGAGTTCCAGACGTGGAACGGCAGCACCGCCGTCTTGTAGGGCGCGAGGTAGTAGCTGCGCCGCTTCTCGACCTTGTTGTAGTACTGCGCGGCGAGCAGCGCGGTCGCGTGGTAGTGCGACTTCTGGGTCTCGACGACGTCGGTCACGTCGACCGCCCGGTCGTGCCAGGCGTTCTGCGGCAGGATCCGGGCCTGGGCGCCGTCATAGGAGATCAGGTCGGGGACGTCGCCGCTGGTGAGCGCCGAGACCACCTTCTGGGCGAGCGGACCGAACGGCACCAGCGTGTAGTCGATCTTGTTGCCGCTCGCCTTCTCGTACGCCGCGACGATGTCCTTGAAGGTCGCGTCCTCTTCCTTGATGAAGCCCTGGGTCCACCACGCGGTCGCCGTCTTGGCAGCCGCGTTGGCGATGAAGGGGCACGCGATGATTCCCGTGGCGGCAAGACCCAGCGTGCCGCGCAGCGCCGAACGCCGACTCAGCTTTCTCATGTCTGGACTCCCTGAACGGTTGCGGCCCGCGTGGATCGCGGTGCCTTTGGTTGGCGCGTGAATGGACTCCTCGCCCTCGTCCTCGTTTGCCTCCTGTCAGTGGTGCGGGATGGAAATCGGCCGGCGCGTCGGCGCGTCGGGCGCGGCCGCGTCGCGCGTTGTTGATCGCTGGATCAAGGCGAGTTCGAGCGTTGCCGCCGCGGTGCCGGCGGACGGGACGCGAAGCCCGGTATCCCTGTTCGACCAACGCATCTTGGCCTCCCTCCCTTGCCGGGAAGGCGGTGCGCGCCGTCTTTATCTACGCCGTCATGCCGGGGAGACCGTGCGTCGGCTGCCGTCGAACAGCCTTTCCGGCACGTTCGTCACGACCATGCTGCTTCGGCTCGACCTCCACCGGGAGGCTCGAGCCGGCTCACACTATACAGGAGAGTCGCGCGCCTGTCAGAGCTGCGTCGCGCCGGCGCCGCGCGCTATTCCGGCTGGATGCCGAGCCGCTTGATCAGCGGCGTCCATTTCTCCGACTGCGCCTCGATGAACGCGGCGTATTCCGGGCGCGACATCGGTGCCGGCAGGATGCCCTGCTCGGCGCAGCGGCGGCGGTAGGTCTCGGTCGCCATCGCGGCGACCATGTCGGCGTTCAGCTTGTCGAGGATCGGCGTCGGCACGCCGCGCGGCGCGCACACGCCGTACCAGGTGACGACTTCGAAACCCGGCACGCCGGCCTCGGCGATGGTCGGCACGTCGGGCAGCGCCGGATGGCGCGTCAGCGACGAGACGCCGAGCGCGCGCACCTGACCCGACTTGACCGCGCCGACCTGCTCGGTGGCGTTGCCGAACATCATGTCGGTGTGGCCGGCGATCACGTCGGCGAGCGAGGCCGAGCCGCCCTTGTACGGCACGTGGACGATGTCGACCCCGGCCATGGTCTTGAACAGCTCCATGGTGAGGTGGAGCGATGCGCCGATGCCCGACGAACCGTAGGTGAGCTTGCCGGGATGGGCCTTGGCATCGGCGATCAGCTCGCCGAGCGTCTGGTACGGCAGCGTCTTGTGGACCACCAGGATGTTCGGCAGCGTCGCGCTCGCCGAGATCGGCTCGAAGTCATTGATCGGATCGAAGGTCAGGTGCTTGTACAGGTGTGGCGCGAACACGTGGTTGCTCGAGCACGCGACCAGCGTGTAGCCGTCGGGCGCTCCATGCGCGACTAGCTCGGCGGCGATCATGCCGCCGGCGCCGGTGCGGTTCTCGACGATCATCGTCTGGCCCCAGCGCTCGGTCAGCGCGGCGGCGAGGATGCGGCCGCCGATGTCGGCGCCGCCGCCCGCCGCGAAGCCGACCATGAGCCGCACCGGCCGGTTCGGATAGGCCTCGGCTGCGGCCGCGGGCGCCAGGCTGCCGACCAGAAGGGCGGCCACCGTGACGGCGCGGCCGACGGGGCGCATCAGATCCATCGTTTTCCCCCTGCGGGCCTGGCGGACAGCGCCGCCGTGCCCCCACCGAGCGGCCGGCGCGTCACTCCGCGGCGGAGCGCTCGGCAATCCGCGTGGCCCTGGTCTTCCGGCCGTTGCGTAGGTACGGGCCCAGGCGCACGTAGATCTGGACCGCGATCAGGAACACGCTCAAGGCGACGAACACCGCGCTGATCGGCCGTTCGACGAAGGTCCCGATGTCGCCGCGCGCGAGCAGCAGGGCGCGCCGGAAGTTCTCCTCGAAGCGCGGGCCAAGCACGAAGCCGAGCAGGATCGGCGCCGGGTGGAAGCCCAGCCGCAGCAGCACGTAGCCCAAAATGCCGATGATCAGGGTCTCGCCGACCTGGAACATGTCGTTGTTGGCGGCGTAGACGCCGATGCACACGAAGAACAGCGCGCTCGGGTAGAGATACTTGTAGGGGATCGACAGCAGCTTCACCCAGATGCCGATCAGCGGCACGTTGAGGAGCACGAGCAGGATGTTGCCGATCCAGAAGCTCGCCACCAGGCCCCAGAAGATGTCTGGGTGCTCGCTGATCAGTTGCGGGCCGGGCACGATGCCCTGGATCATCAGGGCGCCGAGCAGGAGCGCCATCACGGCGTCGCCGGGAATGCCGAGGCTCATGGTCGGGATGAAGTCGCCCTGCACCGATGAATGGGTCGCCGCCTCGGGGCAGACCACGCCCTCGATCAGGCCGGTGCCGAAGAGCTCGGGCGTGCGCGATACCTTCTTCTCGGTCGCGTAGGCGACGAACGACGCGATGGTCGGACCGGTGCCGGGGATCAGCGCGCACAGGCTCCCGGCCAAGGTGCCGCGGATCATCGGGAAGAACGAGCGCTTCAGCTCCGCCTTGCTCGGGCGCATGTCGCGCAGGCGGACCTTGGAGTAGGTCGTGTTGATCTCGGTGCTCTGGTTGATGCTGTTCATGAACTCGGCGATGCCGAACAGGCCGAGCGCGAGGGCGACCAGCTCGATGCCGTCTGCCAACCCCATCATGCCGTAGGTGAAGCGCTGCACGCCGGAATTGACGTCGGTGCCGACGATGCCGAGCAGCAGGCCGAGCACCGTCATGGCGACACCCTTGATCGGCGAGCCACGCGCCAGGGTCGAGCCGGCGAGCAGACCGAGCAGCATCAGGGAGCAGATCTCGGCGGCGCCGAACTCCATCGCGACCTTCACGAGGATCGGCGACAGGAAGATCATCTCGGTGATGCCCCACGAGGCGCCGACGAACGACGCCAGCACGGTCAGCCCGAGCGCGACGCCGCCTTTGCCCTGTTTGGTCAGGGGATAGCCGTCCAAGCAGGTGACCGCATGCGGCGGATGGCAGGGCAGGTTGAGCAGGATCGAGCAGATCGCGCCGCCGTACTGGGCGCCGTACATCACGCCGCCCAGCATCAGGATGGCGCCGACCGGCTTGATGCCGAAGGTCAGCGGCAGGAGGATCGAGATGGTGGCGAGCGGTCCCATGCCGGGCAGCACGCCCACCATGTTGCCGACCAGCACGCCGATGAAGCACCACATGAGGTTGTGGGGCTCGAGCGCGACCCCGAAGCCGAACCAGAGATCTTGGAGCGCGGTGAAGATCACGGGAGGCTCCAGGTCAGCACAGGCATCGGTACCTGCAGGAAGTACGAGAACAGGACGACGCCGAATGCGCTGATCACGCTCGCGAGGATCAGCGCGCTCTTCCAGGTCGCGGTGCGGTCGCCGAGCGCCGACACGAACACGCACGCGAAGCTGCCCGGCAGCATCCCGAATTGACCGCACAGCACGAACAGGAGAGGCCCGGCGAGGATGCAGGCCCAGCCTTTCCACTGCGGATCGGCCGGCAGAAAGCCCTCGTCGGCGCCGCCGGGCGTGATCAGCGCGCTGCCGGCGATCATCAGGCCGAGCGCGATCAGGATGATGCCGAGCGCGGTCGGCATGTAGCCGGGCCCCATGCGCACCAGCGTCCCCATGGTGTACTCGGGTCCCTGTATCGCGGCGACCAGGCCGAACAGGATGATCAAGCCCCCGGCGTAATAATCGCGTTTGAATGTCAGTCTATGCGCCAAGCATTCCTCCAGCAGACGGGCCTCGAGCCGTTGGTTGACGTTTCTGGGTCGCGCCCCGGGGGCGGACCGCCGCATCGTGCCTGTCTCTCGCGTCCGCGTCCACGGTTCCCTCCAAAATGCGGGGGCGGGCACGCGCGGGCGCAACTTCGGAGTGGGCGCGAGCCTTGCGCCACGGTCCTTGCGAATAGGTCGCAGCTCGGAAATGCTCGGGCGGCGACCGACGGAGGATGATATGCGCGTGGCGGGCGCCAGGCCATGAACGCCCATCGGCTCGCGCTGCTCGGCGCGGCCACCGGCGGCGCGTCGGCGCTCGCCATCCTGGCGTTCAGCCGTCTGATCGAAGCGCCCGGCATCGAGGTCCTCGGCGTCTGCATCGGCGTGCGCCTGTTCGCGATGTGCAACGGCGCCGACCTGACAGTCTACGTGCTGCCCGGGCTGTTGTTCGGCGTGCCGTTCGCCGGCGTCTTCCTCGCGAGCGGGCGCGTGTCGCTGCCGGGCGGCATCGTCTTTGGTCTGGCGTCGGTGATCGCCAATGCAGCCGCGGTCGCCGCGAGCCTGGCGGCGCGCGACCTGCTGGGCCATGTCGTCCATGGCCCGCTGCAGCTCGCGGTCACGGGCGCCATCGGCGGTGCGGTCGGCGGGGGGCTGCTCGCCCTGAGTGTGCGCCGCCTCCTCGTGCCGATCGCGTGGATGCGGCCGTGGGCGGTCGGTACGGCGCTCGGGCTGCTGCTGGCGCTGTGGGAGACCGGCGTCGGCATGTTCGTCTTCTACATCCTGTGGCAGGCGGGCTACGCCGCCGCGCTGGCCGGGGTGCCGCGGCGGCGATCCGATTAAACCGTCGCGCCGGGGTGCTCGCGGCCTGTGACGGGCTTCACAGCTCGGCAACTCAGGATCTTCCATGATCCGGATCGCCGAGCCCGCCGTACCGCTTAAACGGCGCACACGATTTAATAACCATTTGATCGTATTTTAGATATTTGGCGGGAGGAGCCTCATCCAATGCGTACGCCGATCGGTCAGTCACGCCCCGCTGGACGCGCGAGATCGCGCAAGTCGCAGCGGGAGGCGGTCGACGATGAAACCGGGCTGCCCACGCGTGAGGCCTTCTTCGCCGCCTTGACCCAGGCCGTCTCGGGGGGAGGCGGGGCGGCGGGGACGCTCGCCATCG
>DATJNS010000503.1:0-4595 GCA_035507915.1 Candidatus Sulfotelmatobacter sp.
GCACCGTATTGATGCAGCTCGATACGCACGAACAGCGCATCCTCGCCGAGCACGCTTGTGCGCAGGAGATGCACGCTGCCGCGCGGCAACCAGATCCGGTCGGCCTCCGTCAAATCGGGATTGGCGAGATCGACCGAGACCATCGCGTTGTCCTCGGTCACGGTCGAAGACAGCAGCAGCGGTGGCGCGCCCTCGAGTGTCAGCGCGAGGTGCGACAGGTAACGCGTGTCTTCGAAGAACAGCCCCTCGAGCGCCGGACCGACCGCCTGGACGTCACCGCGCTCGTCGAACACCGCGAATCCGTCGCCTTGCGTAAGGACGTGCGCGCGGCGCGCCGCGATGCCGCCGGTCGATGGAATGTAGAACGGCGAGACCGCGGTCTCGACTGGCGCACCGACGGGCGGCGCGACGGCCATCGGGCTCACCCGGCGGCGCGCAGCGCGTGCTTGCGGGCGATCAGCCGCCGATAGACGCCGAGATAGTCCTCGGTCATGCGCCGCACCGTGAAGCGCCGCTCGAAGACGGCGCGCACGCGCGCGCGGTTGAGCTCGTGCAGCCGGTGCGCCGCCGCGGCAGCCGCTGCCTCGTCTTCGACGATGAAGCCCGTGACGCCGTGGTCGATCACCTCCGGCACCGAGCCGCGGTTCAGCGCGATCACGGGCGTGCCGCAGGCCATCGCCTCGATCATGGCGAGCCCGAACGGCTCGCGCCACGCGATCGGGAACAGCAGGCCGGCGGCGCTGCCGAGAAAGCTGCTCTTCGACGCGTCGTTGATTTCGCCGATGTACTCCACATGCGGCTGGGCGAGCAGCGGCTCGATACGCTCGGCGAAATAGTCGCGATCGACGGCGTCGACCTTCGCGGCGATCTTCAGCCGCATGCCGGCGGCGGCGGCGATCCGGATGGCGGCGTCAGGAGCCTTCTCGGGCGAGATGCGGCCGATGAAGGCGAGATAGCCGTCGGCGCCGAAGCCCGGCGTCAGCAGTCGTTCGGGAATGCCGTGATGCACGGTGTCGACATAATGAGCATGGGGCAGCGGCACCCGCTGAGCGTCCGAGATCGACACCACCGGCACCTCGGAGAACGCCTCATAGACCGGCGCCAACTCGGGCAGGTCGAGCCTGCCGTGGAGCGTGGTGACGAACGGCACGCCGATCTGGCGCAGGATCGGATAGCCGAGATAATCGACATGGGAATGGATGATGTCGAACTCGGCGGCACGCTGGGCGACCGCCTGGAGCATCACGAGATGGGGCGCCAGATAGTCGCGCACGGCGGTGTCGAGCCGGAGCGCGCGCGGCCACACCGCCTCGAGCCGGGCCTTGGTCACGCTGTCGCCGCTGGCGAACACAGTGACGTCGTGCCCCATCGCTACGAGCTCGTCGGCGAGGAACGACACGATGCGTTCGGTGCCGCCATAGAGTTTGGGCGGCACCGCTTCCATCAGCGGCGATATTTGAGCGATCCTCATGCTTCCCCTTCGGTGCCGGCGAGCTGCGCGGCGGGTCACGATCGCCCGCCCCGGAACGCACGGCGCGAGCGCGCGCGGCAATCGACCCCGCGCTGCGTCAATGGATCAGGCCACTCGATAGTTCCGGTCCCGGATGCCGAGCCGGTCGAATGAGGAATCGGAGACGTCATGGTGACAAGTACGTGACAGAAACGGGCGGAACACGCACGAACGAGGCCCTGCCCGTCGTTCAATAGGGTAGCCGGGATCGGGGGAACGATCCTTCCACGGCCCTGTTTCATTCATCGGATTCAACACGGGCTCAGGCACCGACAGGTTCAGTGCCGACGGCCGAACAGCATCCGCGGCCACCACGAGCCATGATGAAATCGCACAATCGTGGCGCTGCAGCCGACATTCCAGCACGCCTGGACGCGCTGCCGTGGAGCCGCTTCCACTGGCGCGTGACGATCGCGCTCGGTATTGCCTGGTCGCTCGATGGCCTCGAGGTGACGTTGGCCGGAACGCTGGCCAGTGCGCTCGGCAGCAGTCGCATGCGCCTGGGCAGCGCCGAAATCGGCCTGACGGCGAGCGCCTATCTGGTCGGCGCCGTGCTCGGCGCGCTGGTTCTGGGCTATCTCGCCGACAGGCTCGGCCGTCGACGCCTCTACGTCGCGACGCTCGGCATCTATATGATTGGCGCCATCGCCTCGGCGTCGTCCTGGGGCTTCGCCAGCTATGCCGTCGCCCGCCTGGTCACTGGTGTCGGCATCGGGGGCGAATACTCGGCGATCAACTCGGCAATTCAGGAATTCACGCCGCCGCATTTGCGCGGCCGCGTCGACCTTCTGGTCAACGGGACGTTTTGGATCGGGGCGATCGCAAGCGCGGCTGCGGCAGGCCTTGTCCAAATGCCGGACCTGTTTGCACCCGACGTCGGATGGCGCTTCGCCTTCGGCATGGGCGCCGTGCTCGGCATCGTGGTGCTTTATCTGCGTCGTTACGTACCGGAGAGTCCGCGCTGGCTCGCCGCGCACGACCGGCTGCCCGAGGCGGAGCGCATCGTCGACGTCATCGAGGCCGAGGTCGGCGGCGCCGATCGAACGCCGCGACGCGGAGGATCGTCGACCCATGGGTCTGACGCAGCCGCCGGCGTCACGTTGCTCTCGGCGGGACGAATTCTCGTGACCGAGTATCGCCACCGCACGCTGCTCGGACTTGCCCTGATGGCGGCGCAAGCGTTTTGCTACAACGCGATCTTCTTCAGCTACGCCCTGATCCTGACGCGGTTCTATGGCGTTCGAGCTGCGACCGCGGGGTGGTACATCATTCCGTTCGGCATGGGGAATTTCTGCGGACCGCTGCTGCTCGGACGGTTCTTCGATACGCTCGGGCGCCGACCGATGATCGTGGCAACCTATTCGGCCGCCGGCATTCTGCTGGCCCTGACGGGCGCGCTGTTTCGGCTCGGCATCCTCGATGCCGACACCCAGGTCCTCGCGTGGTCGGTGACGTTCTTCGTTGCGTCGGCCGCGGCGAGCGCGGCCTATCTGACGGTCTCGGAGAGCTTTCCGGTGGAGATGCGCGCGCTCGTCATCGCGCTGTTCTATGCGTTCGGCACGCTGCTCGGCGGGGTTGCCGGGCCGGCGCTATTCGGCGCGCTCATCGCCGGCGGATCGCGCGACGGCATCCTCCTCGGCTATCTGCTGGGCGGAATCATGATGATCGGAGCCGCGGCCGTCGAATTCATGATCGGTGTCGAGGGCGCGGGCGCGTCGCTCGAGACGCTGGCGCCACCGCTGTCGAGGGCGCGCCTCGGGGATCGTCCGTCGGCTACCCGCATTCCCGCTCGACGCTGAACCCGATCATCACGCCGGCGTTCCAGGCGTGGCGCCGAAAGCCGGCTGGGTCGTTGCGGTTGGGCGTGTGGGCACGCGCGCCCGCAGCGATTCGGCATACGCAAGATGACGCGCAGCGCCTTTTGCGCGTGCGTTCGTTCGAATGCTTGTAGCGCTTTTTTGATCACCGGGAGTCGAAGCGCCCATGCGCAATGCCTTAATCTGGGGCCTCGTGACAGCGCTCGGCCTATCGGCTGGGCCGGTCTTCGGCGCGCCGGGCGGCAGCGTGCTCGGGACCGCCGTGAGGGCACGGCCCGGCGTGGTATTGGTCGGACTAGAGCTGCGAAGCGCGCAACCTCCCGAGCCGCGGAAGCCGGCCGAGACGTTGGCGCCCGCAGCCGGACCGAAGCCCACGCCGGCACCAGCGGAAGCCAAACCGACAGACGCCGCATCCGCACGCGACCCGGTCGACGCGGCGGTCGATGTCGCCATGGGCCAGCAGCGCGAGGCGGCCGGGGCGCCGCTGGACGGCGCCGAGATGGCGGCGCTGGGCGCGCCCGTGTCGGGGCCTGCCCGCCACGCCATCGAGGAGATCGCGCGGACCGCCGGGATCAAAGCGGGGCAACTGGCGAGTGTCGCGGACACGCCGCGCGACCAGGCCTATTTTCTGGCCGAGCAGCTCTTCGATCCGAACGTCGGCGCAAGCGTCGTGCGCAGCCGCTATGGCCTCCCGGGCGAACTGGCCGCCGAGAGCTACCGTCGGATGCGCGACGTTTTTCAGGTGCTCGACATGAGCGCGGCGCAGCGACAGAGCGTGACCGCGGTGATCGAGAGGGCCTTGGTCGCGGGCAACGCGCTCGGGCAAGTCGACAACCCGGACTACGAGATGATCGACGTCGATCCCGGCCCCCGCGCCGATCTTGGACGGTTCGAGCGCGCGGTCGCAGCGCACCGCGCGATCGCCCGCTGCATGCGTCCGCCGGAACGCACAGGCGGTCACTTCTATATGGTCGAGATTCCGCGCCACGGTCCCTGGATGGGAGGCGCGATCTGTCATGATGCTTGGACGAGCCCGGTCATTGCCGCCGCTCCGACGGAGCGGCTACCGGGCGCGGTGACCGATTCCGGTGATGCGGGCCTCCCGGTCGCCAGCGACGGTGGAAGCGCCGCGGGCGCCGAGCCGTCGGCCGGGTCGATCGAGGCCGCGCCGCGCCCGCCCGCCGGTGCGCCAGAATCCGCGCCGCTCCCCAATGACGTGCCGACGAACGACGCGTCGGCATGGAGATATGTGGTCACGAGCGGGCCAC
>DATJNS010000504.1:0-3929 GCA_035507915.1 Candidatus Sulfotelmatobacter sp.
GGCTGGGGCGGCGCCACCATCGCGTATCGCCGGCGGCTGATCGACGCGCCGAGCTATACGCTCAACCACGAGGAGGTCACCAAGGCGATGGAGGAGGGCATCTCCTTCGTCGAGAGCGTGACGCCGCTCGAGGTCGAGGTCGACCGCCACGGCGCGGCGGCCGCGCTGAAGCTCACGCGCGCCGCGCGCGACGGCGGCACGGCCGAGACCGTCACCCTGCCGGCGCGCGCGATCCTGATCGCCGCCGGCACCCAGCCCAACACCGTGCTGGGCCGCGAGGACCCGATCAACGTCGCGATCGACGGCAAGTTCTTCCAGGCGCTCGACGAGGACGGCAATCCCGTGACGCCCAAGCGGGTCGCCAAGCCGGACGCCGTCCACGTGCTGATGAGCCGGCGCGCCGACGGTCGTTTCATGAGCTTCTTCGGCGACCTGCACCCGTCGTTCGCCGGCAACGTCGTCAAGGCAATGGGCGGCGCCAAGCAGGGCTATCCCGTGGTCAGCCGGGCGCTGGCGCGCCGGGCGCCGAGCGCGCCCGCGCCCGCCGAGCTGATGGTGCGCATGAACGACGGGTTGCGCGCCACCGTGCATTCGGTCGAGCGCCTGACGCCGACGATCATCGAGATCGTGATCCGCGCGCCGTTCGCGACCCACGCCTTCCAGCCCGGCCAGTTCTACCGCTTGCAGAACTACGAGGCGTTCGCCTCGCGCACCGAGGACACCACCTTGGCGATGGAGGGGCTGGCGCTGACCGGCGCATGGACCGACCCGAACCGCGGCCTGATCTCGACCATCGTGCTCGAGATGGGCGGCTCGAGCGACCTGTGCGCGCTCCTCAAGCCGGGCGAGCCCGTGATCCTGATGGGTCCGACCGGCACGCCGACCGACACGCCGGCCGGCGAGACCGTGATGCTCGCCGGCGGCGGGCTCGGCAACGCGGTCCTGTTCTCGATCGGCCAGAAGCTGCGCGCCGAGGGCAGCCGCGTGGTCTACTTCGCCGGCTACAAGCGCCTCGAGGATCGCTACAAGACCGACCAGATCGAGGCGGCCGCCGACCTGGTCGTGTGGTGCTCCGACGAGGCGCCGGGCTTCGCGCCGGCGCGGCCGCAGGATCGCGCGTTCGTCGGCAACATCGTCGCCGGCATGCAGGCCTATGCCGAGGGCAAGCTCGGGCCGACGACCATCAAGCTGTCGGACTGCCAGCGCATCATCGCGATCGGCTCGGACCGCATGATGGCGGCGGTCGCACGCGCGCGCCACGACGTGCTGAAGCCCTATCTGCAGCCGCGCCATCACGCGATCGGCAGCATCAACTCGCCGATGCAGTGCATGATGAAGGAGATCTGCGCCCAGTGCCTGCAGCCGCACCGCGACCCGGTGACCGGCAAGGAGACCGTGGTGTTCTCCTGCTTCAACCAGGACCAGAATCTCGACGAGGTCGACTGGTCGAGCCTGAACGCGCGGCTGCACCAGAACGGCGTCCAGGAGAAGCTGACGCGGCTGTGGATCGATCGCTGCCTGCGCCAACTCCACTTGCGCGCGCTGGCGGGCTGACGCGCCCGTCGCGGTCGATCACGCGCCGGCGAGCTTCGCCTCGACCGCCGCCAGGCGCCGGCGCAGCCTGCCGAACTCGTCCTCGGGAAGGTGCCCGGTGCAGCTCGCAACCACGCGGCGGGCGCGTCCCACCAGGATCGCGCGCGTCTCCGGCGTCTCGACCGTCGCCGCGATGTCGTCGATGGCGCGCAGCAGCCTGAGGTTCACGGGGCCGTTGGACTGGGCGTAGTGGAGGATCTGCTCGAACGCCGTGTCGAGCAGGCCTTCGAGGCCGATCCAGGGGATGACGACGCGCAGCACGTGGGGCGGGCTGTAGAGATAGGTCGGCGGCGGCACGCGGCCGAGCCACCGGATGATGATGCGACTGAGCTGGTCGACACAGCTGATCGTCGTGCTCGGGTCGTTGACGGCGGGCGACATCGCGCGCAGGGCGATGTCGACGATCTGGATCACGCCGAATTCGACGTCCTGCTGCAGCGTGCGGACGGCGCCGAGATCGACGGCCGCCAGCAGCGCGATCTCGCGCTCCGGCGTGATGCGGCCGCCCTTGGATACGCGCATGATCGGAACGCCCTCGGGAACGAAGTGACCGACGCGGCGCTCGAGCCGGAGGCGGACGCCGTACGAGCGCGCCAAGGCCACCAGACGCTCGGTATCGACGTAGCTGATGTAGCCCGATTGCCGGCTGACGATCGGCATCTCGTCCTCGGCAATGTCGTGTGGGACGGGCTCGGACAGGTCGAGCGGCTGGCGCCGACGGGGCATGTAGTCGTCGATGACCAGCTCGATCTCCCGCGCGATGCGGTCGACGATGTGGTTCACGCTGATCGATTGCGAGATGTGATGGATGAAGAAGATCAGCCAGCCGATGCAGGCGAGGCCCAGCAGCATCGCCCCGGTGACCGTGAGCAGCGGCACGAACGCGGTCGGGAGCGATCGGGCGGCCGGCAGCGCGGCCACGCAATAGGCGAACGTGCCGAGGAACAGGCCCAGGGTCCATTGGGTGCCGCGATCGCGCACGAAGCTCACCAGGATGCGCGGCGAGAATTGCGTGGACGCCAGGGTCAGCGTCATCAGCAGCATGGCGAAGACGATGGACACCACCGTCATGATCGACGTGGCGATCACGCTCAAGATCACCTGGGCGACCTGTGGGTCGTGGCGCGACGGGAACAGGATCGCGGGGATCCAGGCGGCAGTCTCCGGCACCGCCTCCTCGACCGCCGAGAGACCGGCGCCCGCCGCGCCCAGCACGACGGCGATGATCATCGGACGCAGCAGGAAGCCGCCGCGCAACGCATAGAGTGCCGAGCGCGCCAGCATGGGAAGGCGGATCATGGCGTGATCATCCGGCGAATCGTGCGCGGTAGTCGGACGGGCTGACGCCGAGCCGGCGCACGAAGGCGCGGCGCATGCGCTCCTCGTCGCCGAAACCGCAGCGATGCGCGATCAGCTTGAGGGGCGCGCCGCCGTCCTCGAGCGCACGGCGCGCGGCCTCGACGCGCAGCCGCTCGACGGTCTTGGCCGGCGTCGTGCCGAGCTTGGCGGCGTAGACCCGCGCGAAGGTGCGCGGGCTCATGCCGGCGCGCCCCGCGAGCCGCTCGACCCGCAGGTCGCCGTCGAGATGCTCGGCCATCCAGCCGTGCAGCGCGTCCAGCCCGTCGTCGGCCGCCGCCTGCGCGCTCAATGGCGCGCTGAACTGCGACTGGCCGCCCGGGCGCTTCAGGAACACGACCAGGCCGCGCGCCACGCGCATCGCGGCGTCGTGGCCGAGGTCGGCTTCGACCAGGGCCAGCGCGAGGTCGATGCCGGCGGTGACGCCGGCCGAGGTCCAGATCGCGCCGTCGCGCACGAAGATCGGATCCGGCTCGACGCGTACGTCCGGATAGCGCTCCTGCAACTCGCGGCAGGCCCGCCAGTGCGTGGCCGCGCGCCGTCCGTCGAGCAGCCCGGCCTCGGCGAGCAGGAACGCGCCGGTGCACACCGAACAGGTCCGCCGCGCGCGCTTGGCCCAACCGCGCAGGCATGCCATCAACGCGCGATCCATGAGCGCCGTGCGCGTGCCCGGACCGCCGGCGACGATCAGGGTGTCGATCGGTCCGCGCACCGCGGCGGCGGCTTCGGTGACGATGCGGATGCCCGACGACGTCGTCACCATCCCGCCCTTCGGCGAGACCAGGCTGAGCGCGTAGCCTGTCGGCAGCTCCAAACTCTCGGCGCCGGCGAACACCTGCCACGGGCCGGCGACGTCGAGGAGTTGGGCGTCCTCGACGGCGAGCACGACGACATGGCGCCGGTTTCGTTTCGGCAAAGCGGCCTCCTGGCAGAAAACGAGGGAATTATGACATTTCTGCCAGAGCTTGTCTCGGGTGAAA
>DATJNS010000505.1:0-3843 GCA_035507915.1 Candidatus Sulfotelmatobacter sp.
CCGGTCACCTTGACATAGCCCATCGCCATGGCGACCGCCGTCTCTTCATGCCGTGACGAGATGTAGCGGGGGAAATCGCGCTCGGCGGTCGGGGCGGCGAGCGCTTCCCAGAGCGGCGCCCAATCGGAGCCGGGGGAGGCGTAGATCCGCTCCACGCCCATTGCCTTGAGCCCGCCCAACAGCGCTTGCGCGCCCGTCATGCCCGTGGTCGACACCGCCCTGCCTCCTCTCCCGATCAAAAGTTTTCGTTGGCCGTCAGACCGTTTATACTAAAACAATGATTTTGGGCTGTGCTTTCAATATGAAATCCGTAGTACGTGCACTGGCGATGCTGTCAATTTCCGTCTTTACGGGCTTGGCCGTCAACCAGGCTGCGGCGGCCGACCAGGCCGATCAGATCGTGATCTTCAAGGCCAAACGCGTGCTGCTGCTGCTGCATGGAGGGCACGTCCTCGATCGGTGGCGGATCTCGCTCGGCGAACACCCGATCGGCCCGAAGCGGGCCGAAGGCGACGGGCGGACACCCGAAGGGGTATATTTCATCGACGCGCGCATCCTGGACACCCGGTTTCACCACTCGCTTCACCTCTCCTATCCGAACACAGCGGACATCGAGTACGCGCAGTTGGCGCATGATTCGCCCGGCAGCAACATCGCCATCCATGGGCTGCCTGACGGCTATCACCCGGTCCGGGGGCAACGGCCCGGGGATTGGACGGATGGCTGCATCGCCCTCGACAACCACGCCATCGATGTCCTCTGGCGGGTCGTCGATGTCGGCACGCCCGTGACGATCTTCCCCTGAGCTTCGGCGAAGCCGCGGTCTTTCGGCTCTAGCCGCGCCGCGTGAGCCTGGCGCCCTCGCCACCGACGATCGCGCGATAGGTCGTGGTGATCAACTCATCGACCAGCGGCGGCGGCGGCTCGCGGCGCTCGAGATGCTGCTTCACGGCGGCGAGCGGAACCTCGGCGAGCACGAAGGTTGCGCGCCGGAGCTGCGCCGGGCCGACGCGGCCGAAGGCCAGCCGGGCGAAGCGTTTCAGGCAGTCCTCGAAACGCTGCGCCTGATCGCGTACGCCGCGCTTGAGCGGCGCAGGCCAGTCGCCATGGACGAAATCATGCCGGCTGTAGAGCAGCAGCAGCCGCGCATCATCCAAGTGGAGGCGCGCCCAGGCAGGCGTGTGCAGCGCCGCGGCAAGCCCATCGCCGGCGTCGATAGCTGCGACGAACCCGTCCTGATAGGCGAGCACGGTGGCCAGCCACAGCTCACCCAGGAGCGCGTCACGCGACGCGAAGCGGTAGTAGAACGACCCCTTCGGCGCGTTCAGGCGCTGTGTGACGGAATCGATCGTGACGGCGGCGGGACCCTGATCGCACGCCAAGGCGCGAGCCGCCGCCAGGAAGTCTCCAGTATCGAACAGGGCGCGTCCCATGGATGTAGACTATACGGTCTAGACGGTGAAGTCTATATCCGCTACCATTGTTCTCCGTCGCGTCGACAAATGGAGGCTTTCCCATGTCACGACCGGAAGACGAGCGCGAGACTGTCGAGGTCAGCCGGCTGCTTGCCGGTGCCGCCAAGGCTCTCGCAGCCCTGCGCAATTGCTGGCTGGTGACCGCGGCCGAAAGCAGGGGCGCCAACGCACGGCCGATGGAGCGGCTGAAGCGCGATCCCGACGAGAGCGAGTGGAAGATCCGGTTCCTGACCGATGGTCGCTCGCGCAAGGCATCCGAGCTCCGGCGCGATGGCAAGGTCGCGGTCATCTTTCAGCATGACCCCGCCGATGCCTTTGTCGCGGTCATCGGCACTGCCAGGCTGCGCGAGGAGGCGTCCGAGGTGCGGCGGCGCTGGCGGCGTGCCTATGACGTCTATTTTCCCAGCGAGCGGGATCGGGCGAGCGCGGCCTTCGTCGAGGTCGAGGCTGAGCGCTTGGAGCTGTGGATCCGCGGCGTCACGCCGGAGCCGTTCGGATTGCATCCGACGATCCTCGAGCGCGACGCCGGCGGCGGCTGGCGGCTGGTTCCTCGCAACCGAAGCGCAGCCTGATCGATCGTCGTCGCCAAGACCAAGCGCGAGTGCTGGCACGAGTACCACTTCTCGAATCCGGCGACCAAGAAGATCGAGCAGAAGAAGACCTATATCAAGCGCGTCGGCGATGTCTATGTCGGCGTCGGCGCCTATCGGGCCGACTGAGGGCCTGACCGTTTCCTTGTCTCGAAAAGTGGCTCCGCCCCGCTCGTCGCGGGGCGGAGCCGCCGTTCATGCCGTAACGCGGCGCGGCGGGCGCTCGGGCGCGAAGGAATGTTCCTCCGATATATCTCGGTTCGTGTAGTCGGGCATCAACACCGTCGCGATGATGGTGACGACGGCGCAGAACGCGATGTACCAGGCGATCGCAAAGCCTGATCCCGTCCACGCCAGCAGCGCCGTCGCGATCAGCGGTGCGGGCCCTCCGGCAGTGACCGAGGCGAGCTGATAGCCGATCGAGGTCCCGCTGTAGCGCAGCCGCGGCGTGAAGCACTCCGCGATCAAGGCGGCTTGCGGCCCGTAGAGCATATCGTGCGGCACGAAGGAGAGCACGATGGCGAGGAAGATCCAGCCCGGCACCACGGTGTTCAGCATGGCGAAATAGATGAAGCCGAAGATCCCCGTGGCGACGGCGCCGATCAGATACATGCGCTTGCGACCGATCCGATCCGAGAGATGCCCCGAAAGCGGGATCGTGACAAACGACACCAGCCCCGCGGTGATGAGCGCCGTCAGGACGAAGTCTCGCGGGGTATGCAGCACTTGTCCGGTATAAACGAAGACGAACGCCAGATAGATATAAGCGGGGGCCTGCTCCGCCGTCCGCGCTAGGCAGGAGAGGATGATCTCCTTGGGCTGACGCTTGATCACCTCGAGGGCCGGCGCCTGTTCGATGCGGTTCTCCGCCAGCAAGCGCTGAAACGCAGGCGTCTCGAGAATGCCGAGCCGGATGTAGAGCCCGACCCCGACCATGACGATGCTGAGCAGGAACGGGATGCGCCAGCCCCAGACGAGAAACTGGTCGCCGGAGATCGCACTGAAGACCAGCACGGCCACATTGGCGAGCAGCAATCCGGCAGGTCCGCCGAACTGAGGCCAGGACGCGATGAAGCCACGATGGGAATTGGTGCGCGCCCACTCCATCGAGAGCAGTACCGAGCCGCCCCATTCGCCGCCGACGCCGATCCCCTGGATGAAGCGGATGATCGTCAGGATCACCGCGCCCCAGATGCCGATCGATGCATAGGTGGGGACGAGGCCTACGGCAAAGGTGGCAAGTCCGGTGATGAGCAAGGTTGCGATCAGCGCCCCTTTACGGCCAATGCGGTCGCCGTAGTGACCGAAGATGGCTGCGCCGATCGGCCGCGCGATGAAACCTACGGTATAGATGGCGAAGGCTTCAAGCACGCCAACGAGTGGATCGGAATGGGGGAAGAACAGCTTACCGAAGACGAGACCGGTGACGGTGCTGTAGAGGAGAAAATCGTACCACTCGATGGTGGTGCCGACCGTGCTGGCGATGACCGCCCGCCGCAGCTGCGCGCGATGGACGGCCTCGGGCAGCGCGACCGACGGATTGTCGGTAACTGCCATAAGCGACCTCCCTGTTTTCGGCGCTCTTTTTGACCGACGTGCTGCGGTTGCCGGCGCCAAGCGGCATTGTCTGCCTTTTGCCGGTTCGTGGCAACGAGCGCCGCCGCGCCGCCATTTGCTGCTGCGCAACAGGACTCAAATCAGGCCGGATTTCGTAGCGATGACCGCCGCTTCGGAGCGGTTGCGCGCGCCGATCTTTTTGAGGATCTGGCGCACATGCA
>DATJNS010000506.1:0-8204 GCA_035507915.1 Candidatus Sulfotelmatobacter sp.
TGGCGGCGCTCGACCGTCGGCTATCACCGCGACGGCTCGCGGACGACGCGATGGACGCGCTCCACCGCGCGACCGATACCGCAAGAACGGATGGACCGAAGATGATGATCGAGCTCGTCAAACGCAATCCGATCCCGGCCGTCTTGATCGCCGCCGGCATCGGCTGGGCAGTGTTCGACGCGGTGCTCGCTCCCGCGCGGCCAGCCGCGGATCGGGAGCCCGAATCCCTGGGCGGTACCGATACCGCGTCCGAGGAGACCGTCGAGGCCGCGGCAGCCGATCTCCCGATGGCGACGACGATGGGCACGGAGCTGCGCGCCGTGAGCCAGGACAATCCGCTGGCCGTCAGCGCGCTCGGCCTCGTGCTGGGCGCCCTGCTCGGCGCGATGCTACCGGCGACGCGCCGCGAGCGCCGTTGGCAGCGCGCCTCCCAGGACTGGCTCGGCGATCAGGCCGAGGCGCTCGGCCAAGACGCGCTCGATATTGCCGAAGCCGCCGGCCGCGCCGCCATCGAGGTCGTCCGCCAGGAGATCGCCGCGGCGACCGCGCAGCCGGGTGACGACGACGGCGCGTCGGACGGCGCGCATGGCCGCAACGGCACGCGCCGGCGCGCGCGGCGCAACTAAGCTACTTGCGTCGCTCCACGGGCACGATGCCCTCGGCGATCAGCGCGTCGATCTCGGCGGCGGAGAAGCCCGATTCGGCGAGCACGGCGCGGCTGTCGGCGCTGAACGGATGCGGCGCCTCGGCCTTGCGCGCCGGCGTGCGCGAGAACTTCATCGGCGTGCCGGTGCCGCGATAGGCGCCGTCCTCGACCACCATGCCGGTGTGGCGGGTATGCGCGTCCGCCACCACACTGGGGATGTCCTGCACCGGACCAGCCGGCACGCCCGCCGCCAGCAGGCGGTCGGCGAGCGGCTCGGCGTCCTGCTCGGCGAGCAGCCGGGTGAGGATGCCGGTCAGCACCTCGCGGTTGGCGCGACGGTCCTGGTTGGTGCGGAAGCGCGCATCCTGGGCGAGCTCGGGCGCGCCGAGCTCGGCGGCGAGCCGGGCGAACTGCCGATCGTTGCCGACGGCGAGGAAGATCTGCTTGGTGCGCGTCGGAAACGCGTCGTAGGGCGTGATGTTGGGATGCGCGTTGCCGGTGATCACCGGCGGCTTGCCCGACATGAAGAAATTGGCGGCCTGCGGATGCAGCAAGCTGATCGCGGTGTCGTACAGGCTGACCTCGACATATTGGCCACGCCCCGAGGTCTGGCGCTCGTAGACCGCCATCAGGATGGCGATCGCGGCGCTCAAGCCGGTGCCGAGGTCGACCACGGGATTGCCGATGCGCGTCGGCCCCGACGTCGACGTGCCGTTGATGCTCATCAGCCCGGCCATCGCCTGGATCACCGCGTCGTAGCCCGGCATGCCGCCGCGCGGCCCGTCGGCGCCGAAGCCGCTGATCTTGCAGTGGATAAGGCGCGGGAAGCGCTCGGCGAGCACGGCGTGATAGCCGATGCCCCACTTCTCGAAGGTGCCGGTCTTGTAGTTCTCGACCAGCACGTCGGCGCGCTCGAGCAGGCGCAGCAGCACCGCGCGGCCCTTCGCCGCGCCGAGGTCGAGCGCCATCGCGCGCTTGTTGCGGTTGATGCCGACATAGTAGGACGCCACGCCGTCACGGAACGGCGGGCCCCAGTCGCGCACCTCGTCGCCCTGCGGCGGCTCGATCTTGATCACCTCGGCGCCGTGGTCGGACAGCGTCTGGGTGCAGAACGGGCCGCCCAGCACGCGCGTCAGGTCGATCACCCGGAGGCCGGCGAGCGCGCCCGTCATCCTCGTTTCCTTGCTGTTGCGCGTCGTCACGCCGCCGCGGCGAGCCGCGCGGCGAACTGCGGATAGGTCTCGGCGATCTCGCTGCCGACCGCGCGGATCTCGGCCAAGGTCGCGGCGTCGGGCACCGGCGTCGTCGGCACCGTGTCGGGTGCGTCGAAGGCGAAGCCGGTCTGGTCGCGCACCTCCTCGAGCGTGTGGCCGGGATGCACGCTGCGCAGCGCGAAGCGATGGCGCGCGCGGTCGTAGTCGAACAGGCACAGGCTGGTGAGCAGCGCTGCCGGGCCACCCGGGCGATAGACCTCGGGCGGGCTCCAGCCGGGCGCGCTGACGAACTCGACCTTGGGGACGAAGACGCGGCGGCTGTGCTCCTCGCGGAACAGGATCACGCGCGGCACCAGGAAATAGAGATAGGCCGAGCCGAACGAGCCGGGGAAGCGCACGGTCGAGCGAGGATAGCCGCCGGTGCCGACCAGGTTGATGTTGGCCTCGCCGTCGATCTGGCCGCCGCCCAGGAAGAACACGTCGATGCGGCCCTGGGCGGCGCAGTCGAACAGCTCGCGGCCGCCGTCGGTGAACGCGTTGTTGATGCGGCTGCCCAGGACGGTGACGCGCGTCGCGCCGGCCGAGCGGCGGCGCACCAGGAGCGCGGCCGAGCCGGGGATCGGCGAGGACGCGCCGACCGCGATGTGGCGCGCACCCTCGATCAGCCGCGCCAGGGTCGCGATCAGGAACGCCGGGCTGCGCGCATCGATCGGCGCGTCGGTCATTCGGCGGCGGCGCGCCGCGGCGGCGCGGCAAGCCACGCGGCGAGCCAGGCCGCGAAGCCGGCGTCGGTCGCCGCGGCGGTGACGTAGCGGCGCTGCTCCTCGAGATCGGTGTCGTAATGATCGACCAGACCGATCGGCCAGGCGCCGCGCTCGGCGACCGCGACGCCGTCGACATAGAGCGACGGCAGCACGCCGGCGGCGGTGCGTTCGTCGGCCAGAAGACTGCCGTCGACGATGCGCTCGACCGTGACGACGCTGCGCTTGGCGGCGTGCGCCATGGTGACGAGCTCGCGTCGGCGGCCGACCCACACGTTGCCCTCGCGATCGGCCAGCGGCGCGTGGAACAGCGCGACGTCGGGCTTGAGCGCCGGCAGGAGCACGATCGGGTCCTTCGCGTCGGCGAACGGGTTGTCGATCACGCGCCAGTCGGCGCGGTGGCGCGCGACGTCGCTGCCGATCAAGCCGCGCAGCGGGATGAAGGGCAGGCCCTTCTCGGACGCCTGCAGCGCGGCGTGGATCGCCGGGCAGGTCGAATCCTTGAGCGCCAGGGTGCCGGCCTTGACGGCAGCAACGAAGCGCGGCGCCGGCCCGAGCTCGCCCATGGTGACGGCGGCGGTCTCGATCGCGACGACGCAGCCGGCGCCGATCAGCACGTCGGCCTGCAGGCCGCTGGCCGGCACGGTGACGAGCGTGAGGTTGCGGGCACCGCGGCGCACCAGGGCGCGCGTCGCCGTCACGGCGACGCCGGCGTAATCGGGCGGGATCGCGATGGTGGCCCCGTCGCCGATCTCGGCGGCCAGGGCGTCGACGTCGGGCAGGATGCGCGACACGGGCGGTCCTCCTCCTGGAACCTCGGCCTCAGGCATAGTACGAACTGACCCTCCGGGCAATCCGCCCGCGGTGCGCGGCGGGCGCAGCGGGATCGAGCGGAAGGAACATGGTCATGCCGAGGCATTTCGGGATCCTGATCCCGTCCACCAACACGACCTGCGAGATCGAGTTCTGCCGCCTGGCGCCGGACCTCCAGGTGCACACGGCGCGCCTCGGCAAGGACGGCACGACGCCGTTCTCGCCGAGCCTCGACGCCGACGTGGCCTATCAGGCGAAATTGCTCGGCCACGCGCGGGTGGAGGTGATCGCGCTGGCCCAGACCTCGGCCAGCCTGTTCGCCGACGACTACGACGCCGTGACGGTGAAGCGCATGACCGAGGCGTCGGGCGTGCCGTCCTTGACCTCGGCGCAGGCCATCGGTCGGGCGCTGCGCGCGCTGGGCGCGTCGCGCATCGCCATCGCGACGCCCTATTGGCCGGAGGTCATCGCGCGGGCCAAGCGCTACTACGAGACCAACTACGGGATGACCGTCGTCGCCGCGGAAAGCCTCGGCGCGACCGACTCCTACGCCATCGGCAAGATGGACGCGGGCATCGCGCAGGCGGCGCTCGGCCGCGTCGATCGCCCGGACGTCGAGGTGCTGGTGGTGCCCGGCGGCAACTTCCCGACCCAGGATCAGATCGGGCCGTGGGAGCAGCGGTTCGGCAAGCCGGTGATCACCACCAACCAGGCGGCGCTGTGGGCGGTGCTGCGCGCGATGCGGATCGACACGCCGCTCCCCGGCTGGGGGCGGCTCTTGGCGCAGATGCCGGCCGGCTGAGGCGCGCAACCGCCATGACGGACGCTCCCGGTAAGGACCTCACGGCCGACGAAGCGCGCGAACTGCGCCGGCTCGCCGGCTTCATGGTGCCGGCCAGCGCCGAATACGGCGTGCCGGGCGCAGACGACGACGCGATCTTCGCCGACATCATGCGGTCGCTCGGTCGCGACCGGAACGCCGTCCGCGCCGCGCTCGCGGAGCTGCGCGCCGTCGCGGGCGGCGACTTCGTCGGCCTGGACGAGGCGACAGCCGCGGCCGCGGCAACGACCTTGCTCGGGCGCGAAGACCCCGTGGTGACGGCATTGGGACGCGCCGTGCTGCAGTGCTACTACCGCGACGACCGCGTGTTTCGCGCGCTCGGCCGCGAGCCGCGGGCGCCCTACCCCAAGGGCCATGCGCTGGAGCCGGGCGACTGGTCGCTGCTCGACGCGGTGCGCGGCCGGCCGCGCATGTGGCGCAACCTCGACGGCGGGACGACGCGATGACCGCCAGCCCCGACTCGGTCCGTCCCAGCGACGAGATCGTCGACGTGCTGATCATCGGCGCCGGCGCCTCCGGCGCCACGGTGGCGTGGAGCCTGGCCGACACGCGCATGCGCATCCTGTGCCTCGAGCAGGGCGACTGGACCAAACCCGGCGACTTCCCGACCAACGGCCGCGACTGGGAGGCGCGCCGCTACGGCGATTTCGATCTCAGCCCGAACCGTCGCGGACGCGACACCGACTACCCGATCAACGACGACAACTCGCCGATGAAGATCGCCAACTTCAACGGCGTCGGCGGCGGCACGATCATGTTCACGGCGCACTATCCGCGCATGCATCCGTCCGACTTCCGCGTGCGCAGCCTGGACGGCGTCGCCGACGACTGGCCGATCGACTACTGGACCCTGGAGCCGTATTTCGCCGAGAACGACCGCATGACCGGCGTCGCCGGTCTCGCCGGCGATCCCGCCTACCCGGCGCACGAGCCCACCATGCCGCCGGTGCCGCTCGGGCGAACCGGCACGCGCTACGCGCAGGCGATGAACCGGCTGGGTTGGCACTGGTGGCCGTCCGACATCGCGATCGCGACGACGGAGTACGACGGGCGCGCCAAGTGCATCAATCTCGGCCACTGCACGCCGGGCTGCGCCCAGGGCGCCAAGGCGAGTGTCGACATCACCTACTGGCCGCATGCGTTGCGCGCCGGGGTGGAGCTGCGCACGCGCTGCCGGGTGCGCGAGATCACGATCAACGAGCACGGCATGGCATCCGGCGTCGTCTATTACGACGCGAACGGCATCGAGCGGTTCCAGCCGGCGGAGGTCGTGATCCTGGCCGCGAACGGCATCGGCACGCCGCGCCTGCTGCTGAATTCCGCCTCGGCGCGCTTCCCCCAGGGGCTCGCCAACTCGTCCGGCCTGGTCGGCCGGAACCTGATGCTGCATCCGTGGCCGCAGGTGTTCGGCTACGTCGAGGACGAGCTCGACGGCGACCGCGCACCGCAGACCGTGATGTGGAGCAAGGAGTTCTACGAGACCGACCGCGCGCGCGGCTTCGTGCGCGGCTACACGCTGCAGTTCAGCCGCGGCACCGGCCCAGCCAACGAGGCGATCACCAGCATGGCGGCTGGCCGGTTGCCGTGGGGCAAGGACCATCACCGCGTCTTCCGCTCCCTGCTCTACCATCGCATGCAGATCGGCATCGCCTGCGAGGACCTGCCGGAGGCGCACAACCGCGTCACGCTCGATCCGGTCCTGAAGGACGGCAACGGCATCCCGGCGCCGCGCGTCGACTACACGATGAGCGAGAACACGCGGGCCATGATGGAGCACGGCATCGCGCGCGCGTCCGAGATCCTGACGGCGGCCGGCGCGACGAACATCTCGTGCTCGCGCACCCTCTTGAATCCGCCGGGCCACCTGCTCGGCACCGCGCGCATGGGCACGGACCCCGAACGCGCCGTGGTGAATGCGTGGGGACGCTGTCACGACGTCAAGAACCTCTTCATCGTCGACGGCAGCATCTGGGTCACCTCGGGCGGCGTGAACCCGACCTCGACCATCCAGGCGCTGGCGCTCTACATCGCCGACTGCATCAAGCAGCGCCTGGCGACCTTGTTCGACTGAGCGGCGCCACCGCATCCGGCGCACCTGCGAAGAATGCATTCGGCCGCTAGTGCAATCTGTCCGCCAGCTGTCTGGCGGAAGCAGAACGCTTCACACTGAATTGATTCAAATTTTTCAAGCGCTACAATCCTTAGGGACTCATAGATTCCCCAGATACTCGCGGACCCTGGTATCCGGCCGCCAAACCTTTCAATTACCCACAATTTCTGCCCCGACCACCGCGCCAAGCGCGATGTCGGTCAGCCGCGACAGCCCGCGCCACATGACCGTGTTGCCGGGCGGCGGATCATTGGCGCGAGCGAGATAGCCGCCGAGCCGTGCGATCTTGATCAGATAGTGAGAGAGCGTTTTCCGCCGAGCTTGGGGCTTGTCATTCACAAGCCGGTCGAGCACGGCGATTTCGGTTTCGGTCAACGCGAGGCCTGGTAACGCGTCAGGCGCCGAGCGGTTGAGCATCGTCATCCAGAAGACCCGCCAGCTGAGGAGGCAAAAGACCGCGACCAGGTTGGTCAGGCGCTGGGCCGTCCTGAGCTTCGATTCCTCGGCTTTGCAGCCCGATTTGAGGATCTTGTGGAACACCTCGATCTTCCACCTCAACGCATACCATTCGAGCTTCTCAATGGCGTCCGCGCGAGCCTCGACAGGCAGATCGGTGATCAGCTTCCACGCGATTTTCTTGCGGTTCTTCGGCGTCCCGCGCTCCTCGGCATGGATCACCATCAAGGTCAGCGCGGGGTAGCGTTTCTGCTTTCCGATCGGCGGCAGGACGCGAATCTTGCGATACCTGATCTCGAGAATGGCTTCGTCAGGATCACCGTTGTTATCCCTGACGTCGATGCGATGCAGCCCTTTGACCGCGACATCTTCCATCTCGTCGGCGATCGTGTGATCGCCATCTCCGGCCAAGCGATTGACGCAGGTCCTGATCAAGAAATGCGTTCCAGCCTCTCGCGCCGCGCAGAAAAGCTCGTAGATGTCGCCTTCGCGATCAGCGACATGGACGCATCGACCCGGTTCGCCCAGCAGCGCCGTGGATTGCTGGACATTCTCCAACCACCGGATGCTTTCCTTCTTCTCGATGGGCACCCGCGTCGGATTGATCTTCTTTTTGAGCGCGGCGGTCCCTTTGAATTTCTTGCGGGTCCAGAATTTGATGGCCGCCAACCCGAGCGGCAGCCCTTCGGTCGTCACCGCGAGGCTCGAGTGCATCAGGATGCCGCAAACCGTGTGCGCTCTCACGCGGCCCGCTTTGTCCCGGCCGCTGTTGATGCTCTTGGTGATCCCGATCGCCTCGACGTTCTCCCTTTGATAGCTGAACTCAGTCGTGTCATGTAGCACGAGAACCGGACCATCGGTGGCGACGGTGCGATCGCGCGTCGACTCAAAGTGACCGGCGAGAATGTCCGCCTCACTGACGCGGTCGTTGGCGAAGAAACGATATGCGGCCTTGGTGTTGGCCCAGTCCTGGCACACCAGCGGAATGCTTTGGCCCATGGCGCTCCCGATCTGCGCCACCAGTTTGCGAAGCCGCTTGTTCAGGCGCTCGTCGCTAAAACAGCAGCCCGCGAGCTCGCGATCAAACCATGCGTCGGTTCCTTGGTCCATTGGCACCGCTCCCATGCGAATCGGTGCCAGACAAGGAATCACGGCCGATTCCCGTCACGCAATAGCTTGTGTGATCGCTCTCAGTCCTCGGCTAAATGTGGGTAATTGAAAGCCGGCCAAGGCCCGCGTTGGGGCAGTTTTGTGTTATAAGTGCTCGACGTGCACAGGCGCGGACGAACGTACATGCAGCAGAACCAGCAATCCGATACCGGCACGCACGTCGGTTTTGCAAAGACGCCGAAGCCGCCCTACT
>DATJNS010000507.1:0-4733 GCA_035507915.1 Candidatus Sulfotelmatobacter sp.
ATATACCTACACACCATCCTGCAAACGGTTTGCCAGTGGGTCGGGCGGAAGACTGCATCCTAGGGTATGTATACCGTAAGCGGTGCAGCGAGGGCACCTTGCTAAAGCCTGCGCAGGTCGCAGCATGTGATCCGGTCTGAGGAGATCGGTTCGCACATATGGTTGAGGATATGGTTGAAGCTTCGCGGCCGCGCGGGCGGGTGGAGATCCGAACCGGCATTGGGCGGCGCCGGATGTGGAGCGCGGAGGAGAAGGGGCGGATCGTCGCGGAATCGCTCGCGCCGGGCGCGGTCGTGTCGGAGATCGCGAGACAACACGAGATCACACCGCAACATCTGTTTGCCTGGCGCCGTGAGGCGCGCCGGGGCCGTCTGGCGCTGCCCGCCGGCGATGAGCCCATGTTCGTGCCGATCGTGACGGCGGCACCGGCGCCGATACCGGCAAAGCGGCCGCTGAAGGCGGCATCGATCGCGATCGAGATCGCCGGGATCATCGTGCGCGTGGAGGCCGGCGTGGACCCGGGCTGGTTGGCGGCGGTGCTGCGCGCCGTGAAGGCGGCGGCATGATTCCAGTTCCGGCGGGCCTGCGGGTGCTGGTCGCCACTCGGCCGGTCGACTTCCGCAAGGGCGCGGACGGGCTGGCCGCGTTGGTACGCGAGACACTCCGGCTCGACCCGTTCTCCGGCATGGTCTTCATCTTCCGGGCCAAGCGCGCCGACCGAGTGAAGATCCTGGCCTGGGACGGCTCTGGCCTGGTGCTGCTGTGGAAGCGGCTCGAGCACGGCGCGTTCAAATGGCCGCCGGTAAGCGACGGCGTGATGCGGTTGACCTCGGCGCAGCTGGCGGCGCTGATCGACGGGATGGATTGGTCGCGCCTGCACGACCGACGCATCGCGCGCCCGACGGCGACGTCGTGAAGGGTGCGACAGAGTGAATCGGGATACCTTGGGACGCCGCCGATCGCCGCGGAATCTGCTTCAATGGCGGCATGCCGATCGATGCGCTTTCCGACGATCTCGACGCCCTGCGGGCCCTGGTGGCTCGGCTGTCGGACGAGCGCGACGCCGCGACCGAGGCCTGCCGTCGTCTGACCGAGCAGAACGAGCGGATCCGCCATCTGCTGCGCCAGCTGCAACGCGGCCGGTTCGGTCAGCGGTCCGAGCGGCTCGATGGCGACCAGATGCAGCTGGCGCTCGAGGATGTCGAGACGGCGGTCGCGAAAGCCGACGCGACGGGCATCGAGGCCGAAGCACCGGCGTCGGGAGAGCGCAAGGCTCCGCGCCGCGCGAACCGCGGATCTCTACCGTCGCATCTGCCGCGCATTCATGTCACGCTCGCCCCGGAGACCACGGTCTGCCCGTGCTGCAACGGCGTAATGCATGTGATCGGGGAGGACGAGACGAAGCGGCTCGACGTGATCCCGGCCCAATACCGGGTGATCGTGACGCATCGGCCCAAATATGGCTGCCGGGCCTGCGAAGGCGCGGTCGTCCAGGCGGCGGCGCCGGAGCACCTGATCAAGGCCGGCATGCCGACCGAGGCGTTGGTCGCCGCGGTGCTGATCGGCAAATACGCCTGGCACAATCCTCTCTATCGGCAGGCGCAGATCATGGCGCTGCGCGGCCTGCCGATCGACCGCTCGACGCTGGCCGCCTGGGTCGGTTGCGCGGCCGCCGAGCTCGACCCGGTCTATATGCGCCTCAAGCAGATCCTGCTCGGCTCGGCCAAGATCGTGGTCGACGAGACGCGGGCGCCGGTGCTCGATCCCGGCCGCGGCCGGACCAAGAGCGGCTACTTCTGGGCGATCTCGCGGGACGATCGGCCGTGGTGCGGGGCCGATCCGCCCGCGGTGGTCTACAGCTATGCGCCCGGCCGCGGGGCCATCCATGGCGCCGCGCTGCTGAAGGACTATAGCGGCATCATCCAGTGTGACGGCTACGCCGCCTACAAGAGCCTGGCCAACCCGGCGCGCGAGGGCGGGCCGATCACGCTGGCGTTCTGTTGGGCCCATTGGCGGCGCAAGTTCGTCGAGATCGACCGCGGCGGCGGCGCGCCGATCGCGCACGAAGCGCTTGAGCGGATCGCCGCGCTCTATGCCGTCGAGACCCGCATCCGTGGGCGAGGCGCCGACCAGCGCCGCGCCGTCCGCCAGGCCGAGTCCCTGCCGCTGGTGGCCGCGCTCAGGGCCTGGCTCGACGCACAGCTGCGCGCGGTCTCGGCCAAGAGCGCCATCGCCGAGGCGATCCGCTACGGGCTCAACCATTGGGATGGGCTGGTGCGCTTCCTCGACGACGGTCGCCTCGAGCTGGACACCAACAGCGTCGAACGAGCGATGCGCCCGATCGCTCTCAGTCGCAAGAATAGCCTGTTCGCCGGGCACGACCAGGGCGCCGTCAACTGGGCCTGCGTCGCCTCGCTGATCGAGACCGCCAAGCTCCACGGCATCGATCCACAGGCCTATCTCGCCGACATTCTGACCAAGCTGGTGAACGGCTGGCCCATGGCCCGGCTCGACGCCCTGATGCCCTGGGCGTGGGCCAGCGCCGATCGGAACGCGATGCGCGAGGGAATCGCCGCATGACCGTCACCGACACGATCGAGGCCTGGCGCCGCTTCCTGAGCTCTCCGGCGGCACCCAAGACGGCGCTGTCGGCGCTCGAGCTGGACGGCTACCTGACCGGCATCATCGTCGCGCCGGAGCCGGCCCCGATCCTGCCGAGCGCATGGATCCCAGGCCTGTGGGATGGCGACGAGCCGATCTTCGACGACCTAGAGCAGGCGCAGATCGCGCTCGGCGCGGCGATCGCGCACTACAACGCCATCATCGCCGAGATCGACCGCAGCCTGCGCCGGCTCGAGGCCGACCGGGTGAGCGACTATCGGCCGCTGTTCCTGACCGGCGACGCCAAGCCATCCCATAACGACGTGCGCAGCTGGGTGCGTGGCTTCTCGAAGGCGATGGCGCTCGCGCCCACCGCCTGGACTGCGCTCGCCGAGGACGAAAGGACCCAGCCTCTCATCCACCCCCTCGTCGGCTTCATCGAGACCGACGACGCCGAGCCATTCGAGATGCGCGACGACGCCGACGACCTGCTCGATGCCGCCGCGGCTCTGATCCCCCGCACCGTCACGATCCTGCGCAAGATCACCCAGATGCGCCAGGAGGAGCCGCCTGCTCAGGCGCCTCATCGTCGCACTAAGATCGGCCGCAATGACCCTTGCTCGTGCGGGTCAGGAAAAAAATACAAACACTGCTGCGGCCGACGCTGAGCCTTCAAGCCTCAGGCAGCCGTGGGCGCTGGCCACCGCTTACGACTTATTAGCGCCAATCAGCCGGATCGGCGTAAGCGGTTCGCTCAGGCCACGGCGACTTGCGCAGTCGTGATGTAGGCCCAGGGCAGCAGCTCGTCGATGCGGCTCATGGGCCAGTCATTGACGAGCTTCGTGAGGACGCCAGCGAGATATGCTTGCGGGTCGAGGGCGTTGAGCTTGCAGGTTTCGATCAGTGACGCGATCACGCCCCAATGCGCTCCCCCTTCATCGCCGCCGGCGAAGAGGCGAAGAGCGCGTTTTTGCGATTGAGAGCAATGGGCCGGATCGAGCGCTCGATGGTGTTGGAGTCGATCTCGATTCTGCCGTCGTCGAGGAAGCGCGTGAGGCCGTCCCAGTGGCGCAGGCCATAGCGGATCGCCTCAGCCATCTTGGATTTTGCCGAGACCAGCTGGAGCTGCTTGGTGAGCCACGTTCTGAGTTCAGCGACAAGAGGCTGGGTTCGGGCTTGGCGAACGGCACGGCGCAGATCGGGGCCTTGCCCTCTTATCTCCGTTTCAATGCGATAGAGCGGGGCGATGCGCGCGAGCGCCTCGTTTGCGATTGGAGCGGTGCCGCCCTTGGCCATTTCATAGAAACGCCTTCGCAGATGCGCCCAGCAGAAGGCGAGCGTGACCTGGCCGCCGCGTCCGGGATCGGCAAGCGACCGGTAGCCGGCATAGCCGTCGACCTGAGTGTCCGTCCGGAGACTTGGTGAGTCTGGCGAATCGGTTAGCCGAAGAAACGACTTGAACAGCGGGAATCTCCTGTGATTCCTTGTGTGGCACCGAATCGTTGACGAGGTGCCCATGTGGACGACGGAAAATCGACCCCGCTACAACCGTGACCGGCTGCGTTATCCGAGCGATTTGACGGATGCCGAGTGGGCTTTGGTTGAGCCTGAGATTCCGCCCAGCAAGCGGGGCGGCGGCAAGCGGCGGGTCAACCTGCGCGAGGTGGCCAACGGGGTGATGTACATCCTCAGCACCGGCTGCCAGTGGCGCTATCTGCCCAAAGACTTGCCGCCCAGAAGCACGGTGCACGATTACCTCAGCCTGTGGACCTGGGATGCTGATTCCGGCGCAAGTCGGCCATCCATTCCGAAATGAAGTCGGCCGCTGATTCCGATTTGAAGCCGGCCACCCCCTGGGTGGCGCGCGCTCTCCTGCTGGTTGCCGCATAGGCTCCCGTCCCTCGTCACCGGAGGGGGAGCCGATGCCAGCCGCGAGAGTGCCGGTGCGTTGTGTAAGAGAGATCCTTCGCCAGAAGCATGAGCGGGGCGCGAGTGACCGCGCGATCGCCTGCAGCACTGGCCTGGCGCGCAGCACGGTGAGCGACTATCTGGCGCGCGCCGCGGCGGCCGGGCTGAGCTGGCCGTTGCCAGCGGCGCTGACCGACGCAGTGCTGGAGGTGCGCGTTCCGGTC
>DATJNS010000508.1:0-6390 GCA_035507915.1 Candidatus Sulfotelmatobacter sp.
GCCTGCGCCGGCTTCGCGCGCGGCTACCAGCGGCGCTGGGTCGACGTGATGGCGCAGCAGACCCACGGCATCCACGGCGCGCTGCCGCACCAGCACGACGCGATCGACGACGCCAACCGCGCCGCCTTCGAGGAGTGCTTCCAGATCATCAAGAAGTGCTGGACCGAGCCCATGCTGGTCCACCAGGGCAAGTACTGGAAGATCCCGCCCGGCGAGACGCCGTGGACGCTCGACACCACCGAGAAGTACGGCGCAGGCGTCGAGAACGGCATCCTGAAGTCGGTCGGCGTGATCCCGAAGCCGCTGCAGCAGCCGCACCCACCGTTGTTCCAGCCGTTCGCGAGCTCGGAGTCGACGATCCGCTGGTGCGCCAAGGAAGGCGTCACGCCGATCCTGCCGGCGATGCACGACAGCCACGCCGACAAGCTGTTCGACGTCTATGCCGAGGTCTCGGGCAAGCCGCGCGGCCAGGGCATGGGCCTGTTGCGCGACACCATCATCGCCGACACCGAGGCCGAGGCGATCCGGCTGTGGCAGGACTCGGGCGTGTTCTCCGGGCGCGCCTGGTTCGAGCCGTTCGGCTTCCGCAAGGGCATCGCCGATCCCAAGACCGGCGCCTACCCGTCGCTCGAGGAGGCCCTCGAGCTCGGCTACGCGCTGGTCGGCACGGTCGATACGGTGACGCGCCGGCTCGAGAAGATCCGCCGGCGCGTGCCGGTCGACTGGCTGTTCTGCTACACCTACAACAGCCTGGTGCCGCACCCGGTGCTGATGAGATCGATCGAGCGCTTCTGGACCCAGGTGATGCCGCGCGTCGCGTGAGCGCGGCGCCCGCTAGGAGGCGACGTCGACCCAGGCGCGACGTTTGGAGGATTCGAGCACCGCGTCGAGCACGGCCTGCGCCTGCATGCCGTCGTCGAACGACGGCGCGCGCGTCTTGCCCTCGCGGACGGCGGCAAGGAACTCGCGTGCCAGCGCCGCCATCAGCGAGCCGCCGAGCGCCTCCATCGGATCGCCCGCGACCGCCGCCGGATCGAGCGCCGGCGCATTCACGTCGACCGGCGCCATCGGCTTGCCGACCGTGGCGGCGGCGAGCGTGCCGTCGTACCAGCGCGGCAAGCTGCGGTCGAGCCGGTAGGCCAGCGCGCCGGTCGTGCCGAAGATCTCGAGCCGGGACTCGGCCATGCCGTGGGCGATCCGGCTGACCTCGAGCGTGACGGCCTGCCCCGATGCCAGCTCGAGGATCACGACGCACTGATCGTCGGCGTCGGCGGGCTCGTTGATGCCCGGCGCCGAGCGCTGCGGATAGGCGACCGTCGGCCGCGCCAACACGCGCGTGATCGGGCCGAGGTTCCAGCGCAGGATATCGATCAGGTGCACCCCCATGTCGCCCATCGCGCCGTGGCCGGCCTGCTGACGGTTGGCGCGCCAGGTCGCCTTGACGGTCTCGTCGGCGAACCCCGCGCCGTACCAGCGCCCGTTGGCGTGCAGCACGCGGCCGATCTCGCCGCTCTTCAGGCGCGCGTTCAGCGCCTGCAGCGCCGGCGGGTAGCGCCAGTTGAAGCACGTCATGCCGACCTTGCCGTGCTTGGCGGCGGCCGCGACCATGTCGCGCGCCTCGGCCTGGGTCATCGCCAGCGGCTTCTCGCACAGTACGTGGGCGCCCGAGGCGAAGGCCGCGAGCGCGATCTCGCGGTGCAGATGCGGCGGCGTCGCGATCACGACCACGCCCGGGCGCGCCCTCGCGATCATGTCCTGCCAGCGCGCGAACACCGCCGATGGCGCCACGCCGGCACGCTCGGCGACCTTGCGGGCGGCCGCCTCGTCGCGCTGGCAGAGGCCGACGATCGGGCACTGGTTGACCTGGAACGCGCGCAGATGGGCGCGGCCGATGCCGAGCCCGATGATGCCGACGCTCGGCTTGTCGCTTGGGGTGTTCGTCATGGATCCCTCCTACATGGCGGGGTCGCTGCGAGCCCCGAGGCGTGTCGCCGCTCGCATTCTATTTCGCCGATCCGGCCGGATGGAACCGTCCAGCGGGCGGCTCGACCCTGCAACAGCAGTCGGAATGCAGGCCCTCCACATCGGGTCTTCCCCGGACAGGATCCTCCAGAACGGGCTCTTTCCGGGCAGGGGTCCCCCGTCCATGCGGCCATGGCGCTCGGCTCCAACCGTCATGGCATCGGTGTCGCAGATTCTGCGTGACATGAGCAGAGGGTGCTGATGTCGCTGGACCGACCGCCGGCGGCGCCGACGGTCCGACGTCAGACCTTGTGGCCGTACAACCAGTCGAGCGGTGCGTAGTCGTCGTCGGCGCGGCCGCGCATGGCGGCGTTGCGCGTCGCCGCGTCCGGGCCGGCGAGGTGGAAGAATTCGCCGAGCGCGCGGGCCGTCGCCTGGACGCGCGCGGTGCGCGGCGCGCGCGCGGCCTCGTAGGCGGCGAGCGCGCGCGGCAGGTCGGTCGGCGCGGCGGTCACGCGGTCGGCCAGGGCGAGCGCGTCCTCGATCGCCTGGCAGGCGCCCTGCGCGGCGTACTGCAGCATCGGATGCGCGGCGTCGCCCATCAGCACGATGCGGTTGCGTACCCAGCGGTCGGTCGGCGCGCGGTCGTACATCGGCCACCGCTTGCCGCGCTCCATCAGCTTGGCGCACTCGCGCACCGCCGCGCAGGTTTGCGCGTAATGCGCGTCGAGCTCGTCGGGCGTGCCCCAGTCGTCGCCGTCCGGGCGGTAGCGCCGGCTGCGGAACACCGCGACCTGGTTGTAGAGCTCGCCGCGACGCACCGGGTATTGCACGAAGTGCATCTCGGGACCGACCCACATCACGACGTTGTCGAGCCCGGCATGGCTCGACATCTGCGCCATCGGCACGGTGCCGCGATAGGCGACGTACTCCGAGCAGACCGGCCGATCGTCGACGATCGCGCCGCGCACCGTCGACCACAGCCCGTCGGCGCCGATCAGCAGCTCGGTATCGTAGACCGCGCCGTCGCTGCAGCAGGCGCGCGCCACCTCGCCGCGATCATCGAGCGCAACCACGGCGCGATCGCTCTCGAGCGCGATCAGCGGATGGCGCTCACAGGCGGCCAGCAGCACCGACAGGAGATCGCTGCGATGCATCACGAGGTAGCGCTGGCCGAAGCGGCGGCGGAACCCGGCGCCGAGATCGACCGCGGCGATGCGCGTGCCCTCGATCGCGTCCATCCAGACGAGCCGGCTCGGAAACACGGCATGGCGCGCGATCTCGGACAGCACGCCCACGCGGTCGAGCACGTGGAGCGCATTGGGCGCGAGCTGCAACCCGGCGCCGATCTCGCCGAACGTGGGCGCTTTCTCGAGCACGTGCACGCGCCGGCCACCCAGCGCCAATGCCAGGGCGACCGTCAGGCCGCCGATGCCGCCGCCCACCACCAGCGTCGCGTGCCGGTCGCGCCCCATGGTCTCGCCGATCGCCATTGATCCGTATACTCATTTTCAGTATACTTACTATGATGCCCGCGAGCAAGGTCCACGCGAAACCCGGCCACTTGATCCGGCGCTGCCAGCAGATCGCGGTCGCGCTGTTCATCGAGGAGACCGGCGCCGCCGGCTTCGACATCACGCCGGTGCAGTACGCCGCGCTGGCGGCGATCGGCGAGAACCGCGGCATCGAAGCCACCACGTTGTCGGCGCTGATCGCGCTCGACCGCTCGACCCTGGGCGACGTGATCGAGCGGCTGGTCGGCAAGCATCTGGTCGAGCGCGCGCGCCAACCGCACGACCGGCGGGTCAAGCGCCTCGCATTGACGCGCGAGGGTGCGCGCGTGGTCGCGGCGATCGAGCCCGCGGTCGAGCGCGCCCAAGCCCGCATCCTGGCGCCGCTCGCCGACGCCGATCGCAAGCGCTTCATGGCGCTGTTGGCGCAGATCGTCGACCTCAACAACGCCCATAGCCGCGCGCCGCAGCGCAGCGCCGGCGAGCCGGCGGGCCGCCGGGCCCCGCGAACGCGAGCTGCCGCGCGGTCGTGACCGCGCTGGCGACCGGACGGCCGCGCCGCCCGACGGGCCGGCGTGTGGCGGCGGATCGCGCGCAATTGCCGCATTCCGCTACGCTTTCTTAACCCGCGAGGGGCTAACAGGACGGCCAAAATCGCCAGGCGAGGATTCCACCCGATGGAACGCTATCCCTTCGTCGTGTTGGTGCCGCGCACCTTGGCCGACGAGACGACCATGGGCGAATGGCTGGAGACCCGTCGCATCGACTACGTCGCCAGCACCGCCTATCCGAGCCGCGCCGCCATCTACGAGTTCCAGTTCGCCAACAAGACGGCGGCCGACGAGTTCGCGCGGAATTTCGTCGGGATCGCCCGCACGATCGCCTGACCGGCCGCCCCCAGCCATGCGCGAACACTCATTTGGCATGCCATAACAGCGGCTTTGCGCGTGCGGGGGATGCCGGTATAGTGCGACCCCTTGGGGGACGAAGACGCTACGTAAATCAATAAGAAAGCCTAAAAAATAGGCTCGCTACTTGAGGACATCGCCCCCAACACATGCCGATCGCGCCGCGTTCGGCTGCCGCCGTTGGAGGAAATGTTCGGATGTCTCGCAAACTGTCTCGTCGCAAGTTCATCGCCCAGACCGCGCTCGCCACGTCGGCCGCGATCGCGGCACCCTACGTGCGCGGTGCGCACGCCGCCGGCAAGATCAGCATCGGGTTCTGGGACCACTGGGTGCCCGGCGCCAACAACGCGTCGACCAAGCTGTGCCATGAGTGGGCCGAGAAGGAAAAGGTCGACATCTCGATCGACTACATCACCTCGCAGGGCGACAAGATCCTTCTCACCATCGCGGCCGAGGGGCAGGCCAAGGCCGGCCACGACATCCTGGCGATGCCGACCTGGTGGCCGAGCGATCACGCCGAGCAGCTCGAGCCCGTCGACGACCTGATGAAGACCCTGACCGACGAGTACGGCAAGACCAACAAGGTCGCCGAGTATCTCGGCAAGGTGAAGGGCCATTGGGTCGCCATCCCGGCGACCTGCGGCAGCCAGGTCAAAGGTCCATGCGCCCGCATCGACCTGTTCAAGCAACATGTCGGCTGGGATCCGCGCGAGATGTATCCCGCAGGCGGTGCGCCCAAGGGAGCCGAGAAGTGGACATGGGATGAGTTCCTGCGCGCCGCCGAGGCTTGCCACAAGGCGGGCTTCCCGTTCGGCATGCCGCTCGGCCAGCAGAGCGACTCGGTCGACTGGGTGGGCGCGGTGTTCTCCGCCTACGGCGCCCAGCTGGTCGACGAAGAGGGCAACATCACCGTCAAGTCGGACGCGACCCGCCAGGTGCTCGAGTATTTCAAGAAGTTGGTGCCGTTCTTCCCGGCCGACGTGTTCGCCTGGGATGATGCCGGCAACAACAAGTGGCTGATCTCGGGCAAGGGCGCCTTGATCATGAACCCGCCGAGCGCCTGGGCGGTTGCCAAGCGCGATGCGCCTCAGGTCGCCGAGCAGTGCTGGACCTTCGACGCGCCCGCCGGGCCGAAGGGTCGCTACATCCCGGGCCTGCCGTACTTCTGGGGCATCTGGAACTTCGGCGCCAACAAGCCCGCGGCCAAGAGCCTGCTCGCCTACCTGTCGCAGCGCTCCTCGGTCGAGCAGCTGGTCGAAGCGAGCGGCGGCTATGACCTGCCGAACTTCGAGAAGCTGCTCGACTTCAAGGTGTGGGAGACCGAGGGGCCGCCCGCCGGCACGCTGTACAACTACCCGCCGAAGCACGGACAGATCGTCAATATCGCCGTCGCGCCGGCGCCGCCCAAGATCGCCAACCAGGCCTATGTCCAGGCGACGCTGACCAAGATGATCGGTCAGCTGACCCAGAACGGCAAATCGATCGACCAGACGATCGACTGGGCCACCAACGAGCTCGAAGGGTTCCTCAGGACCTGAGGACGAGGGGAGCGGCGGCGACGCTCAGGCAGCGTCCCCGCCGCGCTCGCTTTTCGCACGTGTGGACGAGCCGCACGCCTCGAGCGTTCACACGAACGTCAGGTCGGGCGACGGGCAGGAAAGGGACTTGGGAGTGATCGATGGCTGACGCGGTAGCTCGCGATTTCGGTGCGCATGCAATCGGTCGGAAACGATCGCTGCACGCGTTCATGCGACGCAAGTCGACGGTCGCCTTCGTCATGGCCCTGCCCTTGCTCTTGATCGTCGGGCTGCTGGTCGCCTATCCGGCGGCCTACGCCATCCACCTCGCGACGCTCAACAAGTCGATGCAGCACTTCGTCGGCTTCGGGAACTTCACGTTCCTGTTCAAGCGCGACACGTTCTGGATGGTGGTCGAGCAGAGCGTGCTGTTCGCCGTCACGGCGGTCATCTTCAAGGCGCTGATCGGCTTCATCGTCGCCCACTTCGTCA
>DATJNS010000509.1:0-7213 GCA_035507915.1 Candidatus Sulfotelmatobacter sp.
CGAAAAGCGCGGCGAGCGTGACGAACGTACGATCGACGCGCTGGCGGCGCTCGGCAGCGAGCAGTTCCAGGCGTCGCAATTCCCCGAGGCCGTCGCGACCGCGGAGCGTGCGCTGGCGCTCAGCACCGCGGTGCGCGGCGAACGCAATGCCGCGACCATCCAGATCATGCGCGATCTTGGCATCTTCCAGACCAGCATCGACGGCTACGGCGCGGCGTTGCCGCTGTTCTTGAAGGCCGCCGAGCTGCGCACCGCGGTGCTCGGCCCGACCAACCCGCAGACGCTCTCGGTCATCAACGACGTCGGCAACGCCTACCTGTTCACCGGCGACTACGCCAAGGCGCTCGAGACCTACGAGCGCATCGTCAAGCTGCGGCTGGAGGCCGGCAGCGAGCTGGACGCGCTCGACTCGATGCGCCAGCTCGCGATCATGTACGACCAACTCGGCCGCACTGGCGAGGCGGTGCCGATCTACGAGAAGATCTACCGGGCGCACATCGCCAAGGAGGGCGAGGCGAGCGCCGGCGCAATGTTCTCGCTGACCGATGTCGCCGGCGCCTACGCCCGCGAGGGGAAACGCGATGAGGCGCTCGGCCTGCTCCAGAAGGCCGTCGCGCTGCAGGCGAAACTGACCGGCCGCGAGGCCGACAACAGCGCCTTCATCCCGGGCATGCTCGGCAGGCTGTACGACCAGATGGGCCGCTCGGCCGAGGCGCTCCCGCTGCTCGAGCGGGAGGTCAAGCGCGAAGAGGAGCGCTGGGGCCCGAACACCTCCACGGTGCTGGAACGCCAGCGCGATGTCGCGATCGCCGAGCGCCATCTCGGCCGCATGGCCGACGCCGTCGCGCTGTTCGAGACGATACTGCGCCGCCGCGCCGAGACCTCGGGCGACGGCCACCCGGAGACCATCCAGAGCTTGCGCGACGTGGCCGAGGCCTACGAGGCGACCGGGCGAGCCGATGCCGCCATGCCGCTCTACGAGCGCCTGGTCGCCGCGGTCGAGGCGCTGCGCGCGCGCGGCGACCTGTCGTCGGAGAACCGCCAGGCGCTGTTCGCGCAGTGGGTCGAGGCCTACAAGCGGCTGGCGCGCCTGCGCATCGGCCACGGCGACGCGGCGGGCGCCTTCCAGCTGGCCGAGCTCTCCAAGGCGCGCACCTTGCTGGAGTCGACGGCGTTCCGGCGCGCCGCGCAGTCGGCCGAGCTCAGCGCGGCCGAGCAGCAGCGCCTGCAAGGCTACGAGCACCAGCTCGCCGATCTCGGCGACCGCATCGCGGTGACCGACGACGCCGCGCAGAAGCTGATCCTGGAGACGCGCAAGGACGCGCTGGTGCGCGAGCTCACCCAGTTCCGCGCCCAGCTCGCGGCGGCGCATCCGAAATACGCGAAGCTCAGCGACGTGACGATCGTCGACGCCGAGGCCGGACGCCGCCTACTGCCCGACGACGCCGTGCTGGTGAGCTACCTGCTGGCCGGCGACACCCCGCTTGCCTTCACGCTCACGCGCAAGGACGGCCTCGAGGCCCACGCGCTGACCGACACGCCGGGGCTCGCCCAGGCGGTGGTGGAGTATCGCGAGGCGCTGCTCAGCCCCGACGCCTGGCAGAGCGCCGACACGCCGGCCGCGCGGCTGGGACGCGGCCTGTCGGAACGCCTGCTGGCCCCGCTCGCCGGCGAGCTGCGCGGCAAGCGGCACTGGATCATCTCGCCCGACGGCGCGCTGGCGGCGCTGCCGTTCGAGGCGCTCGCGCTCGACGGCAAGCCCGCGATCGGCGCCCACGACCTCAGCTACGTCCAGTCGCTGTCGATGCTGGCGCTCCTGCAGCAGCGCGACGCCGATTACCGGTCGATCGAGGGGCGCAAGACGCTGCTCGCGATGGGCGGCGCGGAGTACGAGACGCCCGGGAATCCGACCGCGGACAAGACCGCGCCGGCGAACCGGGGCGCCGCGGCGAGCCCGGCGCTCGACATCGGCGCCTACGTGCGGCGCAACGCCGCCGACGCGCGCGTGATCCGGCGCGCCTACGACCTGCTCGACGTGCGCTGGCCCGCCCTGCCGGGCTCGGCGCGCGAGGTCGACGCCGTGGCGGCCGTGTTCGCCGGCCAGCCGGTCGCGACCTACAAGCAGCACGACGCCAGCGAGGCCACGCTGCTCGCGCTCAACACCGACCATGCGCTGGCGTCGTACCGCTACCTCTTGTTCTCGACCCACGGCTATCTCAGCACCGAGGAGCCGGCGTTGAGCGCGATCGTGCTGAGCCAGCGCGACCTCGCGCCCGGCACCGACGGCTACGTGACCGCCAGCAAGTGGCCGGCCTACGAGCTGCGCAGCGACCTCATCGTGCTGTCGGCCTGCGAGACCGGGCTCGGCAAGGTGGTGCAGGGCGAAGGCGTGATGGGCCTGCCCTACGCGCTCTACGTCGCCGGCAACCGCAACACGCTGCTCAGCCTGTGGTCGGTGGTCGACGAGAGCACGGCCGCCTTCATGATGCGCCTGTTCGCCCAGCTCGCCGCCGGCAAGAGCCAGGTCCAGGCGATCAACGACACCAAGCGCGAATTCATCGCCGGCGGCAAATACGCCGCGCCGGTGTTCTGGGCGCCCTTCGTGCTCTACGGCAGCTGACGGGGGCACGGCCCCCTCCCCGCCCTCCCCCTCGAGGGAGAGGGGTGGGGAGGGGCGCGTTCTGGTATGTTATAGAAACCCCATGACGTCGATCTTCGAGCGCGATCTGGACCGGGGGCCGGCGAACTACGTGCCGCTGTCGCCGCTGAGCTTCCTCGCGCGCGCGGCGCATGTGTGGCCCGACAAGACCGCGGTGATCCATGGCGACACGCGGACCAGCTACCGCGCGTTCGCGGCGCGCGCGCGTCGGCTGGCGAGCGCGCTGGCGCGCCGCGGCATCGGCCTCGGCGACACCGTCGCCGTGATGGCGCCCAACATCCCGCCGCTGCTGGAGGCGCATTTCGGCGTGCCGCTGGCGGGCGCGGTGCTCAACGCCATCAACGTGCGGCTCGACGCCGCCGCGGTCGCCTTCATCCTCGAGCACAGCGAGGCCAAGCTCCTGATCGCCGACCGCGAGTTCGGCGCGGTGATCAAGGGCGCGCTGGCGCGGCTCGAGCGATCCGTCGAGGTCATCGAGATCGACGATCCGATGCTCGACGCGAACGCGGGCGAACGCTTCGCCGCGGTCGACTACGAGGCCCTGCTGGCGAGCGGCGATCCGAGCTTCGCCGGGCAGCGCCCGCAGGACGAGTGGCAGGCGATCTCGCTCAACTACACCTCGGGCACCACCGGCAACCCGAAGGGCGTGGTCTACCAGCATCGCGGCGCCTACCTGAACGCGCTCGGCAACGTGATCGCGTTCGGGCTGAGCGACCGCTCGGTCTATCTCTGGACCCTGCCGATGTTCCATTGCAACGGCTGGTCCTACCCGTGGGCGGTGACCGCGGTCGGCGGCACGCACGTGTGCCTGCGGCGCGTCGCCGCGGGTCCGATCTTCGCCGCGATCGCGGCGCACCGGGCGACCCACCTGTGCGCCGCGCCGACCATCCTCAGCATGCTGATCCACGCGCCCGACGCCGAGAAGGTCGGGTTCGCGCACACGGTCGAGATCGCGACCGGCGGCGCGGCGCCGCCGTCGGCCGTGATCACCGCGATGGAGCGGCTGGGCTTCCGGGTGACCCACCTCTACGGCCTGACCGAGAGCTTCGGCCCGGCGACGATCTGCCAGTGGCAGACCGACTGGGAAGCGCTCGCGATCGACGGCAAGGCGGCGATGATGGCGCGCCAGGGCGTCGGCCATCCGACCCTCGAGGAGGTCATGGTCGCCGACAGCCAGAGCCTGGCGCCGGTGCCGGCCGACGGCACGACGATCGGCGAGATCATGCTGCGCTCGAACACGGTGATGCGCGGCTACCTGAAGAACCCCGCGGCGACGCGCGACGCGTTCCACGGCGGCTGGTTCCACACCGGCGACCTCGGCGTGCTGCACCCCGACGGCTACGTCGAGGTCAAGGACCGCATGAAGGACGTCATCATCTCGGGCGGCGAGAACATCTCGAGCCTCGAGCTCGAGGAGCTGATCTACAAGCACCCGGCCGTGATGGAGGCTGCGGTGGTGGCGCGCCCCGACGACAAATGGGGCGAGACGCCGTGCGCCTTCGTCACCCTGAAGCCGGGCGAGAGCCTCGACGGCGCGGCGCTGATCGCGTGGTGCCGCGAGCGCATCGCGCACTTCAAGGCGCCCAAGACCATCGTGTTCGGGCCGCTGCCCAAGACCGCGACCGGCAAGATCCAGAAATTCGTCCTGCGCGACCGCGCCCGCGGCCTCTGACGCCACCGTCACGCCCGGCGTGCCGGCGCCTCTGGCACAATTATTGCCCGGATCTTGCGTGAAGATTCTGGGCAGGGGGGGCCGCAATGACGCGCAAGGGACTGAGCCGTCGGGAGCTACTCAAATCATCGGCGGCGACGGCGGCCGCCGGCGCGCTGGCTGCGCCCGCGGTGTGGACGCCGGCGCGCGCCGCCACGGCGCGCAGCGAGACGCTGCTGCTCGTCACCGAGAACGGCCCGAACAACCTCGACATCCAAGGCCTCGGCACCAATCGGCCGGGCTACGAGGCGTCGTGGAACTGCTACGACCGGCTGATCGTCAACGCGACCAAGACGTTGCCCGACGGCACGCTGTCCTACGATCGCGACAAGCTCGAGCCGGAGCTCGCCGAGGACATGAAGGTGGGCGACATGTCGGTCACCTTCGCACTGAAGAAGAACGCCAAGTTCCAGGACGGCACGCCGGTCACCGCCAAAGACGTCAAATGGTCGTTCGACCGCGCCGTCAGCGTCGGCGGATTCCCGACGGTGCAGATGAAGGCCGGCTCGCTCATCAAGCCGGAGCAATTCGTCGCGGTCGACGACCACACCTTCCGCGTCGATTTCGTCCAGAAGGACCGGCTCACCCTACCCGATCTCGCGGTGATCGTGCCGAGCATCTACAACTCGGAGCTGGTCAAGAAACACGCGACTGCCGCGGATCCATGGGGGCTCGATTACACCAAGAGCAACACCGCCGGCAGCGGACCATACAAGGTCACGAGCTGGAAGCCCGGCGTCGAGGTGGTCTACGAGCGTCACGACGGCTGGGTCGGCGGCAAGTTGCCCGAGCTCAAGCGCATCATCTGGCGCACCATCCCGTCGTCGGGAAATCGGCGCGCCCTCATGGAACGCGGCGACGCCGACATCTCCTTCGACCTGCCGACCAAGGACTTCGCGGAGATGAAGCAAGAGGGCAAGGTCAAGATCATCTCCACGCCGATCAGCAACGGCATGTACTCGGTCGAGCTCAACGTCAAGAACCCGCCGTTCGACAACGAGAAGCTGCGCCAAGCGGTCGCCTACGCGATTCCCTATCAGAAGATCATGGACGCGGCGATGTTCGGCCTCGCCAACCCGCTGTTCGGCGCCAAGACGAACCAGGTCGCGTCGATCGCCTGGCCGCAGCCGACCGCCTACACGACCGATCTCGCCAAGGCCAAAGCGCTGATGAAGGAGGCCGGCGTCGCCGAGGGCCTGAGCACGACGATCTCGTTCGATCTCGGCGACGGCGTGACCTGCGAGCCGATCGCCGAGCTGCTCCAGGAGAGCCTCGGCCAGCTCGGCATCCAGACCACGATCAACAAGGTGCCCGGCGCGAACTGGCGCTCCGAGATGGCCAAGAAGTCGATGCCCCTGATGGTCAATTTCTTCTCCGGCTGGCTCGACTATCCGGAGTATTTCTTCTTCTGGTGCTATTCCGGCCAGAACGCGATCTTCAACACGCCGAGCTATCAGAACAAAGACATGGACGCGTTGATCGACGGCGCGCGCCAGGCGGCCGCGGCCGCCGACAACGCGACGTACGACAAGGACGTCGAAGGTTTCATCACCCAGGCCTACACGGAAGTGCCGCGCATCCCCCTCTTCCAGCCGTATTTGAGCGTCGCGGCGCAGAAGAACATCTCGGGCTATACATACTGGTTCCACCGGCAGCTCGACTATCGGTCGATCCGGAAGGCATGAGGGCCGACCGTCTTGGACGCCCGGTGATCGCATGATCGCGAGGATCGGGCGCCGGATGCTGACCGTGATCCCGACGCTCGTCGGCGTCGTGATCGTGACCTTCTTGCTCACCCGCGTGCTGCCGGGCGATCCCGCGATCTACTTCGCAGGCCCGGCGGCGACGCCTCAGTCGATCGCGGAGATTCGCAAGACCCTCGGGCTCGACCGACCGTTGCTCGCGCAGTTCGTGCGCTACGTGGATGATCTCGCGCACGGCGATCTCGGCAACTCGCTGTCCACCGGCCAGCCGGTGGTGACCGAGATCGCCAGCCGCCTGCCGGCGTCCGCCGAACTCACGCTGTTCGCGCTCGTCATCTCGATGTCGGTCGCCGTGCCGCTCGGGATCGTCGCCGCGGTACGCCAAGGCTCGTGGATCGATCATATTTGCCGCGTCGTCGCCACCGCCGGGGTCTCGCTGCCGGTGTTCTTCACCGGGCTGCTGCTCGTCTACGTGTTCTATTTCCTGCTCGGCTGGGCGCCGGCGCCGATCGGGCGCCTCGACGTGTTCTTCTCGGCACCGACCGATCGCACCGGCTTCTACCTGATCGACGGCCTGATCGATCTGGATTTCGAGACGACGTGGGCCGCACTCAAGCAGCTGGTCTTGCCGGCGCTCACGCTCGGGATCTTCTCGCTGGCGCCGATCGCGCGCATGACGCGCGCCTCGATGCTGGCGCTGCTCGGCTCCGACTTCGTGCGCACGGCCCGGGCGAGCGGCCTCGACAACCGCACCGTGATCATCACCTACGCCTTCCGCAACGCCATGCTGCCGGTGATCACCACGCTCGGCATGGTGTTCTCGTTCCTGCTCGGCGCCAACGTGCTGGTCGAGAAGGTCTTCGCCTGGCCGGGTATCGGCTCGTACGCGGTCGAGGCGTTGATCGCGTCCGACTTCGCGCCGGTGCAGGGTTTCGTGCTCACCATGGCGATCCTCTATGTCGCGCTCAATCTCGCGATCGACCTGCTCTACGGCGTCATCGACCCGCGCGTGAGGTTGGAAGGATGAAGGAGGCCGCCATCCCGAGCGGAGCCGCAGCCACGATTCCAGCGGCCGCGCCGGCCACCGGGTCGATGCTGCGCCACGCGCGTTACGTGATGGCCGAGAACCCGGTGACCGGC
>DATJNS010000510.1:0-14118 GCA_035507915.1 Candidatus Sulfotelmatobacter sp.
TGGTAGGGCAGGATTTCATCGCCGATGAAGATCAGCCGGTATTTGCGAAAGAAGCCGTCGGCCGAGCGATAGTCGACGAAGCGCGTGAGGTAGAACGCATCGTGCCGGGACGCCGCGACGAGCGGCGCGATCTGGCTGCGCTCGGTCACCAAGTCCATCTCCTCGCCGCCGTGGCTGCCTGCCGGGCGCAGCAGCAAGGGCGGATCGAGCTCGATGCCGGCAACGCCCTCGGCGGTGGCGAGCGCGCTCCTCGGATAGCGGAGCGTCGTCGGCACCACGACGTGGCTGGGTCCCTGTAGCATCCGCGCGATCGACGCGCGATCGGTCGGCCGAATGCGATCGGGATGATTGATCACGGGCTTGCCGATCTTTTCAATCAGAGCACGCACATGGTCGAGCAGCTCGCCGCCAAGGTCGACGTCGGAGATCAGATTGAAGACCACGTCGCAGCGCGCGCGCAGCAACGCGGGATTGTAGTCGTAGCCCGGCTGGAACAGCAGGATATGGCTATCGTACGGGGCCTGGTTGGTGAAGAAGTCGATCGGTGTGTTACCCCGGCCGGGCGCCACGATCAGGAGCACCGCGAACTCCGGCTTGCCGTCCGCAGCCGGGCGCGTGATCAGCGGTTGAAGGCGCAATGACTCGGCGAAGCAGCGCTCGGCTTCATCGGCGAGACCCATCCCCTGCAGCAGGCTGCCGAGGCCGCGATGCGCCTCGGGGTAGTCGGGCCTCAGCGCGATCGCCGCCTCGAACGCCGTGCGCGCCGCCTCGTCTTGGCCGCAATCCGCCAACATGTGGGCGAGATTGTAATGCGCCTCCGGGAAATCGGACTCGAGCTCGATCGCGCGCCGATAGCTTTCGGCGGCCTGTTCGAACTTCTCGTCGCCGACGAGGGCCATGCCGAGCAGGCAGTGTGCCTGCGCGTTCGCGGGCTCGATCTCGAGCAGGCGACTCAGCTGGGCGCTGGCTTCGGCAAATCGACGCTGATCGACGAGGAGGTTGGCGAGATTGAAGAGGGCGCGGCTATGCCTGGGTTTGAACGCCAGCGCGCTCCGTAGGCTGTCCTCGGCGCCTCTTGTATCGCGCTGCTGGAGCTGGATCCACGCCAGGCTGTAGTGCGCGTCGGCATAGTCCGGTTGCGCGGCGATGGCACGACGGTAGCTCTCGGCGGCCGCCTCGCGGTCGCCCGATGCGAACAGGGCGTTGCCCAGATTGCCGTGCGCCGCCGCAGAGTCGGGATGGTCGGCGATGATGCGCCGATAGCTGGCGATCGCCTCGTCGATCCGGCCAACGCTGTTGAGGGTGCTCGCCAGGTTGATGCGGATCGCGACCGACCCGGGGCTCGTCTCGACGGCACGCTGCAGCGCCTCGATCGCCTCGTCGCCGCGGCCCAGCTCGAAGAGCACGTTGCCGAGATTGTTGAGCGCTTCCGCGTAGGCGGGATTGAGCAGCACCGCCTTGCGGTAGCTCTCGATCGCAAAGTCGAAGACCTTGAGCGCGGCAAGCGCATTGCCGAGGTTGAACAGGCATTCGGGATATTGGGGCCGAATCGCCAGGGCCGCCCGATAACATTCGACTGCGCCCGCGAGATCGCCACGCTCCTGGAGCGCGTTGCCCAGGTTGGAATGGAGCTCCGGCAAATCGGGCGCCAACTCCAGCCCGCGCCGAAAGCTTTTGATCGCCTCGTCGTACCGCCCCGCGGTGTGCAGCGCGCTGCCCTGGTTGACGAACAAGTGCGCATGCCGGGCGGTCGCGGCGTCGGTGTTCGCGCCCGACAGCTCGATCGCGCGCGTGATGAACGCCACCGCGGCGCCAGCCTGGCCGATCTGCAGCAGGCCGGTTCCCAGCAGCGACAGCGCGTCGACGTTGGTGGGCTCCAGCTCGAGCACCCGCCGGTAGCCGGCCAACGCGTCGGCCAGACGTCCGGCGCGATGATCGTGCAGGGCGGCGCTGAAGATTTCGGCGACTGTCATCAAACCCAGGTTCCTAGCCGAATTCCATGAGCCAGGGGATTGCTGAATAAACCCTTAGGATGATCGGCCGGGCAGTGGATCCCCCGGCTCGCGGCGCCGGAATACCGTGTTCGCCTGGTCCCGGTAGACTTCTTCGTAGCCGCGGTCACGGATCGCCGCCCGCAAGCGCGCCGCCGCCGCGATCGACTGATCGCCGCTCGCCCGAACACCGCTGCCATCGTGCAGCTCGATGATCATGCAGCGCGGCCGCCACCGCTCGACGTCAAAGCTCCGGAACACCTGCTCCTCCATCCCTTCGACGTCCACCACCAAGAGGTCGAACCCTGGCGCGATGCCCTGCTCGGCCAGCACGCGATCGAGGCGCAGCTGCGGCACCGCGATCTCGCGGGCGTTCGCGGCGACGTGCCCTTGGGCGGCATGGGCCGCCACCACCTCGGCCGAGCCGGTGCTGAACTCGGCGCTGTCCCAGAATCGGATCGTCGCGTCCTCGGGGCCGATCGCGCAATTCAATACGCTGACGCTGGGATTGCGTCGATGGCGCTCGACGCATTTTCGATGGGCCCCCTCCACCGGCTCGACATAGACGCCGCGCCAGCCGAGATCGGCAAGGCAGGACGTATTGCTGAACGTCTCGCCGTCGAAAGCGCCTATCTCGACGAAGGTGCCGTCGGTACGCTGCCCGAACAGCGTCTCGAACAAGGCGCCGAGGATCGCGATCTGGCAGCTCGGGGTCGGCTGGTAAAAACCGTGCTCGCGCGTCGCCAAGGTCGCAGCGGCGGACGCCGCCACGGGCTGCCCCATGGTTTGCAGCAATCCCGCCATCTCGGCGTAGCACGCGGCCTGGCTGATCGGCAGCTCGATATTGAGCAGATTCTGCCGGTGGATGTTGAACACCGTGTGGAGACTCAGCAGGGCGCCGTAGTGGTCGCCGTCCGCGATCTGGCGGCGCGCCGTCGACCAGACCGCGGCAAGCGCGGCATTGAGATCGGCGGCGATGCGATCGCGCAAGGCATGGGCTTCGGCCATCGCGCCGCGTTTGAACAGCGCGACCAGCTCGATGTAAGCCTTGGCGAGACCCTCGAGGTGCTGTGCGGTCAGGACCATCCCCGGCCTCGCCAACTACCGGTCACCCGTCCCGGGATATTGGATCACATCCGTTACGGCTTCGGTAGGCGTCATGCGCCGACTCGAGGTGGTCCGTGTCGGCACAGTGACGATGCCGCCCCGCAGCATCGGCGCGGCGCGCCAGCCATGGGCGAGCTCGCAGTCGCGCGCGCGGCCGCTCACGTCGCGGCGGACCCGGCGGACGTCGCGACGCCGGCGTCGGCGCGCGCGAACAGGAAGCTGCGATAGGCCAGCGTCGCCCGACCGACCGGGACCGGCACCACCTCGCTCGCAGGCAGATAACCTGACAGCACGAAGCCGGCCGCCTCGACGACGCCGCGGATCTCCGCTTCGTCGAGCACCGTGCCCACCATCTCGACCTCCGGCAGCGCGGCAAGCGGATGCTCCGGCACGATGTAGCCCTCCGCGCCGTTCGCGGTCGGCACTTCGACCACGATCAACACGTACTGCGCCGCATGGGCGAGCCCACCCAGCGTGGCGCGCCAGTCGGGCATGTACTGCAGCGCCGCGGAGACAAGCACGATGTCGTAGCGGCGCCCGAGCGCGCCATCGCCGTCATGGAACGTCACATCGGAAAACACCGACGCGCCGTAGTCGCATACCGCCTTCACCTCGACGACGTGATAGTCGATCGCGAGGTCGGGCCAGAGCTTGCGCATCCACCGGCCGTGATCGCCGAAGCCGCCACCCCAATCGAGCACCGAGATCGCGCCCCGGCCCTTGGTGAGAAGGCGGATGGCGCCGCCGAACTTCAGGAAATGACCCGCGGAGGCGTCGAGCCCGGCATCGACCTCGAGACGGTCGCGCAGCTCCAGCGCATGGACGAGCCGGCGACGACTCAGCATGTCGTCCTGCCAGCCGCCGCCCGCGGCCATGATGATGGTCTTGCCGATCACGGGCCGCAGGACTTGGCGGGCATCGCGAAACTCCGGGAACCGCCGGCGCATCGCGTGGGTGATCTCGAGCAGGCGCGCGAGGTACGGCCGATAGAGGCGGCGCACCACCACCGCCTCAGCGGCGCCGTGACGCTTCGGATAGAGGATCCAGTAGCTGCCGTCCTCCTGCAGGAAGACGCCGTGGAAGTGGTAGAAGATCAGGGGGTCGTCGTCGCACCAGAACCCGCCGTCGCGCTCGGTCACCGTGTAGCCGTCGACGTTGAAGGTGGCCGCGTTCACCCCCTTCATGTCGAGCACGTGGACGTCGGCGTAGGTCTCGGGCCACCGGTCGAGATAGGCCTGATCGGCGTAGCGCCCATCCTCGACCCGATCGTAGCACCAGGCGACGCAGTCGCGTTGATAGTCGCCGAGGCAGCGCTGCCCCTCGGGCGTCGCACGGAAGGTGATCCAGCCGACGTTGTAGAGGCCGTAGCACACGTAGCTTGCGTGGTCCGCCGAATAGCGATGGGGCACGAGCCCGATCGAACAGGCGCCCATCCGGTCGAAGATCGCCTGCGGATCGCGGTAGAAGTTGAGGTCGGCATCGAGGTGGGTGATCGCGTCGAGGCCCGGCACCGTGTCGAGGAAATAGGCCGGCAGGAACGGCGTCATCGTGAAGATGTACTCGATCGCCTTTCGTTCGGGCTTCACGCGCAGCAGATCGGGATAGCGGCGCTCGAGCGCGTCGACCGGGGTGACACTGACCTCCGGCAGCGCGAGCTCCGCCAGCATGCGCGTGCAGAGATCCGACAGGCTGACGACATGGAGATGGAACCGCGCGTCGACGGCCCGCAAGGACTGGATCATCACCAGGGCGCGCGGCAGGTAGTTGTGATCGAAATAGACGCAGTAGTGATGGGTCATCGGGAGAGCCGGTTCGGAGCAAGCCCGGCCGCCTGCGTCGGTGGCGCGTCGCGACCTGCCCGACAAGTGTTAGGATACGAAACGTTAATGATCTTTCTCGATAAGCTCGACCGGCTTTAGACATGCGTCCGCAGACGCGCCGCCCCCGCGACCCCCATGGCCTCGACCGTCGAAACACTGCAGCGCGCGCTCGACTGCCACCGCTCCAATCGCCTGCCTGAAGCCGAGGCGCTCTACTGCCAGATTCTCGAGCGCGAGCCCGATCACGTCGACGCCCAGCACCTGCTCGGACTGCTCGAGCTGCAGCGCGGCCGCCCCGCCACCGCGATAACCTGGATCGCGAGCGCCATCGCCGCGCTCGGCGCCGCCCGCGCGCGGCCGCAACCGGCCCACGCCGTGCTTCACCTCAATCTCGGCAATGCCTTCCAGGCCGCCGGCCGGTCCAACGAGGCGGCAGCCAGCTACCGCCGCGCCATCGACCTCGATCCGGCGTGCGCCCAAGCCCACTCCAATCTCGGCAACCTTCAACAGACGAGCGGCGACCTCGAGGCGGCGGTCGCCAGTTATCAGGCGGCGCTGCGCGCCGACCCCGCGTTCCCCGAGGCCCACTACAATCTCGGCAACGCGTTGGTGGCGATGAGACGGGACGAGGAGGCGATCGCGAGCTATCGCAGGGCCCTGGAGCTGCGCCCCGCCTATCCCGCCGCGCTGCACAACCTGGCCGGCAGCCTGCAGACCGTGGGGCGGCTCGCGGAGGCGATCGCCAGCTACGAAGCGGCCATCAAGCTGGCGCCGCAGACCGCTCGCATGCTGGTCAATCTCGGCACTGCGCTGCGCGAGGCCGGCCGGCTGGACGACGCCATCGAGCAGTATCGCCAGGCGCTCGCGATCGATCCCGACGATGCCGCCGCGCACTACAATCTGGCGAACGCCCGCTATGTCGAAGGCGCGGTCGAGGCCGCCGAGGCCGGCTACCGTCAGGCGATCGCGCTCAAGCCCGACTATGCCGAGGCGCACTTCAACCTCGGCAAGCTGACCGCAGACCGCGGCGCGGTCGACGAGACCATCGCGCATTATCGCGACGCCCTGGCGATCGACCCCGGCATGAAGGGCGCGCTGTTCAACCTCGCCAATCTGCTCCAGGACCACGATCACGCCGAGGAGGCGATCGACCTGTGGCAACGCCTGATCGCGCGCGATCCCGCATACGCCGAAGCGCACGCCGGCCTCGGCGGCGCGCAGCACAAGCTGGGGCGCCTCAAACCGGCCTTGCTCGCGTTCGAACGCGCGCTCGCCTTGAGGCCCGATCTCGCGGAGGTCCACTACAACTACGCCAACGTCCTCGAGGATGACGACCAGCTCGCGGCGGCCCTCGTGCACTATCAACGCGCCGTCGAGCTCCGCCCGGACTACGTCGAGGCACACTGGAACCGTTCCCTGGCGCTGCTGCGCGCGGGCGACTTCGCCACGGGCTGGCCGGAGTACGAGTGGCGCTGGCGCCGTCCCTATTCGGCGCCACTGCGCCGCCGCTTCACGCAACCGCAGTGGCGCGGCGAGCCGCTCGACGGCCGCCGCATCCTGCTGCACGCCGAGCAAGGCCTGGGCGACACGCTGCAATTCTGCCGTTATGCGCCCCTGGTCACCGCCCGCGGCGCCGCCGCGGTGATCCTCGAGGTTCCGGCACCGCTGCTCGCGGTGATGCGTGACAGCCTCGGCGGCACGGGCATCGAGATCGTGCCGATGGATCCGGGCTTTCCGGGCGGCGACGACCTGCCCGACTTCGACGTGCACTGCCCGTTGATGTCGCTGCCGCTCGCGTTCGGCACGACGCTCGACAGCATCCCGGCGCCGTCAGCCTATCTGCGTGCCGACCCGGACAAGCTCGCCGCCTGGCAGGGCCACGTCGCCGGCCACCAGCGGCCACGGGTCGGGTTGGTGTGGGCCGGCGGCATCCGACCGAACGATCCGCAGGCGGTCGCGACCGATCGCCGGCGCAGCATTGCGCTCGCCGCCCTGGCACCGCTCGCCGGCATGCCGGAGATCACCTGGTTCAGCCTGCAGAAGGGCCCCCCGGCCGCCCAGGCCCAGGATCCGCCGGCGGGTCTGCCATTGATCGACCTGATGGACACGGTCGGCAATTTCGCCGACACCGCGGCGTTGATCATGCAACTCGACCTGGTGATCAGCGTCGACACGTCGGTCGCGCACCTCGCCGCCGGGCTCGGCAAGCCGGTCTGGGTGCTGTCGCGCTTCGACGGCTGCTGGCGCTGGCTCACGGCGCGGGACGACAGCCCCTGGTATCCGACCCTGCGGCTTTATCGGCAAACTGCCCCAGGCGCCTGGGCGCCGGTCATCGCACGGCTCCGCCGCGACCTCGAGGCGTGGGTCGCCGGGGCCGCGGTCACGGTGCGTTCGTCTTGACCGCGTTTGGCCGACATTAATCAAATCTTCACCTATGTTTGCGTAGACTTCGCGCGCCAGTAGGCGCCGGAAGGGTCGCAAGAATATCGCGGTAAAGCCGCAAGATGCGCCCCGCTTCGGCGCCCGTTTTTGTTCAATGATCCATGGAGTGGTTTCCGATGACCTCGGCCGCCCAGCAGCAAGTCGACAAGCGCTTGGCCGCGTACGCCAAGACGAACAGTGTGGTGCGGACGCCGCGCGAACAGGAACGCGATGTCATCGCCCTGGTCACACAGCGTCTGCGGGCGTCCCAGGCGTCCAAGGACGACGCGATCCTGCTGGCGCGGGCGATCAGCGACAACACGACCGTCTGGTACATTCTGATCTCCGACCTTTCGAGCGACGGCAATCAACTGCCCATCGAGCTGCGCGCCCAGATCGTCTCCGTCGGCCTCGCGGTGATCCGCGAGTGCGAGAAACTGAACAAGAGCGACGTGGACCTCGATTTCCTGATCGCGGTCAACCAAGCGATCATCGACGGGCTGAGCGGCACGCCGGCCCCCTGAACCGCCGCCCGGCGCCGTGCGACATGTTCCAATGAATCCCGAAGTGGCGAGCCCCGAACCGGCCCGGCCGTACGACGAGAAGATCTTCCAGCTGATCCGCGCGGACTGGACGGTCATCGCCGCCGGGGTGCGCGACGGCTCGTGGATCCAGGGCTGTGCGTACCTGCGTCCCGGTGCCCACTATCTGGTTTTTCCGCTCGATCGCGCGGCGCATGGCGCGCTGCAGGAGAACCTGCGTCCCTTGGGCGACGCAATCGCGCTGGAGCCGTACCGGCTCGGCCGTCAGGCGTCCGACGACCCGTCATTTCCAGTGACGACGCTCGATGCGCTGCGCGCCGCCGACCGCTTCACCCACATCCATTATCTGCGCATCGACACCGTTTCGGCGGCGCTCGACGTCCTGCTCGGCGCCAAGCGCCTCTTGCATCATTCCCGCATCAACCTGATCGAGATCGCAGCCGACCCCGCCGGCTCCGAGGGTCTGGCGCCGCTGGCCCTCCTGCTGGCGCACCACGACTACACCGTGATGCGTCTCACGGGCGACGAGTTCAAGCAGTTGACCCAGGCGGAGCTCGCCGCGTCACGCTGGACCGGGCACACGCTCGCGGTCCATTCGCGGCTGCTCACGAGCTTCACCCAGGACGATCTGGAGATACTCGATCTGCCGGCGTTGCTGACGAAGTTCGGCGTCGCGACGCGCGGCATCATCCAAGTCGGCGCCCATACCGCCGAGGAACTCACCACCTTCCTCGAGCTCGGCGCCAAGCAGGTGCTGCTCGTCGAAGCCAACCCGAAACTGATCGACAAGCTGCGCAGCGTCGCCTCGACGGTGCCGGGCGTCACGGTGGCGCACTGCGCGGTCACCGATGCCGACGGTCCCGTCGATCTTCATGTCGCGAACCTCGACAAGGCGAGTTCGATCCTGCCGCTCAAGCTGCATCAGCGACTGTATCCGGACGTGGTGGAAAGCGCCGTGATCCCGGTTCCGGGCGCGCGCCTGGACGGCCTCATGGCATCGCTCGGCCTGGATCACAAAGACTTCAATATCCTGTGCCTGGACATCCAGGGCGCCGAGCTGCGCGCCCTGCACGGCGCGACACGGACGCTCGAGGCGATCGAGGCGATCAGCGTCGAGATCAACTTCGAAGAGCTCTACGAGGGCTGCGCGCAGGTCGAGGACATCGACAACTTCCTCGGCGACCAAGGCTTCGACCGGGTCGCCACCCTCACGCCGTATCACTCGACGTGGGGCGACGCCCTGTACGTGCGCCGCCACTTCGCGCTCGATCCACGACCGTTGCAATGACGTCCACCACTCCGAGCTCCACCATTCCGCACGCCTACTGCCCATAAGGATTGCTGCCATGCAGACGAGCACTCTCAAGCAGCCCGCCGACGCGGGCGCCGACAAGGAAGCCCAGCTCCACGCCTCGCTGGGCCAGTTGCTGCTGCGCCAGGAGCGTTACGCGCAGGCGGTCAACGAGCTCACGGCGGCGCTCGAGACGCGGCCCGACAACGCGGCGTGGCTGGCCTCGCGCGCCGAGGCCCAGGAGCGCATCGGCGCGGTGACAAAGGCCATCGAGGATGCCACCGCGGCGGTGATCGCCGATCCCAAGCAGGCGGATTACGCGGTGCTGCTCGGGCGCCTGATGCTGCGCAGCGGCCACCACGACGAAGCGGTGATGTGCTACTCCGAGGCGATCCGTCTCGACGACTCGCGCCGCGAGCACTACGAAGGCCTGGCGCACGCGTTCTGGGTCAAGGGCAATCTCGCGGCGGCGCGCGAGATCTATGATCGGCTGCGGTTGGCGTTCCCCGAGAGCGAGGGGCTGCAAGCGGTCACGGCCGAGCTGTACATCCAGGAGAAGGAGCCCGCGAAAGCCGCCAAGGTCTGCCAAGAGAGCATCGACCGCGGCATGAAGAGCGCGTTGCTCTATCGTGTCCACGGTCATGCCATGTTGCTGGTCGGCGACCGCGCGAAGGCGGCCGACAGCTTCCGCAAGGGGCTCGCCATCGCGCCCGAGGATGGCTACCTGCTGCACATGCTCGCCATCGTGACGGGCGAGCGGTCGGAGCGCGCCCCCGAGGACTACGTGCGTGCGATCTTCGACACGCGCGCCGACACGTATGAAACGGCCGCCCTGTTCAAACTGGGCGTGCGCATTCCCGGTCTGGTTCGTCGCGAGATCCTGCGCATCCGCCCGAAGCTCGATCCGAGCCGTCCGGCCGCACACAAGCTGTCGGCGATCCTCGACCTCGGCTGCGGCAGCGGTCTGACCGGCAGCATGGTCCACGACCTGACCGCATACCTCAAAGGCGTCGACCTCTCGCGCGGTCTGATCCGCTACGCCCAGCTGAAGAGCGTCTACCACGAGATCGAGATCGCCGACATCGTCGCCAGCATGAACGCCGATCCGCGGCTCTACGAATGCATCACGGCAGGCGATTCGATCTGCTACTTCGGCAACCTGAAACCGGTGTTCGAGGGGGCGTTCAAGCGCCTGCTGCCGAGCGGACTGTTCGTCTTCTCGCTCGAGGCCGGTCCGGAGTCCTGGCGCGCCGACGTCGCCGCCGGCGTCAGCAAGGATGATTGGCGGCTGCAGGAGTCGGGCCGCTATTGCCACGCCCTGCCCTACGTCGAGGCCACCGCCAAGGCGGCCGGCTTCGAGGTCGTCCAGGTGTGGCCGGAGATCCTCAGCAGCGAGGACGGCGTCGATCTGCACGGCTATCTCGTCAACCTGCGGCGTCCCCTGAGCTGAGCACGGCGGGACGCCGCCAAACCCGACCGACGCGCCAGCGCGCCATGCCGTCGTGGCGCGCCGCGGCACCGCGGTCTCGGCGGCATTGATCGGTGGCGACGTCATGGCGGAGAGCCTGCTTCTGCTGTCCGACGCCGCGCTGGCCGGAGCCTTGTCGGACGCGCTGCGTCGGCACAATCCCGGACTTCCGATCGTCTGCGTCCAGACCGGCGACGAACTCACCAACGCGGCGGCGACCGCGGGTCCCTTCGATCGGCTGATCGCGTTCTGCACGTCCGTGATCGTCCCGGCGGCCGAACTCGCCCGCCTGGGCGGTCCGGCCTACAACATCCACCCGGCGTCGCCCGATTATCCCGGATCCCACCCGGCCAGCTTCGCGCTCTACGAAGGCGTGACCCGGTTCGGCGCGACCGCGCACGAAATGGCGCCGCGCGTCGACTCCGGGCCCATCGTCGACGTCGAGTGGTTCGATGTCGCGTCCGGAATCGGCGTGCTCGCGCTCGAGGACCAGGCCGGCGAAGCCGCGGCGCGCCTGTTCTGGCGGCTCGCCCCGCTGCTTGCGCGGTGCCGCGTGCCCTTGCCCCGCTGCGACCTCCGCTGGGGTCCGCGCACCACCACGCGCAAGGACTTCCGCGCCATGGGGGTGCTCGATCCCGCGATCGACGCCACCGAGTTCGAGCGCCGCTGGCGGGCTTTCGGCGCGCGCGACCCGTCGATCTTCCAGGTGACGCTATATGGCCGGCGGTTCGTCCTGGCCGACGCCAAATCGGATCCGGCGCCCACCCAATCGCCCCGGTGAAGGCCATGTCCGTCGGCCAGCGCCCATAGACACGCAATCGTCATCTTGACAAATCCAACCTAACAAACTCATATCTCTTACGGTTTGTCTCCAAAATGGAGATGAGGTCATGGCTGATGCATTGGGCCTTTCGGCGTCGTTAGCGGTCGCAGCGCATTACATTGCGCCGCAGCTGAGCGCCCCCCCGCCGGCGACAAGTCCGCTCGCGTCAGGCAACCTGGACGCCCCCATCTACGTCAATCCGTCCGTGTCGTTCAATCCGACGACCAATGTCGTCTTCCTGACTTACCGCAACGACGCCGGCAAGATCACAGAGCAATACCCGCCGAGCGAGGTCGTGTCGCGCTACCAATCCGTCGACGAGACCGGGATGCCCAACCCGATCCTGTCACGCTCGACGCCCGACCAGGCGACCGGACCCAAAAACGGACCGGTGGGCAACACGCCCCTGCCGACCATGCCGGCGCCGAGCTCGTCCACTCCGGCCGCCGGAACCCTCGCCTAGCGCGGCAGAGGCGTCAGCCTCGCGAGCGCCCACATAGACAGCGCGGCAGAGGCATCAGCCTCGCGAGCACCCACATAGACAGCGCGGCAGAGGCATCAGCCTCGCGAGCGCCCACATAGACAGCGCGGCGGGTTTCATCCCCCCGCGCTTGGAGCATTGATCGCGCGCGCGGGGGCTGGCGCCCCCTGCCGCGCTTGCGCACCTCAGGTCCGTGCGGCGCGCTCGATGCCAAGGGCGTCGAGCAACGGCGTCAGCAGGTGTGCATAGGGCCGCCAGCGCGCGACGGAATTCCGATAGATCGGTTGACGCACCTGGGCCGCGCTCGCCGTGCGCACCGCCCGTTGAGTGGTGTGGAAGACAAGACAGGCTGGATCCCACGAGAGCCCGCAATGGGCCACCAGCCGGCGCGCCTGCTTTTCCAAATCATCGACCACGTCTTCGTAGTTCACCTCGAGCATCACGCCGGCGGGCAGCACGGTACGCCAATGCGCCATGACGGCCTGGTAGGCGCCGTAGTAGCGCCCCAGCTCGCCCAGATCGTTGTTGTAGGGGTGGTCGCCGATGAACTGCTTGCTGAAGCAGGACAGGCAAGTGTCGATCGGGTCGCGACGCACATGGATGATCCGGGCGCCAGGCAACGCGAGATGGATCAGCCCGACATAGGCGAAGTTGATCGGCAGCTTGTCGGTGATGCGCGCGGCGTCCGGTGCCAGCGCACGGACACGCTCTAGATAGGCAGTGCCCAGCTCGAGCAGCTGCGCGCCATCGAGACCGGCCGCCAGCTCGGGATAGTCCGGCATCAAATGGGCCACCACGATACGAAAGTCGTCGAGCTCGCCAGCGCCGAATATCGCGGGATGACTTGCCAAGATTTGCTCGACCAGCGTGCTTCCCGACCGTGGCATGCCGACGATGAACACCGGCACCGGCGATGCCGCGCCGAGCCCCCGCAGCCGCTCCATGAGCGCCGGTGTGAACGCCGACGCGATCTGCTCGAACCAGCCGAGCTTCGCCGTCTCGTCGTAGTTCGTGGAGCGGCGGCTCAGGGCGTTCGCAGCCAGCAGGTGCTTGAACGAGCGCTCGTGCTGGCCGAGATCGGCGTAGGCCTTGGCAAGCGCGAAGTTGAGGCTCGTCTGGTCCTTCTCGGACAGCGAGCCGATGTCCTGCGCTGCCGCTTCCATCAGCGCCAAGTGCGGGTCGCCGTCGGTGAACCGTTTGCTTTCCGCCAGCAGGGTGTAGAACTCGGCGCGACGCGGTGCCAGCTCGACGGCGATCTCGATCGCTCGGCGCCCCTCGTCCAGACGTCCGAGCATCCGCAGGGCGGCGGCGACGCTGCCATAGACCTTGACGTCGCAGCCGCTGGCAAGCGCCCGTTCGTAGCAGGCGACCGCCTCCGCCTCGCGCCGCAGCGCCATCAGCGCATTGCCCAAATTCGAATGCGCCGCGCCGTACCCCGGATTGATCGCCAGTGCCCGCCGGTAACAGACGATTGCCTCGGGTCTTCGGTCCAGGGCGGCCAGGGCGTTGCCGAGATTGTTGTGCGCTTCGGCATCATCGGGCCGCAGCGCCAGTACTCTCGCGAAGCAGTGCAGCGCTTCTCCCTCCCGCTTCAGATCCGCGAGCGCACAGCCGAGTCCGTTGAGCGCGCCGACATCGTCCGGCCGCGCCGCCAGCGCCTTCTCGAAGCAGGCCACGGCCGCCTCGAGACGACCCAGCGTGTGCAGCAGATCGCCCAAATCGCTGAGGGCCTCCGCGAGATCCGGGCGGATCGCGATCGCCCGCTCGAAGCAGGCGACGGCTTCGTCGAAGCGGCCGCGTGTCGCGAGCGCCCGACCGAGATGATGGTGCGTCGCCGCGGCGTCCGGCCGGATGGCGAGCGCTCGCGCGAAGCACGCCGCAGCATCCTCATGCCGGCCGAGCGCCGCGAGGGCGACGCCGAGATTGTGGTGCGCCTCGGCGAAGCCAGGATCGAGATCGATCGCTGTCCGATAAGGCGGGAGCGCCTCGTCGAGCCGACCAAGCGCCTGCAGCGCCGCAGCGAGATTGTAGTGCGCCCGGGCGAAGTCGGGTCGGAGGACGATCGCCTGACGATGACAGGCCAGCGCCTCGTCGTGACGGTTCGCCGCCTGCATCACGGTGCCGAGATCGTTGAGCCTCTCCGCCGAGTTCGGATCGCGAGCCAGCGCCTGGCG
>DATJNS010000511.1:0-7597 GCA_035507915.1 Candidatus Sulfotelmatobacter sp.
GATCGCGAGCGCGGCAAGCGCCCAGCAGGCTATGGCGCCAATTAACATCGTGAGCGCCGACCGACGCGGCGCGAGCCACACGACGGCGAGCAGGAAGGCGTAAACCGCGATATTGGCGGCGAGGCTGGCGAGTGCGCTGACGGCGACAAAACCCGCATCTTCCTGCAGCGCCAGTAGGACGTAGCCGGGGCCGGTCGTCAGCGGCAGACCGCACAACAAACCTCCCCAGAACGGACCGGCGCGCTCGACAGCGACGGTCGCGAGGCAGACGACCGACACAGTGGCGAGGATCTTGATCAGGAGACCGAGCCAGAACGCGTCGAGGACCATGCAGCGACCGTAAGCACGCGGCCGCCGGGCGACAAGCGCGACCTTGGTAACCTTGCTGTTACGAGCTCACCAAGAAGCCGCCGTTGGCCCGTAGCGCGGCCGCGGCGACCGGTGCTCGGAGAGACCCGCAGTTCCGCAATATGCGCTATGGGTCATGTGTGGACGGCTCCCCGTTGGCAAGGGCGATTTGGATGCTGACGACGCCTGGTCGGTGCGGCCATGTGTTCGACCTGTTGATGCGGCGCACATGTGCCGCTGGCCATAATGCCTTCCGCGGAGACGGGTCCCGATCACAAGCACGCGCTCGAAGGCGCCTTGACCCACTGGGTTCTCCCACTCCCCGGTATCGACCGGCTGATCGCATTACATCCCTACGCCCTTCCCAAGCTCTGTTCGCTAAGCGGCCTGCAGTACCGGCTCGCGATACGGTTGCCCGCTGGTCATGATCGCCCACGCCATGCGCGCCATCTTGTTGGCCAGTGCGACGGCGGCGACCTTGGTCGTGCGACGCGCCATCAGCTTCACGAGCCAAGGCCGACGCGTGCCGTGGCGCTCGGCATAGCGGATGACCGCCATCGCGCCGAGCACGAGCATCTGTCGCAGGTAGCGGTTACCCTGCTTCGTTATCCCGCCGAGCCTCTCTTTGCCGCCGCTCGAGTTCTGCTTCGGAACCAGGCCAATCCATGCAGCCAGGTTCCTGCCGTTCCGAAAGGCGAACGGGTCGGGCACGCTCGCCACCAGCGCACTAGCGAGTACAGGTCCGACACCCGGGATACTCATCAGCCGCCGGCCGGCATCGGTCGCTCGCGCGCTCGCCATGACGCGTCGGTCGATGTCGAGCACCTGCGCATTCACGAGCTCGAGCTGCCCGGCCAGCATTCGCAGACAGGCCCGTGCTGCCGCGGGTACCCGCTCGTCGGCTTCGTCGGCAATGATCAAGACGAGCTTCTGTAGTCCCTTGCGGCCGATCGGTGCGACAACGCCGAACTCGGCCATGTGCCCGCGCATGGCATTGGATAGTTGGGTTCGCTGACGCATCAGCATCAGCCGGGTCCGGTGAAGCACCAGGGTACTCTGCTGCGTCGGCGTCTTCGCCTCGACGAAGCGCATCGATGGCCGGCTCACCGCCTCGCAGATCGCCTCGGCGTCGGCGGAGTCGTTCTTCTGTCGCTTCACGTACGGCTTCACGTAGCTTGGCGGCATCAGCTTCACGTCGTGGCCCAATCTGCCGATCTCGCGAGCCCAGAAGTGCGCTGTGGCACACGCCTCGATACCGATCCGACAGGGCCCCAGCCCCGCGAAGAACGGCAGCACCCGCGCTCGCGTCAGCCGACGCCTGAGCACCACCTCACCGTTGGTGTCGACCCCGTGCACCTGGAACACCGACTTCGCGATGTCCAAGCCGACCCTCACCACCTGGCCCATGGCTCCCCTCCCGGCTCATCGGTTGCAGCCCACGCTGCAACCGGGGTGGGGAGCCGTCCACAGCATCAGAAGCGGACATTGCCGACGTTGCCGTCGGCCGCATCGACGGCCGCCGCTCGAGCGCTTAGCAGGCTGTTGAAGAAGCCGGCCAGAAGTGAGCGATGGACCCGATTTCGTGGCTCGCCTTGCCGGGGTGCATCACGACTGGATTGTCGGCTTCATAGTAGGACATCGAAGCGATCGTCGGCGTCCGATGAGACGTCATGCTGTGGCCCCCAGGAGCTTGGGTAACCGGATCAAGTCGTAGGCGGCGAGCGCCAGGGTGAAGGCGGCGTCGACGCGGATCCGTCCTCGCAGCTTCACCTTGGCCAAGCCGGCGGAGCTCTTGACCCAGCCGAACACCTCTTCGATGCGCTTGCGGCAGCGCTGGCTGACCTCATAGCCGGCATGACGAGTGGTGCGCCCGTCAATCGCGGTTCCGCGCGGCGTCCCGCTCTTGTTCACATGGCCGTTTATCGCGATGTGCGGCGTGACCGCGCGGGACCGCAGATCGCCGACGAACTGGCGTACATCGTAGGCTTTGTCGGCGCCCACCGTGATCCGGCGATGGCTGCCGCGACGATCCAACAGCCTCAGCGCAGCCTCGCGCTCCGCCGTTCCGGTGGCCTGGGTGACGACGGCGCCGATCGCCAAGCCATGACGGTTCTCCATCAAGGCGTGGCCCATGTAGCAGAGCTTGGCGGGCTGACCATCACCCTTCTTGTAGAGCCGCGCCTCGGGATCGGTCGTGCTCTCATGGGTCTCGTTCGAGCGCTTCTCCTTGTGGAAGTCCCGCTCGGCGTTGCGGCCCGGACCATCGCCGTCTCGATCCTTCCCGTCCTTCCGGCGGAAGCTCTTGATCGAGGCCCATGCCTCGATCAGCGTCCCATCCACCGAGAAGTGGTCGCTCGACAACAGGCGCTTCACCTTGGGCTGGGCCAGCACGGCTTGCAGGAACTTCGCCGCGATCTCCCCCTCCAGAAGCCGGTCCCGGTTCTTCGTGAAGCTCGAATGATCCCAAGCCGCGTCGTCCACTCCCAAGCCGACGAACCAACGGAACAGCAGGTCGAACTCCATCCGCTCCATCAGCTGCCGCTCCGAGCGGATGCCATAGAAGGCTTGCAGCAGCATCGCCCGAAGCAGCCGCTCTGGAGGGATCGACGGCCGGCCTACGCCTCGCGGGTAAAGCGCATCGAAGTCTCGGCTCAGCTCTGTCAGCGCCGCATTTGCGATCTCGCGGATCGTCCGCAACGGGTGGTCCGGCCCGACCCGCGCCTCCAGATCCACATATGAAAACAACGAACCCGACCGCTCATCCGAACCGCGCATGACCCATCCTCGATCGATGATCGAGTGAATCACGCCAAATCGGGCGCCGCTACCGACTTCTTCAACAGCCTGCTAACTAACCCCGTGCCGGCGCGCGCGGCCCGCGCTCGCTCGTTCAGGACTGTCGGTGGCTGCGCAGATGACGGCTCAGGGGAAGATCGGAGAGCGCCTGTTCCAACTCGGCCGCGCCGGCCTGGTTCAGCTGCAGGATCAAGAGGCCATTGGCGGTTTCGAATTCGAGCAGAACGTCGGGTTCGGCGTCCTGGCCGCCGCCCATCTGGGCGCTCCCATAGTCGGCAACGATCGGCTTTGGCTGCGTCATGAGGGGCTCCCCCGTCGATGCCCGATCCTACGCCGGGCGGCCGCGCCCATCACCCCTGCATCGCGCGCCAGATGCGTTCCGGCGTCGCGGGGCCGTCGAACGACGCGACGCCGAGCGGTGCCAGCGCGTCGAGGATCGCGTTGGTGATCGCCGGGAAGGCGGCGACCGCGCCGGCTTCGCCGCAGCCCTTCACGCCCAGCGGATTGGTCGTGCACGGCGTGCCGTCGAACGCGAGGTCGAACGACGGCAGGTCGTCGGCGCGCGGCATCGCGTAGTCCATGAACGAGCCGGCGATCGGCTGGCCGGCGGCGTCGTACCACGCGCGCTCGAGCAGCGCCTGGCCGCTGCCCTGGGCGATCGCGCCGTGCGCCTGGCCGGCCGCCACCATCGGGTTGACGAGCACGCCGTAATCGTCGTGCGCGGTGTAGCGCGCCAAGGTGACCGCGCCGGTGTCGCGGTCGATCTCGACCTCGGCGACGTGGGTGCCGTTGGGGAACGTCATCCACTCGCGCGTCCACGCGTGATAGGTGTCGAGCGGCGTGCCCGCCGCGCGCGCGCGGGCCGCGAGATCGAGCAGCGATATCGCGCGGTCGGTGCCGACCACGACGAAGCGCCCGCCCTCGCCCTTGGGCTCGAACCTGATGTCGGCCTCGGCGGCCTCGAGCGCGTCGGCGGCGAGCCGCAGGCCCTTGGCGATGATCTCGTCGGACGCGCGCCAGATCGCCGTGCCGCCCATGTAGGTCGCGCGCGAGCTGCCGTGGCCGCCGCCGGTCGGGATCAGGTCGGTGTCGCCCTGGCGCAGCCGGATCAGCGCGTTCGGCACGCCGAGGCGCTCGGCCAGGATCTGCGGGAACGTCGTCTCGTGGCCCTGCCCGATCGTCTGCGTGCCGGTGATCAGCGACACCGTGCCGTCGGCCTCGAAGCGGATGTCGACGTTCTCGTGCGGCGAGCCGCCGGTGCCCTTGATGTGATAGGCGAAGCCGAGGCCGCGCAGCCGGCCGCGCGCCGCGCTCGCCTGCCGGCGCGCCGCGAAGCCGGCGGCGTCGGCGCGCGCGAGCGCGAGCGCGAGCATCGGCGCGAACTTGCCGCTGTCGACCTTGAAGCCGAACGCGTTGGTCATCGGCATGGCGTCGGGCGGCACCATGTTGACGGCGCGCAGCGCGGCGCGGTCGAAGCCGCACTGGCGCGCCGCCGCGTCGATCAGCCGCTCGATGATGTTGTTCGCCTCGGCGAAGCCGGGGCCGCGCGTCACGCCGATCGGCGCCGTGTTGGTCAGCACCGCGGTGATCTCGAGCGCGATCGCCGGGATGCGATAGACCGTGCCGGGCAGGTGCACGTACTGGTTGGTCTGCACCGCGCCCGATCCGCCGGCCATGTAGGCGCCGATGTTGGCGGCGCTCGCGACCTTCATGGCGAGGAATTTCCCGGTGGCGTCGAGCGCCAGCGCCGCGCGCGCCACGTGATCGCGCGCCTGGTGGTCGGACAGGAACACCTCGCTGCGCGTGGCGATCCACTTGACCGGCCGGCCGACCCGCTTGGCCGCCCACGGCAGCAGCACGTGCTCGGCATAGACGAAGTTCTTGGCGCCGAAGCCGCCGCCGACGTCGGGCGCGACCAGCCGCACCGCTGTCGCCGCGACGCCGAGCGCGCGCGCCACGGCGTCGCGGATCATGTGGATGTTCTGGCTCGAGACGTGGAGCGTGTAGCGCCCGCTCGACGCGTCGTACTGGCCGACGCCGCCGCGCGGCTCCATCGGGTTCATCACGATGCGGTGGTTGTCGAGCGCGAGCTCGACGACATGCGCCGCCCGGGCGAACGCGGCGGCGGCCGCGTCGTGGTCGCCGGTGCGCCAGTCGAGGCAGAGATTGCCCGGCACCTCGTCGGAGATCAGCGGCGCGCCTTGCGCGCGCGCCGCCGCGGCGGTCGTCACCGCCGGCAGCGGGTCGTAGTCGACCGCGACCAGCTCGGCGGCCTCGACGGCCTGGGCGAGCGTCTCGGCGATCACCAGCGCGACCGGCTCGCCCGCGAAGCGCACCTTGCCGACGGCGAGCAGCGGCTGCGGCGCGAAGGCGAACGGCTCGCCGGTCTGCACGTTGGCCTCGGCGGTCGGGCGCAACGGCTTGAGCCCGTCGACGCGCGCGTCGTCCGCGGTCAGCACCGCGAGCACGCCGGGCGCGCCGCGCGCCGCGCGCGTGTCGAGCGCGACGATGCGCGCGTGCGCGTGGGGCGAGCGCACCAGCGCCGCGTGGGCCAGCCGCTCGAACGCGAGGTCGTCGAGATAGCCGCCGCGCCCGGTCAGGAAGCGCAGGTCCTCGCGCCGCTTGGGCGCATCGCCGATCGTCTCGCGGTCGGTCAGCCCGTCCATGTCAGAGCCTCACCCCATCCGTCATGGCCGGCCCCCGTGCCGGCCATCCACGTCGGGCCGCGTGACGGGCCGAGAGGAATCAACCGCAGAGCACGCAGAGAAGTGCAGAGAGCGCGGAACAACCATCACGACTCTGCGTCCTCCGCGCTCCTCCGTGTCCTCTGCGGTTAGATCCGTCGCTCCGACGACGTGGATGGCGGGGACAAGCCCGGCCATGACGGGTGAGGTGGGTGCAGAAAATTGTGCCATGCGAAACGCTGCCGTTACGCCAGCCCGGTGAGCTTCGCCAGAGCCTCGACCTGCTCGGCGTAGCGCGCGACCGGGTTGAGCAGCAGGTGGGTGGCGCCCATCGCGACCAGCGTCTCGAGCTGCGCGCGCACCTGCTCCGGCGTGCCGTGGACGCCCGACGTGTCGACGCCCTTGGGGTTGTGATAGACCTCGCGGTACCAGCGGTCGACCTCGGCGCGCGCGACCTCGGGCTTGTCGTGCACCGACAGGAACACGCGCTTGGAGATCGGATAGCCCGCGACCTTGCGCCCCGCCTTGGCGAGCGCGGCCTTCAGGATCGGCACCGTCTTGCCGAACTCCTCGATGCTCGAGCCGCCGGCGCCCATCCAGGCGTCGGCCAGCTCGGCCGCGCGCGCGATCGCGTTCGGGTGGCCGCCGCCGAACCAGATCGGCACGTGCGGGCGCTGCACCGGCATGGGCGACATCACCGCGCCCTCGAGCGCGTAGAACTCGCCCCTGTGGTCGACCGGCTTGCCGGTCCACAGCGCCTTGATGAGCTGGAGCTGCTCGCGGAAGCGGCGCACCCGCGTCTCCTTCGCGACGCCGAAGGTCGCGTAATGGAAGTCGCGGCCGAGCCCGACGCCGAGCAGCGCGCGGCCGCCGCTCATGTAGTCGAGCGTCGCGACGCGGTGCGCCATCATGATGGGGTCGTGCACCGGCAGGATGCTGACCGACACGCCGACGCGGATCTTCTTGGTGACCGCGGCGGCCCAGGTCAGCGCCACGAACGGATCGAAGCTGAACACGTGGTCGATCGTGTTCTCGGTCACCCACAAATCGCGGAAGCCGAGCGCGTCGGCGCGCCGCGCGACCTGGTCGACCGCCGCCATATCGACCGGCTCGGGCGCGCGGTGCGGCAGCGACATGCCGAGCTCGATCTGGTCCTTCAACGCCATGGTTGGTCTCCCGTTGGTCCGTCAGGGTGCGCCGGCCACGGCCGGCTCGGCAAGGCGGATCGCGCCGCCCGGCAGAGCGCGCGCCGGCGGCCGCGCCGAGACCTCGATCCGGAACTTGCGCCGCATGGCGCGCGCGAAGTCCTCGAAGCCGTTGGCGACCTCGAGGAAGCCGCCGGGTCCGCCGACCACGTTGGCGCGGTACCACTCGGCGAGGTCGGGCTCGGCCGGGGTGACGATCGGCAGGCCGTTGATCCGGATGCCGCGCGCCGCCACCTCGGCGCGCGCGATCGGCGTCGAGATCGGTCCGTTGTTGGGGCCGTCGCCCGAGACGTCGATCACCCGGGTCGCCGCGTCGCACGGACACTGGTCGAGCAGCTTGGCGGCCGCCAGCAGCGCCAAGGACAGCGCGGTCGAATAGCCTTCCGCGCGCGCGACCGCGGTGACGCGCCGCGCCAGCGCGCCGGCGTCGGCCGGCGTGCGCAGGATGGTCCACGGCACGACCACGGTCGGCTGGTCCGACCATTCCATCAGCGCCACCGCGAGACCCTCGTGCAGCAGGTCGGCGACGTCGGGATCGGTGAAGATGGCCGCGATGCCGGCGCG
>DATJNS010000512.1:0-4239 GCA_035507915.1 Candidatus Sulfotelmatobacter sp.
ACCTCGAGCGCGAGCGGCGACGGCGCGGCGAGATCGCGCGTCACGATATTGATCGCGCCCGCCTCGATGCGCGCGAGCAGGCGCTCGAGCCCGTCGGCGTCCATCGCGTCGGTCAGGCAGTCGCCGATGGTCTGGCGCACCAGCGGGTGGTCGGGGATCTCGCGCTCGCCGACCAGGTTCTCGGCGCAGGCGATCTGATCGGGGAACACCGCGGCGATCAGGTCCTCCGACTCCATGCGCGCGAGCTGCGGCGGCACCTTGCGGCCGCCGCGGAAGCGCGGCAGCGCGAGCGCCGCGCCGGCGACCCAGCGCCAGCGCGTCTGGAACATCGGCGCGTCGAGCAGCGCCTGCACCAGCACCGGCCGCACGGTCGCGGCCTTCAGATAGTGCGGCACCTCGTCGAGCTGGCAGGCATGCGCGGCGCTCAGCGACAGCACGATGTTGTCCTCGGTCGCAGCCGCCTGCAGCTCGATGTTGAACTTGCGGCAGAAGCGCTTGCGCAGCGCCAGGCCCCACGCCCGGTTGAGCCGGCTGCCGTAGGGCGAATGCACGACCAGCTGCATGCCGCCCGATTCGTCGAAGAAGCGCTCGAACACCAGGGTGTCGTGGGTCGGCAGGCAGCCGAGCGCGGCGCGCGCCGCAGCCAGATACTCGACGAGCTGCTCGGCGGCCGGCTGCGCGACGCCGACCTCGCGCACCAGCCAGGCGATCGCGGCGGCGCCGCTCGGGTCGGCGTCGAGCCGCTCGGCGACCGCGGCGCGCAGGCGCGACACCGACAGCGAGAGCTCGTCGCTGCGCCCGGGCGCCTCGCCGAGCCAGAACGGAATGGTCGGCGCGAGCCCGTGCGCGTCCTCGACCCGCACCGTACCGCGCTCGACGCGCAGGATGCGGTAGGACGCGTTGCCGAGCTGGAAGATGTCGCCCCCCATGCTCTCGACCGCCCAGTCCTCGTTGACCGAGCCGATCACCTGAGCGTCGGGTTCGAGCAGCACCTGGTAGTCGGCATTGTCCGGGATCGTGCCGCCGCTGGTCAGCGCGGTCAGCCGCGCGCCGCGCCGGCCGCGCAGCACCTTGTTGACCGCGTCGTGATGGATCAACGCGCCGCGCCGGCCGCGCCGCGTCGTGAACCCGTCGGCCACCATGCGGACGACCGCGTCGAAATCGGCGCGCGCGAGATCGCGGTACGGATCGGCACCGCGCAGCAGCGCGAACAGGTCGTCCTCGGTCCAGTCGCGCGTCGCGACCTCAGCGACGATCTGCTGGGCCAGCACGTCGAGCGGCTCGGCCGGGATGCTCAGGCGATCGAGCTCGCCGCGCCGCACGCTGTCGATCAACGCCGCGCACTCGACCAGCTCGTCGCGCGACAGCGGGAACAATCGGCCTTTGGGCGTGCCGTCGACCGCGTGGCCCGAGCGGCCGACGCGTTGCAGGAAGCTCGCGATCGCGCGCGGCGAGCCGATTTGGCAGACCAGGTCGACCTCGCCGATGTCGATGCCGAGCTCGAGCGAGGCGGTGGCGACCAGCGCGCGCAATTTCCCCGATTTCAGGCGCTGCTCGGCGTCGAGCCGCTTCTCCTTGGCGAGGCTGCCGTGGTGCGCGGTCACGTGATCGGCGCCGAGCGTTTCGGAGAGCGCGCGGGTCAGGCGCTCGCACAGCCGCCGCGTATTGACGAACACGAGCGTCGTGCGATGCGCCTCGATCAGCTCGGCGAGGCGCCGGTGGACGAGCTGCCAGACCTCGCCCGACATCACGGCCTCGAGCGGCGCGTCGGGCACCTCCAGCGCGAGATCGCGCGCGCGGCGGTGGCCGGTGTCGATGATGCGGCAGGCGCCGGCGGCCGCCGTCGAGCCGACCAGGAAGCGCGCGACCGCCTCGATCGGCGTCTGGGTCGCCGACAGGCCGACGCGCAGGAGCTTGGCGCCCGTCAGCGCGCCCAGCCGCTCGAGCGACAGCGCCAGATGGCTGCCGCGCTTGTTGGGCGCCAGCGCATGGATCTCGTCGACGATCACCGTGCGGACGGTCTTCAGCATGGCGCGGCCGGACTGCGAGCCGAGCAGGATGTAGAGCGATTCGGGCGTCGTCACGACGATGTGCGGCGGCGTGCGCGCCATGCGGGCGCGCTCGGCCGGCGCGGTGTCGCCGGTGCGCACCCAGGCGCGGATCGCGACGTCGGGCAGGCCGCGCGCGGCAAGCTCGGCGCGGATCCCGGCGAGCGGCGCCTCGAGATTGCGCTGGATGTCGTTCGACAGCGCCTTCAAGGGCGACACGTAGACGACCTGCGTCGCGTCCTCGAGCGTGCCCGCGAGCGCCTGGCGCACCAGATCGTCGATCGCGGCGAGGAACGCCGCCAACGTCTTGCCCGAGCCGGTGGGGGCCGCGATCAGCACGTCCTGGCCGGCCTGGATCGCCGGCCACGCCTCGGCCTGCGCCGCCGTCGGCGCGGCGAAGCGCTGTTCGAACCAGGCGGCGACCGCCGGATGAAACGATGCGGGGAGGCTCACGGCGGTTCCAATTAAGGTGGGTCGGCGGCGGGAATCAACCCCGCCGCGGCGGCGTTCATGGAGCGACCCTCATCGCATGGGCCCATCGACCCGCGCACCATGTCGACCATGTGATTTTCAAGACGGCGAAACCAGGAGGACCGTCGCCATGCAGCCGAGGCTCAATCCCTACACCGCCGCCCCCGATCCGATGAAAGCGATGATCGCGCTCGAAAAGGCGATCGCCGCCAGCGGACTCGAGCCGACCCTGATCGATCTCGTGAAGACGCGCGCCTCGCAGATCAACGGCTGCGCCTACTGTCTGCACATGCACACGCACGAGGCGCGCGCCCATGGCGAGACCGAAGAGCGCCTGCACGTGCTGGCGGCATGGCACGAGTCGCCGCTATACAGCGCGCGCGAGCGCGCGGCGCTCGCCTGGACCGAGGCCGTGACCCTGGTCGCCGAGACCCATGTGCCGGACGCGGTCTACCAGGAGGCGCGGCAGCAGTTCGACGAGGGCGAGCTCGTCAAGCTCACGCTCGCGGTCACCACGATCAACGCCTGGAACCGGATCGCCATCGGCTTTCGGATGGTCCACCCGGTGGGGAAGGCCGCGGCGGCCTGACTCCCGCGGGACGGAGCGGCGCTCGCCCCCCGACGGCGGGGACGGACGGGCGCGCCGCGTCGTACAGCCTGATACCTTACCCGTCCAATGCGAGGAATCATGCGCCTCCCGAAGCACCGCGTCATCGCCGTTTGCCTCTGGGGGGCCGCCATGTGCGCGGCGCCCGCCGCCGCCTTCGCGCAGGCACCGGCCTTCGTCGCCAATTGGTACTGGAACCGGACCCAGTCGACGGTCGCCCCCGGCGAGGACCTGCCCAGCAGCGTCGTGCTCGCCATCACGGCCGCCGAAACCGGCCGGGTGCAATGGACCCTGACGGGCACCGACGCCAAGGGCGCCAAACACGCGGAAACCTACAGCGGCACCGGGGACGGCAAGCCGGCGCCGGTGATCGGTGCGCCCCCTGGCACGATGGCGAGCTTCACCGTGTCGCCGACCACTATGACGGCGTCCTACACCAATACTGACGGCAGCTCCGAGCACACGAGCTGCACCCTGTCGCCGGATCACCGCCAAATGATCTGCGCCGGTGCCGACAACGACGGCAAAGGTCACACGAGTAATTATCGCGACGTTTACGACCGTCAGTAGCTACCAGGGCCGCGTCGCGCGGCCCTTTTTATTGGCGTATACAAAACGGTACCGTTGCGTTTCGTTTTGACCTGGACCATACTCCGTCCGTGCTCCTGAAAGGGGACCCGCCATGACCGCCAAGCTCGCCGTCGCCGCCAAGCTGTCCGCCGTCGCCGTGGCCGCGCTGCTGGTCGCCGCGCCGTTCCAGCCCGCATCGGCCCATTGGCACCATCATGGGGGCGGTGGTCTGGTGTTCGGCCTCGGCGCCGCCGTGGGCGCGCTGGCCGTCGGCGCCGCGACCATCGCGACGGCGCCGTTCGCCGCGGTGGCCGCCGCCGCACCCCCGGCCTATTACCCGCCGCCGGCTTACGCACCGCCGGCCTATGCGGCGCCCCCGCCGGCCTACTACGCGCCGCCCGCCTACTACGCGCCGCCGCCGGCCTACTACGGTTATCCTTATTATGGGGCGCCGCGCTGAACCCTGCTGACCCCGCGCCCGCGCCGCCCGAGATCGCGATCTCGCCGCGCGGCGGACGCCCGTCGCTCGCCCGGGCGGCGCTG
>DATJNS010000513.1:0-2859 GCA_035507915.1 Candidatus Sulfotelmatobacter sp.
TCCGCTCGCCGAGCTGCTCAGCTTCGCGATGCTGCTGCGCTACTCGTTCGACATGGCGGAGGACGCCGACCTGGTCGAGAACGCGGTGCGCCGGGTGCTCGCCGCCGGCATGCGGACCGCCGACATCCTGCAGCCGGGCACGTCGAAGGTGTCGACCACCACCATGGGCGACGCGCTGCTGCGCGAGCTCGACAAGGCGGCGTAGGGGCGCGGCGAGCCGGGCGAGGGCGGTTACGCCCGCGTCAGGCGCCAGACGGCAGCGGGCGGCAGGTTCATCCAGATCCGGCCGGCGCACTCGATGGTGACGCCGAGGCGGGCCGCCGGGATCGGTTTGCCGGGCGGGTAGCTGTATTGCAGCATCATGCCGCCGGGCATCAGCACGTCGAACACGGCGTCGATGATCGCGGCCTGGGTGGCGAAGCGCATGGGGCGCAGCGGCAGGCTCGACACCACGGTCGAGATCCGGCCGACGCGATGCGGCGGCAGCAGCTCGCGCGCGCTGGCGGCATCGCCGCGCAGCACCGTGACGCCGGGGAAGCGGTTCTGCAGGTAGCGGTGCAGCCGCGCGTCGAGCTCGATCACGTAGAGGCGGTCGCGCGGCACGCCGATCTCGAGCAGCGCCCGCGTCACCGAGCCGGTGCCGGCGCCGAGCTCGACGATCGCCTCGCCGGAGCCCAGGCGGACCAGGCTCGCGATCAGGCGCGCGAGGGCGCCCGAGCTGGGCGCGACCGCGCCGATGCGCAGCGGGTTGTCGAGCATCGAGCGCAGGAACACGAGCGCTTCGTTGAGGTCGCCGGCGGCCAGCTTCGGCTTGCGTTGCGTCAGGATCGCCCCTCCCGATTGCGCCGGCGTTGACCCGTGCGGCGCGTCAGCGGACGTCGAGGACTATGCCCGTCCGGCAGCGCCGGTCAAGCCGGGCGGGGCTGGAATCCCGGGAGCGGCGCCCGGGTCAGCGCACCCCGGCGCGGTCGAGATGGCGGCCGAGCCGGCCCGACAGCGCCAGTCCCAGCATGCGGAAATCGCTGACGAACGACCACACCGGATGGCCGAACGTGGCCGGCCGGTTGCCTTCGAGCGCGACATGCGCGGTCCAGGCACAGCCGTAGCCGACGATCGGCGCGGCGGCCAGGAGCCGCCAGTCGGCGGTCAGCGCGGCGGCCGCCACGCAGGCCACGCCGAGCAGGCTGCCGCAATAATGCAGCAGCCGGGTCGCCGGCCGGCGATGGACCCTCAGGTAGTGCAGCCAGAAGGCCTCGTAGTCGGCGAACGCGGGGGAATCGGCGGTGCGCGCCATGGTCCAGCCAGCGCCCTAGCGGCTTGCAAAGCACATCGAGCCATTCTAACTCAAGCGCTCGAGGCGCGCGCCGGGTCGCGGACGCCGGCCGGGAGATCGTCACATGGGTTATCGGGTTGCGGTGGTCGGGGCGACCGGGGCGGTCGGCCACGAGATGCTGTCGACATTGGCCGAACGCGAGTTTCCGGCCGACGAGGTGGTGGCGCTCGCCTCGGAGCGCTCGGTCGGCCGCGAGGTGTCGTTCGGCGAGGACGACGTCCTCAAGGTCCACGCGCTCGAGAGCTACGACTTCAAGGGCATCGACATCGCGCTGTTCTCGCCCGGCGCCAAGGTGTCGGCGGTGTTCGCGCCCAAGGCCGCCAAGGCCGGCGCGATCGTGATCGACAACACCTCGCACTTCCGCATGGAGCCCGACGTGCCGCTGGTCGTGCCCGAGGTCAATCCGCACGCCATCGCGCAGTATCCCAAGCGCAACATCATCGCCAACCCCAACTGCTCGACCATCCAGATGGTGGTCGCCCTCAAGCCGCTGCACGAGATCGCCGAGATCAAGCGCATCGTCGTGGCGACCTACCAGTCGGTCTCGGGCGCCGGCAAGGAGGCGATGGACGAGCTGTTCGAGCAGACCCGCGCGATCTTCGTGAACGATCCGGTGAAGAAGGAGCAGTTCGCCAAGCAGATCGCCTTCAACGTGATCCCGCACATCGACGTCTTCATGGACGACGGCTACACCAAGGAAGAATGGAAGATGGCCGCCGAGACCCGGAAGATCCTCGATCCCGAGATCGCGGTCACCGCGACCTGCGTGCGCGTGCCGGTGTTCATCGGCCACGCCGAGGCGGTCAATGTCGAGTTCCATCAGCCAATCTCGGCCGATCAGGCGCGCGCGGCGTGGAAGGAGGCGGCCGGCATCACCCTGATCGACCACCGCGCCGACGAGGGCTACGTGACCCCGGTCGAGTGCGCCGGCGACGATCCCGTGTTCGTCAGCCGCGTGCGCCAGGACAAGACGGTGCCGCACGGCCTCAACTTCTGGTGCGTGTCCGACAATCTGCGCAAGGGCGCCGCGCTCAACGCCGTGCAGATCGCCGAGATCCTGATCGACGAATATCTGTGATCGCCGCAATGCGGCCGGCATGGTCGGCCAGCAGGGCGGTCATGACGGCTTGGGGAATGAGCGGCTCACGCGAGCGGCCGCGCGCGGAAGGTTTTCGGCGGCCGCGTGATCGCGGCGCGCGCCGCGACCAGCGCCAAGTCGCGCGCGTCGCCGGTCGCTTCGAGAATCGGCTGCAGGCTCGACACCGCGCGCGCCACCGCGCGGGGCGGCGGCTCGTCGTTCAGCAGGCGGCCGAGCAAGAGCGCGGCGAAGCAGTCGCCGACGCCGTCGAACCGGCGGGCGAGACGCGGCGCGCGCACGCGCCAGGCGCGCGCCGGCGTGACGGCGAGCGTGTCGATCGCGTCGGCCGGCGTGTCGTCGCTCGCGACGCCGGTGAGGACGACGAGCGGCCGCTCCAGCGCGCGCGCCGCCGCGCGCAGCCCGCGTTCGGTGGCGTCCAGGGGCGCCG
>DATJNS010000514.1:0-5147 GCA_035507915.1 Candidatus Sulfotelmatobacter sp.
CGCGGGCTCGATCACGGCACGTGGGTCCCGCTCAGCCTGATCTATCCGGCGGCCGACATCCCGGTCGTGCAGCTCTCGCTGCAAACCCATCTCGGCGCCGAGCATCATTACCGCATGGGGGTGGCGCTGCGCCCGCTGCGCGACGAGGGCGTGCTGATCGTCGGCTCGGGCAGCTTGACCCACAATCTGATGGCGCTGCGCCGCGACGGCGGCGACCATCTGGCGCCGCCGGCTTGGGTCAGCGCGTTCGACCAGTGGGTTGCCGACGCGGTCGCGGCGCGCGACGTCGCCGCGCTGCTCGCCTGGGAGCGGCAGGCGCCTTACGCGCAGCAGAATCATCCGAGCGACGAGCATTTCCTGCCCTTGTTCGTGGCCCTCGGCGCCGGCGCGCCAGAGGCGAGCGGCGTGCGCATCCACCACAGCCACACCTACGGCGCGCTCGCCATGGACGCTTACGCGTTTCCCTAAAATCACCGGCGATTTCCGGCATCCGCCGGGGTTTGAGATGAATTTCGTAAGCCTTTCGCGCTAGGCTTCCCTCGATCAGCCTGGACCGACCGCATGGCGGAAGACGGCTATTACGAGCTGCAGGTGCTGGATCGCGCGGGCTGGAGCCTGCGCAACCGGTTCCCGACCTCGGCCGACGACCCCATGGTCGTGATGCGGGCGCGCGCCGAGGCCGAGCAGGCCGCCCAGGATCCCGAGGTGCGCGGCGTCGAGCTCACCTACGAGTTCATGGACGCGAAGACCAACGAGGTCCGCCGCGAGGCGGTGTTCAGCTGGGGCAGCGCGCGCGCAGCGCCGGCCGCGGGACCGGCGTCGACCGCCTCGACGCGCCGGCAGATCCTGCGCACTGCGCGCGCCGAGGGCCGTGTCCGGCCGCGCGGTGGATCGCCCGGCGGCGCGGCGCCACGCCGCGGCGGTCCCGCCCGGCCCGGAGCGCCCGAGATCGAGCCGCCCGAGATCGAGCCGCCCGCTGCGTCCGACGCGCTGCCGACCTCGGCGTCGCGCCGCGGCGGCCCGTGGTGGCGGCGCGGCTGGGTCGCGATGCTCGGCAGCCTGGTGCTCGCGGCCGGCGCGACCGCGGTGATCTGGATCGGCCTGGCGCACCGCATCGAGACCGTGGCGGCGGTCGATCCGCGGCCGGTGCAGGCCGGCCTCTTCACCGTGATCCTCTTGTTCTGCCTCGGCGTGCTCGCATGGGTGCAGCGCCGCGGCATCGCCGCGCTGATGACGACCGAGCGCGCGCCGAAGCCGGCCGCGTCGAGCTCGGCGCCCGCCGTGATCGAGATTCCCGAGCCGGTGCCGCCGGCCGGGCCGCGGCCGAAGGCGTTGGCGCCCGGCGACGCGGTGGTCGAGATCCAGCAGGCGCGGCTGCTGCGCTTCCTGCGCGACTGCCTGATGCACAAGGACATGCGCGCGGCCTTCGCGTCCGACAACAAGTTGACCGATCCCCACATCGTGCACGGCGTGCATCTCTTCATGCTCGGCGCCGGCGAGGTCTGCGTCACCGACACGGCGAGCGGCATCAGCGACCGCGCCCACCTCGTCAAGGTCATGAAGGCGTTGATGCGCGCCATCGGCTCGCCCGAGGATCGCGCCGAGGCCTTCGTGTCGCAGCTCGAGAGCTACCGCAAGAAGCCCGAGGAGCACACCATGATCCTGCTCGGCCAGCTCGCGATGGATCACTATCTGCAGAGCAACCAGGTCGAGGATGGCGTGCTCAGCAAGGCCCTGATGCGCTGGTCGGCGCCGAACAGCGAGTAGGCCTTCCCCGCTCAACCCCCGTGACACGCGGGCCTGCCCGGCCATAATCCTGTCTCGGACGGGGCAGTAGCATGGCGGCGACATCGCGACGACCGGAGGGCGAGCTGCGCAAGGGCTGGACCACCGGCGCCTGCGCCGCCGCCGCGGCGCGCGCCGCGTTCGAGGCGTTGCACACCGGGCGCTTCGCCGATCCGGTGACGATTCGGCTGCCGCGCGGCGAGCGTCCGAGCTTCGCGCTGGCCGCGCGCGACATTGGGCCGGGGCGCGCCACCGCCGGCGTCGTCAAGGACGCCGGTGACGATCCCGACGTCACCCACGGCGCGCTCGTGCTCGTCACCGTCGAATCGGGGCCCGCCGCCAGCGGCGTGGCGTTCCGCGCCGGCGAGGGCGTCGGCACGGTGACGCGCGCCGGCCTGGCGCTGGCGGTCGGCGAGCCCGCGATCAATCCGGGGCCCCGCGCCATGATCGCGCAGGCGATCGCCGACGCCGCCGAGAGCCTGGGCGTCGCCGCCGACGCGGTCGTCACGATCGCGGTGCCGGGCGGCGTCGCGCTCGCGGCGCAGACGCTCAACGCCCGGCTCGGCATCCTGGGCGGCCTGTCGATCCTCGGCACCACGGGCGTGGTCGTGCCGTACTCCTGTGCGTCCTGGATCCACACCATTCATCGCGGCGTCGACGTCGCGCGCGCCGCCGGGCGCCGTCATCTCGCCGGCGCCACCGGCTCGACCTCCGAGCAGGCGGTGCGCGCGTTGCATGCGCTCGACGACGTCGCGTTGATCGACATGGGCGATTTCGTCGGCGCGTTGCTCAAATATCTGCGTCGTCATCCGGTCGAGCGCCTGACCGTCGCGGGCGGCTTCGGCAAGCTCGCCAAGCTCGCGCAGGGCCATCTCGACCTCCATTCGGCGCGCAGCCGCGTCGATTTGCCCGCGCTCGCGGCGCTTGCCGAGTCGCTGGGTGCCGACGCAGCGGCAGTCGGCCGCGCGGCCAGCGCCGCCGAGCTCCTGCTGGCGAGCGGCGCCGCGCGCCGTGCGCTCGCCGAGCGCGTCGCCGGTCACGCGCGCGCGGTCGCGCTCGCGACCTTGTCGGGCGGCACGGCGGTCGACGTCGCGATCTTCGACCGCGCCGGCACGTTGATCGCACATGCCGGTCCGTAAGCCGCACCATCTCCTGATCCTCGGCGGCACCGCCGAGGCGGCGGCGCTCGCCCACGGCGCGCTCGCGGAGTTCAGCGAGCGGCTCACGGTCACGACCTCGCTCGCCGGGCGCACCGAGCAGCCCGGACCGTTGCCCGGCGCGGTGCGCATCGGCGGCTTCGGCGGTATCGACGGCTTGCGCGATTTCATCGTGGCGGAGGCGATCGATCTGCTGATCGACGCGACCCATCCGTTCGCCGATCAGATGGCGCGCCACGCGCGCGAAGCGGCGGACGCCGCGCAGATCGCGCGCCTGGCCTTGATCCGGCCGCCGTGGCGACGCCACGCGCTCGACCGCTGGATCGAGGTCGGCGACGTGGCAGGCGCGGCGTCGGTGCTGCCGCGCGTCGGGCGCCGCGTGTTCCTGACCGTCGGCGCCAGCGAGCTCGAGCCGTTCGCGACGCTCGCCGACCGGTTTTTCCTGGTTCGCCTGATCGATGCGCCGCGCGAACCGCTGGCGTTCGCCGACTGCGAGGTCGTGCTGGGGCGCGGCCCTTTCACGGTCGCGGAGGAGCGCCAGCTCATGCGCCGCCACGCCATCGACGTGGTGGTCAGCAAGGCGAGCGGCGGCGCCGCCACCGAAGCCAAGATCATCGCCGCGCGCGAGCTGTCGCTGCCGGTCGTGATGGTGCGCCGGCCGCTGCCCGAGCGCGGCGAGCGCGTCGATACGGTCGAGGGCGCGCTGGTCTGGCTGCGCCGCCGCCTGGCGCTGCTCGACCGCCAGCTCCGCACCGTGTCGAGCGAGAGCTGATGCTGTAGAGTGCGCGTCGCGATTTTCCGAGGCGCCGCATGACCGAGCATCGCAACCGCCTGAACCAGCCGATCGGCTTCCCGCTGCCGGACTGGCGCGGCGCGCCGCGGCCGTCGCGCACGCCGATGCAGGGCCGGTTCTGCCGGCTCGAGCCGCTCGACCCCGCGCGCCACGCCGACCAACTCTGGGACGCGATCCAGCTCGACCGCGACGGCCGCAACTGGACCTATCTTCCGGTCGGTCCGTTCGACGCCGCCGCCGCGTTCCGCGTTTGGGCCGAGACGGCGAGCGTCGGCGATGATCCGGTGTTCTTCGCCATCGTCGACCAGGCGACCGGCCGCGCCGTCGGCTACGCGAGCTTCATGCGTATCGATCCGAAGAACGGCGTCATCGAGGTCGGCCACATCAACTTTACGCCGGCGCTGCAGAAGCGGCCGGCGGCGACCGAGGCCATGTTCCTGATGATGCGCCGCGTGTTCGACGAGCTCGGCTACCGGCGCTACGAATGGAAATGCGATTCCTGCAATGCGCCGTCGCGCGCCGCCGCCGCGCGGCTCGGTTTCGCCTACGAGGGGCTGTTCCGCCAGGCCGTCGTCACCAAGGGGCGCAACCGCGACACCGCGTGGTTCTCGATCCTCGACCGCGAATGGCCGGCTCTGCAGATCGCCTTCGAGCGCTGGCTGGCGCCCGAGAATTTCGCGCCCGACGGCAGCCAGCGCGAAAGCTTGTCGGCGCTGACCAAGGCCGCGCTCGCGCCGCTGCGCGGATAGTCAGCGCGCCGGCCGCAGCACGTGGCTGTGCGCGGGGTCGTAGAGCGCGCTGTCGCGGAAATCCGCCGCGTCGAGCGCGCGGCCGACCAGGATCAGGGCGGTGCGCGTGAAGCCGGCCGCTTTCACCGCGTCGCGGACGGTCGCGAGCGTGCCGCGCACGATCTGCTGGTCCGGCCAGCTCACGCGGTGGGCGACGATCGCCGGGCAGTCGGCGCCGTAGAACGGCGTCAGCCGGCGCACCACCACGGCCAGATTGTTGATCGACAGGTGGATTGCCAGCGTGGCGCGGCTGGCGGCCAGGGTCTCGAGCGCCTCGCCGTGCGGCATGTCGCTCGCCCGCACCGCGGTGCGCGTCAGGATCACGGTCTGCGCGACGCCGGGCAGCGTCAGCTCGGTCTTGAGCGCGGCGGCGGCGGCGGCGAACGCCGGCACGCCGGGCACCACCTCGTAGGGGATGGCGAGCGCGTCGAGCCGGCGCATCTGCTCGGCGATCGCGCCGTAGATCGACGGGTCGCCCGAATGAACTCGTGCGATGTCGAGGCCGGCGCGATGCGCCGTCGCCATTTCCGCGACGATCTCGTCGAGGGTAAGCGACGACGTGTCGACGATGCGTGCGGAGCGCGGCGCGTCGGCGATCACCTCCGCCGGCACCAACGAGCCCGC
>DATJNS010000515.1:0-2507 GCA_035507915.1 Candidatus Sulfotelmatobacter sp.
GACGGCGGTCCGCCCGATCGCGCCCAGCGCAACTTCACCGATCCGGACAGTCGCATCCAGTCGACGCGCGACGGTTTCATCCAGGGCTACAACGCCCAGGTCGCCGTCGACGGCGCGCACCAGATCATCGTCGCCCAGCACGTGCAGACCAATGCCGCCGACCGCGGAGCCTTGAAGCCCCTGCTCGCCAACCTGCGCCGCGACCTGCGTGCCAACCCAGAAGAATTATCCGCCGACGCCGCCTACTGCGACGACGAGAACCTCGCCCATCTCGCCCGGCGGCGGATCAAGGCCTACCTCGCCCCGGGACGAAAGCGGCATGACGCCACCGACCAGGCAGGTCAACGACGAACCTGCAAGGGGTCCCGCGTCGAAGCGATGGCCCTCAAGCTACGCCGCGCTGGGCATCGCAGCCGATACCGCCTTCGAAAGCAGATCGTCGAACCGGTGTTCGGTCAGATCAAACATGCCAGGGGCTTCCGGCAGTTCCTCCTCCGCGGCTTCGACAAGGTCCGCGGCGAGTGGGCGATGATCTGCACCGCCCACAACCTCCTCAAGCTCGCAACGGCCACCGGGTAATGACCCTCGGCCTTACCACGCAAGCGCTACTCGCCTATCCCAAACCCATCGACAACCCTAGCCCCGGCAAATAACCGGACAGGCTCCTAGTCTTACTGCGTCATAAGTTTCGTTGGTTTGATCGCCGACCGTCTGGTCTCGCGCAGCACGGACATCGAGCGAGCTTTCGCGCGAGGGCGACCACGAGACGGCGGAGCAGCGTCGCGACCGAGTCGGGGACGTGGCGCTCCGGCCGAACCGGCGGCGCCTCTGGGTCGGTGACCTTCGGGAACGGCAAGCTTCGCGAGCATCTGGGCGGTAGGCGCTGCCGAGGGGGGAATCGCGGCCCGTTCGGCGATCAGGAATCCGTAGGCGGCGATGCACAGCGTTGCGTGATGGTGGAAGCCACGCCAGCCGCGGCCCTCGTAATGGCCGAGGCCGAACTCCTGCTTCAGCTCCTGATAATCGCGCTCGATGCGCCAGCGCAGCTTGGCGAGATCTACGAACTGCTTGAAGCCGATGTCGGGCGGAACCGTCGCGAGCCAATACTTGATGGGCTCGCGCTCTTGCTCGGGCCATTCGACCAGCAGCCACTCCTGGGCACGCGCACGGTCGCGATGGGCCGCGTGCACGCACACACGCGCGAACCGTGAGGTCAGTCGCTCGGCGCTACCCTCACGCCAGCGCACCTTGCGCCACGCCGCTTTCGGCAGGCTCATCGCCAACGTCTTGACGGCAATCGGCTTGGCTCCAGGACTGCGCGGCACGCGGCGCGGCGGACGACCGCGGCCAACGCGCCGCGCCGGTATCGGCGGCAGCTCGTCCGATCGCCACACCGTGGTGCTCGACTGAATGCCGACGACGTAGCGCAGCCCGCACTCGCCGATCTTCTCGCGCAACCATGTGTCGTTACCGTAGCCCGCATCCATCAGCACGACCCCGCGCGGCACGCCTTGCCGGCACGCCGCTTCGATCTGCTCCAACGCGATCTCGCTTTTGGTCTTGAAGCTGATCGTCTCGGGAACCTTCGCCACAGCCCGACGCTCGGCGTCGGATGCCCAGTCCTCCGGCAGGTACAGCCGATAATCGATTGGAAGGCTGGCCGCTCGGTTCGCGATCGACAGGCTCACGGCGACCTGACAATTGTCCTGTTTGCCCAACTGACCGCAATACTGCCGCGCCACCCCGACCGAGTGACGACCCTTCTTCGGAAATCCCGTGTCGTCGATGATCCAGGCCTCGATCGGGCCGCCACCTTCGATCACCGGCACCACCAGCTCGCGCACGCGAGCCAACATCCGCTCGTCCGACCACGGCGCGTTCGCAACGAAGTGCAATAGCGACTGATGCTGGGCCGCCACCCTCGCCGGCGCCGTCACCGCCGCCATCGGCTCGACGCTCTTGCGCGCCAGCGGCATCAACAGACCGGCACAATACGACTCCAGTGGCACCGCACGATCCGCATGCCCCAACACGTCAGCCAATGCCTCGACGTAGCCCGCAAACCGCGCTTCACAGTCGGCTTGATGACGCCCTCCCCGAACATCCATCTCGGCCACCCCATCCCGAACGATGACGCGCCGATTCTACCAAATCTGCCCGCGCGTTATCCTGCCCCTACTATCTCTTGCGACTTTTTGACTCAGTAAGACTAGACCGGCAATCGGCTAGCCTGCCTCCTTCGGCTCCCCCTCGTCGTTCGGATTCAGAACCTTCTTGAGGGTCTCAAGCCCCCAGGCGGGTACTGAGCTAAATCGTCATTGCCGAAATTAGGACACTACCCGCGCGTCGCGCGCTGCCCCGCGCACGCCGCCACCAATTCTAGCGGGGAGATGAACTCGGATGCGCGAGCGCGTCCTTGATCTGCGCCGTGATCGCGTCGAGGTCGGCGTCGGGGCCGAGCGTCAGATACACGTCGTCGCCGACGATGCGCAGCTCGGTCTTGCCGT
>DATJNS010000516.1:0-13369 GCA_035507915.1 Candidatus Sulfotelmatobacter sp.
GTTTTCCGTCGCAGCGACGACGTGGATGGCCGGCACGGAGGCCGGCCATGACGCCTTGGGGTTCGTGCAGGGCGTTCGATGCGCCGCGCTACTCGCGTTCGACGCTGAGCTTGCCGACGAAGTCCTCGAAGTCCTTGACCTCGCGGAAGTTGCGATAGACCGAGGCGAAGCGCACGTAGGCCACGGGGTCGAGCGCGTAGAGCGCGTCCATCACCTGCTCGCCGATGGCGTCCGAGGAGATCTCGCTCTCGCCCGAGCTCTCGAGCCGGCGCACGATCGCGTTGATGATGCGCTCGATGCGCTCGTTGTCGACCGGGCGCTTGCGCGTCGCGATGTGGATCGAGCGCGCCAGCTTCTCGCGGTCGAACGGCACGCGCTTGCCGCTCTTCTTGACCACCGTGAGCTCGCGCAGCTGCACGCGCTCGAAGGTGGTGAAGCGCGAGCCGCAGGCCGGACAGAAGCGGCGCCGCCGGATCGCGGCGTTGTCGTCGGTCGGTCTCGAATCCTTCACCTGCGTATCGTCGTGACCGCAGAACGGACAGCGCATCCCCTCGTCCCCCCGCCTTGCGCCGGCTACATCGGCCGGCGGTAGATCGGAAACCGCCGGCACAGCTCGCGCACCTGCGCCCGCACCCGCGTCTCGATCGTATCGTTGTGCTCGGGATCGGCGGCGAGCCCGTCGAGCACGTCGCCGATCAGCTCGCCGACCTGCCGGAACTCCACGACGCCGAAGCCGCGCGTTGTGCCGGCGGGCGTGCCGAGCCGCACGCCCGAGGTGACCGTCGGCTTCTCCGGATCGAACGGAATGCCGTTCTTGTTGCACGTGATGCCGGCGCGCTCGAGGCTCTGCTCGGCCTGCTTGCCGGTCAGCCGCTTCGGCCTGAGGTCGACCAGCATGAGGTGCGTGTCGGTGCCGCCCGAGACGATGGCGACGCCGCGCGCGATCAGCGTCTGGGCGAGCGCGCGCGCATTGTCGACGACTTGGCGGCTGTACTGCCTGAAGTCGGGCCGCAGCGCCTCGCCGAGCGCCACCGCCTTGGCGGCGATCACGTGCATCAGCGGCCCGCCCTGCAGCCCGGGAAACACCGCCGAGTTCACCTTCTTGGCGATTTCGGCGTCGTTCGTCAGCACCATGCCGCCGCGCGGGCCGCGCAAGGTCTTGTGGGTCGTCGTGGTGACGACGTGCGCGTGCGGCAGCGGCGATGGATGCGCATCGCCCGCGACCAGGCCGGCGAAATGCGCCATGTCGACCATCAGGGCGGCGCCGACAGCGTCGGCGATCGCGCGGAAGCGCGCGAAGTCGATGACGCGCGGATAGGCCGAGCCGCCGGCGATGATCACGCGCGGCTTGTGCTCGACGGCGAGCCGCTCGAGCTCCTCGTAATCGATCAGGCAGTCGTCGCGCCGCACGCCGTAGGACACCGCCTTGAACCACTTGCCCGACTGGTTGACCGGCGAGCCGTGGGTCAGATGGCCGCCGGCGGCGAGCGACATGCCGAGGAAGGTGTCGCCCGGCTGCATCAGCGCCATGAACGCGGTCTGGTTGGCCTGCGAGCCCGAATGCGGCTGGACGTTGGCGAACGCGCAGTCGAACAGCTTGCAGGCGCGCTCGATGGCGAGCTGCTCGGCGACGTCGACGAACTCGCAGCCGCCGTAGTAGCGCCGGCCCGGATAGCCCTCGGCGTATTTGTTGGTGAGCGCCGAGCCCTGGGCCTCGAGCACCGCGGCCGAGACGATGTTCTCCGACGCGATCAGCTCGATGGTGTCGCGCTGGCGCCCGACCTCGCGGCGGATCGCGTCGAACACCGCCGGGTCGCTGTCGGCGAGCGCGCCGTCGAAGAAGCCCGGCTCGTTGGCGTGCGGATCATGACGCGGGGGGCGCGGGGCGGGTTGGGACGGCATCGCGGACGGCTCGCTCCTCTCGATGGGACGGGTCAGGCGGCGGGACAGGACGAGCGCGACAGCTTGGCGACCCGCCGCTCGTGCCGGCCGCCCTCGAACGGCGTGTCGAGGAACACCTTGAGGCACTCGCGCGCGACTTCCTCGCCGATCACGCGCGCGCCCAGCGCCAACACGTTGGCGTCGTTGTGCTGGCGCGCCAGCCGCGCGCCGGTGGCGTCGTGGCACAACGCGGCGCGCACGTGCGGATGGCGGTTGGCCGCGATCGAGATGCCGATGCCGGTGCCGCACACCACGACGCCGCGCTTGGCCGCGCCGCGCTTCAGCGCATCGGCCAGCCGGTCGGCGTAATCGGGGTAGTCGACCGAGGCCGGACCGTCGGTCCCGAGGTCGAGCACCGCGAAGCCGCGGGCGGCCAGGTCGCCCTTGAGGGTCTCTTTCAGTGGAAAGCCGGCATGGTCGGCCGCGACGGCAATGGTTTCCTGGATCATTTGCCTGCCTGTAGCGGCACCTTGCACGCGAAACATACCATATGTTCGATTTGGGTCAAACGCGACCGGTGCGCCCCGCTTCGACTGGGGTTTGTCGACATGAGTTCATGCGGTTTATTGAACAAGCCTGCCGCTTTAGAAAACTATCCTCTTGATTAGGATTGGATTTGAAATGACCCCAAAGGAGGGGTATGTTCCGACGACTTGTTGACTGCGGTTGGACTTGCGGCTTCAAAAGATGAGCGACGAACAAAGCGAAAAACGCACCCCGCACGGGGAATTGCTGCGGATGACGACCGATGTCGTCGCAGCATATCTCGCCAAGAACGACCTTCCCGCCGATCAAATACCGGGCGTCATCAATACGGTGTTTGGCTCGCTGCGCGATCTCGACGGCGGCATCAGCGAAAGCAAAGCAGAACCGCCGAAGCCGGCGGTATCGGTGCGCAAGTCGGTCGCGCCCGATTACATCGTATGCTTGGAGGACGGCAAGAAGCTCAAGATGCTGAAGCGGCATCTTCGCACCATGTACAACATGTCGCCCGACGAGTACCGGGCGAAGTGGAATCTGCCCTCCGACTATCCAATGGTCGCGCCGAATTACGCCAAGCAGCGCTCGGAGTTCGCCAAGCAGATCGGGCTCGGCCGCAGCGGCGGCCGCGACGGCACGCGGACACGCCGCCGCCGTCCCGCCAGCTAAGGCTGCCGCGCGGGACGCCAAACTCGTCCCCGCACGCCGTCCTTCCCGCCCGTCGGCACGCGCCCTTGCGCTGTGCGGGCGCTATTCAGCGAGCGATTGATCCGGATCAAGCCGCATGACGGTTTGCGGTTGTTCACGGCTCGGGTGACCCCCATTAGTCGAGCCATGTCGGTCGCGCTGTTCAGCGGCGCGGCCGACATTTTTTTTGGCGCGTCGGGAGTCCGGTTTGGTCACGACGGAGGCTGCCCAACTGCAGCGGGCGATCGAGCGGCGGCACAAGTGCAAGGCGCGACTCGTGGCAACCGAGCTGGTGTCGTTGGAATTCCAAGTCCGCGCGCCCTGGACCGGCATCGTGTACCACTTCGCCCTCGACGGGCATCCCACCGCCGATCTGGCCTATGGCTGGTCGATGGGGCCCCACGGGGCGCGCGGAGCCCCTTGGTCCATCGCCTTGCGCGAGGGAGCCGATCTGTCGGCGCCTGAAGCGGTCAGGAAAAGACTCCTATCTGACATTGAGTCGGATTGATCTCTGTCAAGCCCGCCGGGAACACATCGGCCTATTGCACCTATGGGGCCATCGGCGCGCGTAGTGGAGTTCGGGCGATGGGGCGAAACCACCGGGGCGCAATCGAACAGCGGTCGCCGGCGGCTGACCTCACGAAGGTACCGCTCGTCGTCGGCTTCGATGGCACCCGCGTCTCGGTGCTCGGCGAGGCCGACCGCCGCCAGCTCGCCCAGATCTGCGAGATCGTCCACGTGAAGCCCGGCGCCACCATCTACCGGCAAGGCGATGAGGCCGCTTCGGTCTACCGCCTGATCCGCGGAACGATGAAGACCTCGCGGCGGCTCGGGCGGACCCGGCGCGTCCTGACCGCGTTCCTGTTTCCGCCCGATCTGTTCGGCCTGGCCGACGCCGGCTGCTATCTCAACGGCGCCGTCGCGCTGTCGCCGGTGACGGCGTACCGCATGCCGGTGGGCGCGCTCGAGCGGCTGCTGCGGCGCAACGCCGAGATCGAGTACCATTTCCTGTGCATGGCCTGTCAGGCACTGCGCGAGGCGCAGCGCCATGCGATCGCGCTGACCCGCCGGTCGGCCGCCTCGAAGGTCGCGCTCTTCCTCGACATGATCGGGCACCGGCAAACCGAGAGCGCGCGCGCCGGCGAGATCCGCATCGTGATGCGTCGTTCCGACATCGCGGGCTATACCGGGCTGTCGGTCGAAGCGGTGAGCCGCGCGCTGGGCGCGCTCGAACGCGGTGGCGTGATTGCCTTGCGCAATCGGCACCACGTGCGGATCGTCGACCGCGAGCGCTTCGACCGGCTGTTGTCGGACGGATGAGCGCGACCCGGCCTGCGCACGGCACTCGGGGCTAGCCCTCCATCACCCTCACCGCGCGTTCCAAATTCGCCCGCAGGATCGTGCGGTGGAATGGCGCGATCACCGCCAGGTACGTCCGCCCCAGCCGGTTGTGGCAATGCACCACTGTCACCACGACCAGCTCCCGCCCGCCCGCCGCGCCCGTGCGCAGCAGGACCGCGACTCGGAAGTCGAGATGCCGGTCGTCCCCGCCCATCACCAACTCCGCCGCACTCTTCGACAGCAGCGGAAGGTAGCCGATCACCTGCAGCCCCTGCGCCGCCGCGGCGGCAGCGATCGCGCGAGACGATTTGACGCCGACCGTCGCCATCACCGCATCGCGCACCCAGGTCAGCGCGCGGATCCACTCCGCCTGCCGCTCGAACGCGACGCGTGCCAGCACTTCGAGATCGTCGCTCGCCCCTGCCGGCAGGTGAATCGCGAACGCATCGAGCAGGTCCGCGCCCCCATAAAGCGGCGCCAGCGCGCTGTCGGACGGCACGGGCACCGCACGGGCTTTGATCATGCCGCCAGCCTTTCCTGAAGCGCCATCAACCGCGAGTCGTGAAGGCAAACGCATCGCTGGAAGTTGCGGCAAGCCGTGCCGCCCACTAAGGGCGATGGTCAGCGTCCGAACCAAACGCTTCGATTTTCTCCATCGAGGGAAACGTGAATACTGCAATCCTGTCGGGATTGGGACCATCACCCTCGTAGCGCTCGATATTTTCTGAGACTAGGTGCCGTCGTCTTCCGGTTCGACGGGTGCGCCGCCGCGCGCGATCGCGCGCTTGAGCTTGCGCACCGCGACACGCTTCATGGTCTCGAGGCTCGCGGCCTTGGCGGGCCCGATCACCGAGACCTCGATCAGGGTCCGCGGGTCGACCGCGCTGACCTTGAGGTACGCGCCCACGCGGACGATCTCGAACAGGATGCGGTGATCGGGGGCGCTCATGAGACCCGTGCCGGCGGCGCGTCGGCTTGCTGCGCGGTCGGTTCCGCGCTATCTAGCGGGAATCCACGGCTCGCGCGCCGTCGTGCCATCCTATCACGATACGGGCGTGCGCGGCCGATCGTCCCACGGAGGCTCCCATGACACGAGGTCAAGCCGCGGCGCATGCCGGCGCGCGCCCTGCCGAGGCCGCGTCGCCCGGCGCGGATGAAACCTTCGCGTGGAGCGATCCGCTGCTGCTCGAGGATCAGCTCACCGAGGACGAGCGCATGGTGCGCGACAGCGCGCGCAGCTACGCGCAGGACAAGCTGCTGTCGCGCGTGCAGCAGGCGTTCCGCCACGAGCACTTCCACCGCGAGATCATGAACGAGATGGGCGAGCTGGGGCTGCTCGGCGCGACCATCGAGGGTTACGGCTGCGCCGGCGTGAACTACGTCTCGTACGGGCTGATCGCGCGCGAGGTCGAGCGCGTCGACTCGGGCTACCGCTCGGCGCTCAGCGTCCAGTCGAGCCTGGTGATGCACCCGATCCACGCCTATGGCAGCGAGGCGCAGCGCCAGAAGTACCTGCCCAAGCTCGCGCGCGGCGAATGGGTCGGCTGCTTCGGGCTCACCGAGCCCGACCACGGCTCGGATCCCGGCGGGATGAAGACGCGGGCGCACAAGTCCGACGGCGGCTACGTGCTCAAGGGCGCGAAGATGTGGATCACCAACTCGCCGATCGCCGACGTGTTCGTCGTGTGGGCCAAGGACGACGCCGGCAAGATCCGCGGCTTCATCCTCGAGAAGGGCATGAAGGGCCTGACGGCGCCCAAGATCGAGGGCAAGTTCAGCCTGCGCGCGTCGGTCACCGGCGAGATCGTGATGGACGACGTGTTCGTGCCCGAGGAGAACCGCCTGCCGCACGCGTCGGGCCTGTCGGGCCCGTTCGGCTGCCTCAACAACGCGCGCTACGGCATCGCCTGGGGCGCGCTCGGCGCGGCCGAGTCCTGCTGGCACACGGCGCGCCAATACACGCTCGACCGCCATCAGTTCGGCCGGCCCCTGGCCGCCAACCAGCTGATCCAGAAGAAGCTGGTCGACATGCAGACCGAGATCACCATCGGGCTCCAGGCCTGCTTGCGGCTCGGCCGCCTGAAGGACGACGGGCGCGCCCAGCCCGAGATGATCTCGATGCTGAAGCGCAACTCCTGCGGCAAGTCGCTCGACATCGCACGGATGGCGCGCGACATGCTGGGCGGCAACGGCGTGTCGGACGAGTATCACGTGATCCGCCACGTGCTGAACCTCGAGGCGGTCAACACCTACGAGGGTACGCACGACATCCACGCGCTGATCCTCGGGCGCGCCCAGACCGGCATCCAGGCCTTCACTGCCTGAGCCCCCGGCCGCGCGCGGCGCAAAGTTGATCCATCTCAATGTGGACGGCCGCCCCACGACGTAAACGGGGCGCATGGATGACCCCGATATGCTGCGCGAACGCGCGCGCCGCTGGCGCAAGTTTGCGCGCGACTACGACGACGCCACCGCCGAAGCGTTGACCGAGGCGGCCCGGCTGCTCGAGGAGCAGGCCGCGGCGCTCGAAGCGCGGGGCCGCGCCGATCCCGCCGCGCCGGACGCGCCGCCGTCCCGCCGCAAGCCGCGCCTCGTGCTCGACAACGGCGACGCCTGACGCGGCGCGTTCAGGCCGACCGAGGCGCGCGCGCCGGCTTCAGTGTCCCGGACAGGGCTGCACCTCGATGGTGAGGTGGCTCAGGGTCCGGAGATCGGCCAGCCGCGACTTGTAGTCGGCCGGCGGCGCCGGCGCATCCGAGACGATCGACACCACCGCGGCCGAATGGCCCGGACCGACGCGCCACAGATGCAGATCGGTGACGCGATCGCCGTTCGCTTCGAGCCGGCGCACCATCTCGGCGGCCAGCACCGGGTCCGGACGGAGATCGAGCAGGATCGCGCCCGCGGCACGCACCAGACCCCACGACCAGTTGGCGATCACGCCGGCGCCGATGAGCCCCATCACCGGATCCATCCAGACCCAGCCGAGCTGCCGCCCGGCGGTCAGGCCGATCACGGCGAGCACGGAGACCGCGGCATCGGCGATGACGTGGACATAGGCTGCCCGCAGATTGAGATCGCGATGCTGCGCGTCGTGATGCCCATGGTCATGGTCATGGTCATGGTCGTGATCGTGATCGTGCGCGTCGTCGTCGCCGTGATCGTCGTGCGCGTGCCCGTGGTGATCGTGCGGCTGGTCGCGCAGCAGCCAGGCGCTCGCGACGTTCACACAGAGCCCGAGCACGGCGACCGGGATCGCTTCGTCGAACGCGATCGACACCGGGTGGACCAGTCGTTGCACGCTCTCCCAGGCGATCAGCAGCGCGATCATCGCGAGGATGAGGGCCGAGCTGAACGCCGCGAGGTCGCCGAGCTTGCCGGTGCCGAAGGCGAAGCGCTCGTCGCGCGCATGCACCCGCGCGTACGCGTAGGCCAGCGCCGCGATCAGCAGCGCCGCGGTGTGCGTGCTCATGTGCAGGCCATCGGCGACCAGGGCCATCGAGCCGAACAGCATGCCGCCGCCGATCTCGAGCACCATCATGGCGCCGCACAGCGCGATCACGGTCCAGGTCTTGCGCTCGTTGCGCGCGTGGCCGTCGCCGAGGAACACGTGCTCGTGGCGCAACGCGTCGATCGATTCCGAATGCATGGGTCGGCTCCTCGGCGCGCCGCTCCGGTTCAGGTCAGGTAGGAGTTGACGATGCCGACCAGCTCCTCGGCGGCCCGCGCGCGGGGATCGTCGCGGCGCGCGCGCGGATCGACGACGTGCTCGCGGATGTAGCCCTCGACGACCTCGGCGATCAGGCCGTTGAGCGCGCCGCGGCACGCCGCGACCTGCTGCAGCACGGCGGCGCAGCCTGCCTCGGTATCGAGCGCGCGCTCGACCGCCTCGAGCTGGCCGCGGATGCGCCGGATGCGGTTGAGCAGCTGCTGTTTCTCTCGCTTGGTGTGCGACATGCTCCTGATCCTATCCCCCAGGGGAGTATCTAGCCGATCGTGCGCCGAATGTCGAACCGGATCGGCACCGCGCCTTCGTGCACGGCGCCAGCGACCCACCGCGTGGGCTCGCGTCGCTCGGATCGGACGCATCGGATGGCCCCGACGGGTTGCGCGGCGATGACACGGTCGTGGGGCTTGCCGTCGACGCCCCTCGTCCTCTATGTGAGTCGCCAGAGGGTGCTGCGGTTCGGCGCCGTGATGGTCGATCACGTCGTGCTGATGCTGGAGCGCTTCGGCCGCTTCTGGAGCGCCTTCCACGTGATCGACCTGTGCCCGCTCGCCGCTTTCACGGTCGCGACCGGCTGCGTCACGCAGCCCGCGGCGTCGCGCGCGCATCGTGACAGTTCGATGACGGAGCGCGACGCGTGACTGTCGTGTCGCGCACGGACGCCGCGCGCCGGCTCGCGCCTGCGCTCCTCGGCGTCGCGCTGGTCAGCGGCGCACTGAGCGCCTCGCTGCCCGCGGCGGCGGCACCGCCCGGCTCGCCCCTGCGTGACGGCGGCGGCCTGCTCGACCAGATCGGCGACCTGCGCGACGACCTCGAGGCCGACGGCTGGCTGATGCACGGCCAGTTCACGTTCATCGATCAGTTCCATCCGGGTTTTCGCTCGCCCTATGTCGGGCCCGACAGCCTGACGCCGGGCGCGCGCGGGCGCGAGACCATCAGCTTCGGGCCGGTGCTCGGCCGCAAGCTGTGGGACGGCGCGGCGGTCTTCGTCAATCCGGAATGGGACCAGGGCTTCGGGCTGAACAGCTCGACCGGCGTCGCCGGCTTTCCGAACAACGAGGCGTTCCGCGTCGGCAAGACCGATCCAACCCTGACCGTGCCGCGCCTGTTCGTCCGTCAGGTGATCGGGCTCGGCGGTCCGCAGGAGACGTTGGACGGCGACCAGCTGCAGTTCGCCGGGCCGGTCGACGTCGAGCGCATCACCGTCACGGCCGGCAAGATCTCGGTGTGGGACATCTTCGACGACAACAAGTACGCGCACGACGCGCGCACCCAGTTCGAAAACTGGGTGCTAGTCGGCAACGGCGCGGTCGATTTCGCCGCCGACGCGCGCGGCTACACCGAGGGCGTCGCGGTCGAGTACAACAACGCGTGGTTCGCGGCGCGCACCGGCATGTTCGAGGTCTCGAAGGAGACCAATGCGAAGCCGCTCAACGACACGTGGGGCCAGGCCTGGCAATCGCTCAACGAGCTCGAGGAGCGCTGGCGCCTCGGCACCCATCCCGGCGCGGTGCGCGAGCTCGTCATGGTCGACCGCACCGACGCGGTAGACTATCAGTCGACCTACGGCAATCTCGGCCCGGTCAGCGTCACCCAGCCGCTCTACGGCTTCCGGCGCTATCGCGTGAACTACGCGTTCGGCCTCAACGCCGAGCAGGAGATCACCGACGATCTCGGCGCGTTCGCGCGGGCGAGCTGGAACCCTGGCCGCGTGCAGGAGTTCATGTACACCGAGGTCGACAGCGAGGCCCAGACCGGCCTCAGCCTCAAGGGCAACCGCTGGGGTCGGGTCGACGACACGGTCGGGCTCGCCGGCGTGATCAACATGCTGAGCTCGCGGCACCGGGCCTTCTACGAAGCGGGCAACATCGGCTTCATCGTCGGCGACGGCCAGCTCAACTACAAGCCGGAGGAGATCGTCGAGGCCTATTACGACGCCCAGATCGTCAAGGGCGCCAATCTGGGGCTCGACTACCAGTTCATCGCCAACCCCGGCTACAACGCCGATCGCGGCCCGGTGTCGATCATCGGCGTGCGCGTGCACCTCGAGTTCTGAGCGGCCGCCGATACGGCCGCGCGCGCGTTCAGTCGTCGAGGCGGCAGATCAGGTTGTTGCGCACCTGGGCGGTGACGCCCGGATCGTAGACGCGGCCGCTGCAGCGCTCGGTGAATTGCGCGACCCGCTGGTTGTAGGTTCCGACCGCCGCCTGGTACGCGGGCAGCACGACCTGCGCCTGGCGCGCCGACATGGCGTCGAGCTCGTCGAGCCGCATCTTGAAGCGCGCGACCGCGGCCGGATCGTTGACGTCGACCCGGGGCCGGTCGCGCGCGATCGCGGTTTGCGCGTCGCGGATCTCGCCCGCGAGCTGGTCGTAGGCGCCGCGCCGCTCGTTCAGGGTCGCCTGGCGCTTGGCGATGTCGCGCTGCAGGCACAGGCACAGCGAGATGTCGTAGGGCGACGTCAGGGTCGGGCCGAGCGGCTGCGCCGGCGTCTCGGCGGCGGGCGGCGTCGCCGCGGCAGGCGGCATCCCGGCGCCGAGCGGCGCCTCCTCGACGGGCGCCGGCGCCTGGGCGCCGGCGGTTCCGGCCGCGACGACGATCGCCGCGATGACACCGCCGCCCCGCCCCCAGCGCCGCCAGCGCGCCATGACCACCGCTCCCGAACTGCCGCAATCGACGTCGGACGGCAACGTGGGGATACCATCCCTTGTTGCGCGCGCCGATGCCGCGCGTGCGGCCGGGCAACGCTAGGAGAGCGCGCGCGGATTCACAACCGGCCCGTCATGGGATGGCAGCGGGGTGTGGCGCTCAGTCGCGCGGCGCGGCGCGGCTGTAGCCGATCTGGCTGATCCAGAACCGCTCGAGCAGGCGGAAGACGTTCGACGCGGACTTCAGCTCGGCGCCCAGCTGCATGCCGCTGACGGCATCGAGCTGGCGCTCGAACATCGCGTCGAGCAGACGGCACAGCGCCAGCCCCTTGTCCGACAGGCGCACGCGCACCGAGCGGCGATCGTGCGGCGAGCGCTCCTGCACGAGGTAGCCGTGCTCGGCCATCTTGCGCAGGTTGTAGGAGACGTTCGAGCCGAGATAGTAGCCGCGGTTGGTCAGCTCGCCGACGGTCAGCTCGTCCTCGCGGATGTTGAACAGGATCAGGGCCTGGACGTTGTTGACGTCGCCGATGCCCGCGCGATTGAGCTCGGCCTGCACGACCTCGAGAAACTGGCGATGCAGCCGCTCGGCGAGATGGATCGCCTCCAGATAGGTGCCCTTGGCCGGACTGTGGCGCGCGCTCGCGGGCACCGGCCGGAGCGGTTCGGCCGACCCCGAGCGCGGGCGCGGCGCGGCGGGACGCAGGGGGGTGCGGTTCATGGCGGTGGCTCGACCCTCGGATCAGCCGGCGTGGCGCACGAGCTCGGGCGCGAACTCGGTCAACTGCATCCAGAAGCGCTCGAGGCGCTTGTAGGCGCCGTTGGCCGATTCGAGCTCCTCGGCGGTCTCGCTGGCCGCGAGCGCGGAGACCTGGCGGTCGAACATGGCGTCGAGCTTCTCCCACACCGCGATGCCCTTGGCGGTCAGCCGGACGTGCACCGAGCGCCGGTCGTGGGTCGAGCGCTCCTGCTCGAGATAGCCGTGCTCGACCATCTTGCGCACGTTGTAGGAGACGTTCGAGCCGAGGTAATAGCCTCGGGCGGTCAGCTCGCCGACCGTGTATTCGTTCTTCCCGATATTGAACAGGATCAGACTTTGAACATTGTTCAAGTCCTCGATCCCGAGCTTCTCCAGCTCGTTCTTGACGACCTCAAGGAATTGGCGGTGCAACCGCTCGGTCAGTCTGATGGTCTCCAGGTAGGACTCGTGGACGGACTCTTCCTTGGCCTGGAAAGCTCGGGCGGTCATCTGGGCGGACATGGGGCATTACTCCATCCGGGTGCGGCCATGTCGTCACGGTAGGCCGCCGGCCAAGCGAGTTCTGTGACCCCCGTCACACTTTGACGAAATCTTTAGCGAGTTTGTCCGGGCCCCCGAAAAGGCCCCGAAACGCCCCCTCCGCCCCCTGCCGGCGGCCCGCCCAACCGGGTTTTTGGCCGGTCCGGCAGGCGCTTGGCCCGACCCCGGCCGGCCCGTCGCGCAACCGAAACGCTCGCAATTGCCGGGTCTTGTTGCCATCATGGCCGCCAATAACGGATCGCGGCCGATGGATCTCGAGACCTTCGTCGCCAAGCATCGCATCAGCCTGACGCTGAACGAAATGTTCCTGTTCCGCGGGCTGCCGCGCGACGTGATCCGTCAGGCCGAGGCCAAGTGCGTCTGGAAGCTGTTCCCCAAAGAGTCGACGATCATTACGCAGGACGATCTCGCGCAGGACGTTCTGTTCGTCCGCCACGGCCTGGTGCGCGTCGTGCAGTTCACCGCCTCGGGCCGCGAGATCTCGTACGCCGACAACGGGCCGGGTGGCCATTTCGGCGAGATCGCCGCGATCGACGGCGGGCCGCGCTCGGCCTACGTGATCGCGCTGTTCGACACCGTCGCGGCGGTGCTGTCGGGCAAGGACTTCCTGCTGCTGCTGCGCAACCACCCCGAGTTCGCCGTCAACGTGATGCGCACGCTGACCGCCATCGTGCGCGGCATCAACATCCGCCTGCGCGACCTCTCGGCGTTGCGCGCGCCCGATCGCGTCGCGGTGGAGCTCGTGCGCCTGGCGCGCCAGTGGAGCCGCGGCGAGACCGCGAGCCGCATCACCATCCGGCCGGCGCCGACCGCGACCGACATCGCCAACCGCGCCGCGACCACGCGCGAGACGGTCGCGCGCACCTTCGCCGACCTGACGCGCCGCAAGCTGATCCGCCGCGTCGGCCACGACCTCGAGATCCTCGACGTGTTCGCCCTCGAGGACTCGGTCCAGGAGCTGCTGTAGGGGTCTCCGAGGGCACACGCTGCCGGCGCCCGCGGGAGCCCCCGGGTCCGCGCGTAGCGTGGGCTCGCAATGACGACGTCACAGAGCACGCGACCGCTCAGCGCGCGTAGGTGCCGATCAGCTGGGCCTCGGCCAGAACGTGGCCGCGCGCGGCGTCAGCCACGCGCACGACCGACGCATCGCCCGGCAGGCTCAGGCGCTCGACGTCGAGCGCCAGCAGTCGGAAGTGATAGTGGTGCACGCCGCGTCCCTTGGGCGGGCACGGGCCGTCGTAGCGC
>DATJNS010000517.1:0-5906 GCA_035507915.1 Candidatus Sulfotelmatobacter sp.
TCGGGTCGGTTCAGCGTGATGGTCGCGACACCGTCCGCGACCGCGTAGCCGACGGTGCCCGCCATCAGACGCCTCCCTCTTTCGACGTGATACGTCGCATGCTGCGCGTCGTTCGCCGTTGTCGTGGCAAGATCACATGCCAAAAAACGACGGTCAAGCGATGCGGTCTAAACATGATACAAAAATAGACACTCGTGGATAAATTCCGTATCATCATGCCAAGAACCGGGAGGTCATCATGGCGACTGTCGAGGCGGCCGTGCTCAGCGCAGCGATGACGGCGCCGCCCGACGCGGCGGCCCCGGACGTCGCGCAGCTCCTGTTCGGCACGACCGAGCCGCCGCCGTTCCCGGCGGCCAACATCTTCCCGCTCGAGTGGCGCACCGAGACGACCAAGCTCGTCGAGATCTACGAAAGCGGCCGCGACCCCGGCTGGAGCCCGGCGCGGCTGCCCTGGGACACGCTCGATCCGGCGGCGCTGACGCCCGACCAGCGCTACGCGATCGCGTACTGGTTCGCGCTGCTCTCGGTGTTCGACAGCTCGGGGCCGGCGGCGTTCGCGCGCGCGATGATCCGCACCTACGAGCAGCACGAGGAAGATCCCGTGCGCAAATGCTTCTTCCTGGTGACCCGCGACGAGGTCAACCACGAGGAGATCTGCCAGCGCGTGATCACGACGCTGACGCCGGGCGGTCCGCTCGGCCATGCGCCGACGACCGATCTCGGCAAGCTCGCGCTCAACAACGTGCGCTGGTACTTCCACAACGGCGCGCGCTACTGGAACGGCTACAAGTCCGCGGTCGACAAATATCCGCTCGCCATCCTGTTCACCTCGTTTTTAATGGGCGAGGTCGCGGCGGCGACGCTGTTCCACGGCATGCATCAGCGCTCGACCATCCCGCTGCTCAAGAAGGCGTTCCGCTGCGTCGGCAAGGACGAGGCGCGCCACATGGCGATCTGCCTCGCGGTTCTCGCCAAGCTGCTGCCGCGGCTGAGCGCCGACGAGAAGGCGATGATCACGAAGCAGCTGCGCGCCGGCTACGTGTTCCTGTCGGGCATTCTCTACGAGCCGCCCGAGCAGTTCTGGGAGCTCGGGCCGACGTTCCGCCCGGCGCACCGGATGCTCGAGGCGGTCGCGCGCGGCGCCGGACTCGGCATCCTCACGCTGGACGAGCGCCGCGAGAACTGGCGCGCCGCCGTGCTCAAGATGAAGGGCCTGGTCGAGCCGCACGGCATCGCCTTCCCGGCGATCCCCGAGATCGGCATCGACGGCGCCACCGTCGCGTTCGATCCCGACGACATCATCCCGGTGTTCTGAGACGGCTTCAGCGCGCCGCCGCCTTGAGCACGAAGGCGCGCGTCGCCTCGAGGATCGTGTCCGACAGCGCGTCGTCGTCGACCGCGCGCGCGAGCGCCATCGCACCGACCAGGCTGGCGGCGACCGCCAGCGCACGGCCCATGCGCGCGCGCTCGTCTTCCTGGGGGATCTGGCGCGCGATCACCGCAACCAGACGGCCGAGCGCCTCGGTCACGGCGTGGCGCGTCTCGGGCGCGGCGCGCGCGATGTCGCCCGCGAGGCTCGCCATGACGCAGCCGCGCGCCGCGTCGTCGCGATGGCTGCGGCTGAGATAGGTGCGCACCACGGTGCGCAGACCCTCGCCCGGCGGCGCGCCGCGCGCACGGAAATCGAGGGTCTCGGTGGTGGCGTCGAGCGCCTGCCGGCACGCCTCGGCCACCAGGGCATCCTTCGACTTGAAGTGGGCGTAGAAGCCGCCATGGGTCAGGCCGGCCTCGGCCATCAGGTCGGCGACGCCGACGCCGCCGATGCCGTTGGCGCGGAACGCCCGCGCCGCCGTCTCGACGATCCGCCGGTGGGTCCGCGATTTATGCTCTTTCGGATAGCGCATGGCGCTTGTCTTTATAAATGATGTTTATCATATTATAGCACGTCCGGCTCGGCCGCACACCCAGATGGAGGCTCGGCGTGACGATGCACTTTCTCGAGGACCTGCAGCCCGGCCAGCGCTTCCGCACCGCCCGCCGCACCGTCGCGCTGGCGGAGATCCAGGCGTTCGCCCGCGAGTACGATCCGCAGCCATTCCATCTCGACCCCGAGGCCGCCAAGGCCACGATCTTCGGCGAGCTGGTGGCGAGCGGCTGGCACACCATGGCGCTGACCATGCGGCTGATCGTCGAGGGCGAGGCCCGGCTGGGCTGGGGCTTCGCCGGCGCGGGAGTCGAGGCGCTCGACTGGCCCAACCCGGTGCGGCCGGGCGACACGCTGACCGCCGAGAGCGAGGTGATCGAGGTCAAGCCGTCGCGCTCGAGGCCCGACCGCGGCTTGGCGCGGATCCGCACCACGACCTACAACCAGCGCAACGAGCCGGTGCTGGTGGCCACCGCCAAGATCATCGTGCCGAAGCGCAGCGCGGGCGCCTGACCGGCCGCTATTCGCCCTTGAACACCGGCTTGCGCTTCTCGACGAAACTGTCGACGCCTTCCTTGAAGTCGGCCGAGCCGCGCAGCCTGCCGTAGGCTTGGCCCTCGAGCTCGATCGCGCCCTGCACCGAGACGTTCTGACCGCGGTTGAGCACGCTCTTGATCGTGCGCTGAGCGAGCGGCGAGAAGCCGCGCAGCTCGTCGACCAGCTTGGCGACCGTCGCCTCGAGCGCCACGTCGGGCACGCACTCGGTGACGAAGCCCCACGCCTCGGCGGTGCGCCCGTTCACGCGCTTGGCGCGCATCACCATGTCCTTGGTGCGCGCGATGCCGATCATGTGCAGCAGCCGCGCCGAGCCGCCCGAGCCCGGGATCATGCCGATGCGCATCTCGGGCAGGCCGAACTCCGCGGTCTCCGACGCGATGCGGAAATCGCAGGCCAAGGTGAGCTCGAAGCCGACGCCGAAGCAGTAGCCGCGCACGGCGGCGATCACCGGCTTGCGGCAGCGCTCGGGCGCGGCGACGTTGTCGGCCAGCATCGAGACGTGCTCGGGCGAGGCCTCCATGAAGCCGGGGATGCGGCCGCCGGAGGAGAAATGCTCGCCGGCGCTGCGCAGCACGATCACGCGCACGCGCACGTCTTGATCGAGCGTCTCGAAGGCGTGGCGCAGCCGGTCGCGCTGCGGCATGAAGATGACGTTGAGCGGCGGGCGGTCCAGCACGATGTCGGCGCGCTCGTGCGCCGGATCGATCTCGATGCGGAACCCGTCGGTTTCGATTTGATCTGCAGTCATGACGCTCTCTTGTGCGATGGCTCCGCCTGATAGTCGCCGGCGACCAACAGGCGGCGCAGGATCTTGCCGACCGGCGATTTCGGAATCTCGGCGACGAAAACGTAGTCGCGCGGGCGCTTGAAATTCGTCAGGCCCGACTCGCGGCAGTGGGCATCGAGCGCGATGCCGTCGACGGGCGCCGCGCGCTTGACGAAGGCGACGACGCGCTGGCCCCAGCGCTCGTCGGGGAGGCCCACGACCGCGACCTCGGCGACCGCCTGGTGCAGCGACAACAAGCTCTCGATCTCGACCGGCGAGACGTTCTCGCCGCCCGTTATGATCATGTCGTCGACGCGCCCGGTCACGAACAGGTCGCCGTCGGCGTCGCGATAGCCGGTGTCGCCGGTGAAGTACCAGCCGCCGCGGAGCGCCTTCGCATCGGCGTCCGGCCGACGCCAATAGCCCTCGAACGCCTCGTCGCTGTCGAGGCTGCAGATGATCTCGCCCTCCTCGCCGACCGCGGCGCGTGCCTCGGGATCCAGCGCGCCCAACCGCACCACGCGGACGGTCTCGTTGAGCCCCGCCTTGCCGGCCGATCCCGGCTTGGCGGGCGCGTTCGGCTCGATCGTGAAGGTGTAGATCTCCGACGAGCCGTAGTGGTTGACGAACAGCTCCGGCCGGAACGCCTGGGCGAGCTTGCCGAGCAGCGCGTCGGTCATCGGCGCGCCGGCGAACCCGAGCTTGCGCACCGACGCGATGTCGGTGCGCGAGAAATCCGGATGGTGCAGCAAATCGTGATAGAGCGTCGGCACGAGATAGAGGCAGGTCACGCGCTCGCGCGCGATCGCGTCGAGCGCGCCGGCGACCTCGAAGCGCGGCTGGCACACGAAGGTGCCGTCGATCAGCGCCATGGCGAGCAGCGAGCGCACGCCCATCGTGTGATAGAGCGGCATCACGCCGAGCGTGCGCTCGCCGCTCGCGTAACGGTTCTGCGCGACGTGCGCCAACGCCGCCGCACGCTCGGCGCGATGTCGGCGCGGCACGCCCTTGGGCCGTCCCGTGGTGCCCGAGGTGTAGAGCATGAGCGAAACGTCATCGGCGGTCGCGCGCGGCGCGTCACGCGCGGGCGGCGCCGTCAAGAGCTCGTCGAAGCGGTGGCTGCCGCCTTGTGCCGCGCCCACCGCGATGCGCGGCAGCGCCTGCGCGCTCGGCGCCCCGCCCGCCGCGGGCGCCGAGACCTCCTCGAACACCAGCGCGCGCGCCTCGGCATCGGCGAGGCAGTACTCGAGCTCCTCGGCCTTGGCGCGCCAGTTGACCGGCGTGATGACGATGCCGGCGAGCTGACAGGCCCAGTGCAGCGTCGCGGCCTCCCACCGATTCTGCAGCACGCTGACGAGACGATCGCCGCGCTTCAGGCCCAGCGCATCGAACGCACCGGCCAACCGGAGGGCACGGTCGAGCCACTCGCGATAGCCGAGCCGCAACGCGCCGTCGACCAGCGCGAGCGCCCGCGGATTCCGTTCGGCGCTGGCGATCAGGCTGCGCCCAAGATCCAGCATGCTGTCTCCTTCCGCGCCACGGTAGCAGATCGTCGACGACCGACGACAGACGACAGATTGGGGCTTCCGCGGTCGCGCCTCGTCCGTATGCTGTCGTCCGTTCCGGGGAGGGAGCGTGCATGAAGCGGGTTGCGTACGCGTTGTTGTTCGTCGTCCTGGCCGGCGCCGCGGCGGCCGAGACCTATCCGAGCCGTCCGGTGCGGCTGATCGTCCCGTTCCCCGCGGGCTCGGGTCCCGACCAGGTCGCGCGCGTGCTCGGCCAGGAGCTCCAGCAGCGCCTCGGCCAGCCGTTCGTCGTCGAGGACAAATCGGGCGCGCTCGGCACGATCGGCGCGGCCGAGGTCGCGCGCGCCGCGCCTGACGGCTACACGCTGCTGGTGACGACCAACACGGCCGGCGCCGCCGCGCCCGCGCTGGTCAAGAACGTCGGCTACGACCCGGAGAAGGATTTCGCGCCGATCCTCCGCATCGTGACGTCGCCGATGATCCTGCTCGTCAAGACCGACTTCCCGGCCAGCTCGGTGAAGGAGTTCGTCGCCTACGCGCGGAAGAGCGGCCAGCTGACCGGCGGCTACGGCACCGCCGGCGGCCAAGTCTCGCTCGCCAAGCTGAAGACGATGGGCCGCTTCCCGGTCGTCGAGGTGCCGTACAAGGGCATCCCGCCCGCCGTCATGGACACCATCTCGGGCGAGGTCTCGTTCACCTTCGCGGATTTCGCGGTCGGGCTGGCGCAGATCAAGGGCGGCAAGCTCAAGGGCCTGGGCGTGACCTCGCAACAGCGCTCGCCGCTGGCGCCCGACCTGCCGCCGATCGGCGACACGCTGCCCGGCTTCGAGATCATCCTGTGGTGGGGCCTGGTCGCCCCCGCCGGCACGCCGCGCCCGATCATCGACCAGCTCTACCAGGCATCGGCCACGTTCATGGCCAAGCCCGAGACGGCAGCGCAGTTCGCCAAGCTCGGCGTCGATCCCGCGCCGCTCGGACCCGACGCGTTCGCCGCCTATATCAAGGCCGAGATCGCCAAGTGGGCACGCGACGCGCAGGAGGCCGGCCTCAAGCCGGAGTGAGGCGTGAGCGAACCGATCATCGACACACACCATCACGTCTGGCGGCTGGCCGATCTGCCGTGGCTCGC
>DATJNS010000518.1:0-4023 GCA_035507915.1 Candidatus Sulfotelmatobacter sp.
TCTCATCGGACCCGCGACGCCGCTCGGCACGCCCTTTCGCAACGCCACGGACGTCAAGATGAACGGCAGCGATTGCGTCACCGTGCTGGGCGCGCGCTGGCTGTCGCCGGCGTCGGATCCGAAAATCCTCGCGCGGGTCGAATGCTGGCCGGCGGTGCATCTCGCCCACCTCGCGACCAGCCGGGGCATGGCGCTCGAAGAGTGGTGGGGCGCCGGAACCGCCCCGCTTCTCGCGATCCAGGGGCTCGACGACGAACCGGCTCCGCCGGGCAATGGCCACGCGCTGCGCGAGCAATTCGGCGAGCGCGTCCGGGTCATCGACCTGCCTCGTGCGGGACACTTTCAGCTGTTGGAGCAGCCCGACGCCGTTACCCGCGCCGTTGCCGAATTCGTCGGCGCTCGCGAGTGAACGACTTCAAGGGCACTCGCGCCGAGGAACCATCATCCAAAACGAGGACCGTCTCGATGACCGACATCATCCTGCATCACTACGAGATCTCGCCCTATTCGGAGAAGGTTCGGCTCGGTCTTGGTCTGAAGGGCCTGGCCTGGGGATCGGTGGAAATCCCCGTCATCATGCCAAAACCCGATCTGACGGCGCTGACCGGAGGCTACCGCAAGACGCCCGTGCTGCAGATCGGCGCGGACATCTATTGCGACAGCCAGCTGATCATGCGCGAGCTCGAGCGCCGGCATCCCACCCCGAGCTTTTATCCCGCCGGCCACGGCGCGGCCGATGCGCTCGCCTGGTGGGCCGAGAAGACGATGTTCAGCCCGGCTGCCGGCATCATGTTCGCGAAGCGACCCGACGCGTTGCCCGCGGGATTTCTCGAGGACCGCGCCAAATTCTCCGGCCGAAACATCGATCCGGCCGCGATGACGGCGGCGGTACCGAACCTGCTCGATCAGCTGCGCGCGCATTTCGATTGGCTGGATCAGATGCTGATCGACGGGCGCGCGTTCCTGCAGGGCTCCGCCGCCAGCCTCGCCGATCTCGCCGCCTACCATCCGATTTGGTTCTTGAAGCAAAATTTCGGTCCGACGGCGGTGCCGCTCGCCGGCTTTCCGAGGCTGCTGCGGTGGACCGAGCGCGTTGCCGGAATCGGCCATGGCAGGCGGCGCCCGACGACCGCGAAGGCAGCGCTCGATGCGGCGCGGGACGCGACGTCGATCGCCGGCGCACTCCCCGATCCGGGAGATCCGATCGGCCGGAAACCGGGTCAGACGGTGAGCGTCGCGCCGGATGACACCGGACGCGACCCGGTCGTCGGCGAGTTGGTCGCCTCGGGCGTCCATGAGATCGTCATCCGACGCAGCGATCCCGCGGTCGGAGAGGTCTGCGTGCATTTCCCGCGCGCCGGCTTCGTCGTGACGTCGGCCTGACGGCAAACCCGTGCTCGACGAGCGCGCTCCGCTCGCAATGACGCGATGAGGGGGGCGGCCCGATCCGAATTGGAATCTCGCGCCGCAGCCCTCAGGGCTCCAGCACGTAGCGGCCGGGGGCGGGCTCGAGCGCGTCGTAGCCGGCCGTCGGGGCGCCGATCGGCGGCGGCGCGGCGCCCGCCTCGGACTGCTCGTCGAGCCAGCCCATCCAGGCGGTCCACCACGAGCCCTTGACCATGGCGGCGTTGCGGGCGAACAGCACCGGGTCGATGTGCGGCGTGCCGGGCGTGCGCTGGCCGATCTGGTAGCTGCCGCGCGGATCGCCCGGCGGGCTCACGATGCCGGCATTGTGGCCGCCCGACGCCAGCACGAAGGTCGCCGGCGAGTCGATCAGCAGCATGTTCTTGTAGACCGAGCGCCACGGCGCGACGTGGTCGCTGCGCGTCGCGACGACGAACAGCGGCGCCTCGATGTCGGACAGCGCGACCGTGCGCCCCTCGACGATGTGGCGGCTCTCGGCCAGGTCGTTGGCGAGGAAGAACCGGCGCAGATACTCCGAGTGCATGCGGAAGGGCAGGCGGGTGGCGTCGGCGTTCCACGCCATCATGTCGGTGACCGGCTGGCGCTCGCCGAGCAGGTACTGGTGGATCACGCGCGACCACACGAGGTCGTTGGAGCGCAGCATCTGGAACGCGCCGGCCATCTGGCGCGTGTCGAGATAGCCCTGCTCCCACATCGTGTCCTCGAGATAGGCGACCTGGCTGTCGTTGATGAACAGCATCAGCTCGCCGGCGTCGGCGAAATCGACCTGCGCGGCCAGCATCGTGATGCTCTGCAGCCGGTCGTCGTGGTCGCGCGCCATCGCGGCGGCCGTGATCGCGAGCAGGGTGCCGCCGAGGCAATAGCCGCAGGCATGGACCTTGGTGTCCGGGCAGATCGTCGTGACCGCGTCGAGCGCCGCCATCGCGCCCAGGCGCCGATAGTCGTCGAACGACAGGTCGCGCTGGTCGGCCCCCGGGTTGCGCCACGAGATCATGAACACGGTGTGGCCGGCGTCGACCAGCTGGCGCACCAGCGAGTTCTCCGGCGACAAGTCGAGGATGTAGTACTTCATGATCCAGGCCGGCACGATCAGGATCGGCTCGCGCCGCACGGTCGGCGTGGTCGGCGCGTACTGGATCAGCTCGATCAGCTCGTTGCGGAACACCACGGTGCCCGGCGTGCAGGCGACGTCGCGGCCGGCGCGGAACTTGTCGACGCCGACCGGGGGCCGGCCCGAGTTCGCGCGCTCCCAGTCCTCGAGCGCGTTCATCGCGCCGCGCACCAGGTTCATGCCGCCCTGCGCCATCGTCGCGGCGAGCGCCTCGGGATTGGTCGCGAGATAGTTCGACGGCGCCAGCAGGTCGAGGATCTGGCGCGTCGTGAAGGCGACGATGTCCTCGTTCTCGCGCGACACGCCGCGCACCCCGGTGGTCGCGCTGTACCACCACTTCTGGGTCAGCAGGAAGCCCTGCCAGATCAGGTCGAAGGGCGGCTGCTGCCACTCGGGCGCGCGGAACCGCCGGTCGTGCGCCGAGGGCTCGATGCAGGGCGCGCGGTGCGGGTCGTAGGCGGACTGGGCCGCCTGGACCATGAAGCGCGTGGCCTTGCGCATCGCCTTCTGCACCAGGATCGCCTGCTTGCCGGGCGCGTTCATCAGGTGCATCAGCCAGTCGCTGTAGGCGAGCGCCAGCGAGGCCGGCGCGATCGAGTGGGTGAGCCGGCCCTGCCAGGCGTGCATCAAGCGGTCGAGCGTCTCGGCCTGCGCGGCGTCCGGCTCGGTCTCGAGCACGCCCTCGAGCAGCCCGGGCAGCAACGTCATGCCGAAGCTGAACGGATCGGGCGTCGGCGGCATGCCGACGGCCGGATCGACGGGATCGACGGCAGGGTTGGCGGCGCGCTCGACGGTGTCCATGGCAGGCCTCGAGGAGAGAGTTGCGCGCGTCGGATTACGAGCGCCGGCCGCCGCGATGGTAGCGCTTGAGCTCGTCGCGCTCGGCGTAGAGCGCCTGGAGCAGCGACTGCAGGCGCATGCGGTCGTGCGCCGAGCGGCCCTCGAGGGCGGCGATCGAGCGGTTGAGGCGGTCGAACTGCGGGTCTTCCCGGACGATCAATTCACGCATGACGAGTCTCCTCGATGTGGGGGGCGAGCGTGACGGCTCAGGCGGCGTCCGCGAGCTCCTCGAGCGCGCCGCGCCGGACGATGCTGATGTGCGCGCGCTTGACGCCGATCACGCCGTCCTCGCGCAGCAGGGTCAAGGTGCGGCTGACCGTCTCGATGGTCAGCCCGAGATAGTCGGCCATGTCGGCGCGCGTGACCGGCAGGTCGAGCACGTCGCCGCGCGCGCGCCGCGCGATCATGACCAGGAACGAGGCGACCTTCTCGGTCGCGCTCTTGCGCCCGAGCAGCAGCATCTGGTCCTGCGCGGCGATCAGCTCGCTGCAGGCGCGCCGCAGCAAGAGGCGCGCGACCAGCGGCGACACCGCGACCAGCTGCTCGACCTGCTTGCGCGGGAAGCGGCTGACCGTGACCGGGCCGATCGCCACCGCGCCCGACAGATAGACGTCCTCCGGCACCATGCCGAGGAAGTCGCCGGCGAA
>DATJNS010000519.1:0-9442 GCA_035507915.1 Candidatus Sulfotelmatobacter sp.
CGGCCGGCGGCCTCGGTCGCCCGGCGCAGCCGTTCGATGCCGGCGCGATAGCGCGGCAGGCTGTCGAGCGGGTGGGCGTTGTTGGTGCCGATCGGGTACCAGGCATCGCCGAGCCTGGCGGCGCGGCGCAGCGACGGGCCGCTTTCGCCGCCGACCCAGATCGGCGGGTGCGGCTTCTGCGTCGGCTTGGGTTCGAGCAGCAGCCGGTTGTAATGCACGTATTTGCCGTCGATCACCGGCTTCTTCTCGGTCCACAGCGTCTTGAACGCGGCGACGTATTCGTCGGTGACGGCACCGCGCTCGGCAAACGGCGTCGTCACCACCGCGTCGAACTCGGCCTTGAGCCAGCCGGCGCCGATGCCGACGGTCAGCCGCCCGCCCGACAGCGCATCGATCGTCGCCAGCTGCTTGGCGGCGAGCACCGCCGGGCGGTGCGGCACCACCAGCACCGCCAGCACCAGCCGCACCTTCGTCGTCACCGCGGCGAGCCAGGACGCCAGGGTCAACATTTCGTGGCGATGCGCGCTGTCGGTCGAATAGAACGCGCCGCTCTCCGAATAGGGGTAGCCCGGCTCGGCCATGTCGGGGAGTGTCACGTGGTCGGTGACGGTCAGGTAGTCGTAGCCCATCGCTTCGCCCTCGCGGGCGATGCGCGCCATGATCTCGGGCTGCGCCAGCGCGCCGCTATTGGGCAGGTTGAAGCCGAACTGCATCTTTCCCTCCGCTCTGCAGTTTCAGTCTGCATCGCCCGGCGGAGCAAGCGCGAGCCTCAAATGTCGTAGACCGCAATCGCAGTTGCGGCGGCGCGGAAAATCGCGAATAACATCGACACCCAGCTTCGCCGGGGCGGTGGGCCGATCCAAGGCCAAAGCCGGCATCGGACAGGGAAACTCGCCTGGAGACCGTAAATTACCGGGGTCGCGGCATTGCACCGGGCCCGGCAGAAGACTTGGGAGGAAAGCCGATGAACATTACCCGCCGCACCGTCCTGTCGCGCGCCTCGATCGCTGCCGCCGGCGCGCTCGCCGCGCCGCTGGGTCTGCGCTGGCCGGCCAACGCCGCCGAGTTCGCCTATAAATACGGCACGGCGCTTCCCGACGGCCACCCGATGGTGATCCGCTCCAAGGAAGCGGCGGCCAAAATCAAGGAAGAAAGCGGCGGCCGGCTCGGCATCACGCTCTACCCGTCGAGCGTGCTCGGCCAGGATACCGCGATGATGTCGCAGGCCATCGCCGGCGCGCTCGAAATCTACGGCATGTCGCTCGACATCCTGGCGCAGAAGAGCCCGTCGGCGGCGATCTTCGGGGTCGGCTTCGCGTTCCCCGACTATCCGACGGCGTGGAAGGCGATGGACGGTGATCTCGGCAAATATTGCCGCACCCTGTCGGAAAAAGTCGGCCTCTACTGCATGGACAAGGCCTTCGACCACGGCTTCCGCCAGATTACGATGAAGTCGAAGCCGATCAACACGCCGGATGATCTGAAGGGCGTCAAGATCCGGCTGCCGGTGGCGCCGTTGTTCATCTCGCTGTTCCAGCACCTCGGCGCCTCGCCGACCGCCCTCAATTTCGGCGAGGTCTACAGCGCGCTGCAGACCGGCGTGGTCGACGGCCAGGAGAATCCCCTCATCCTGATCGACACCGCCAAGCTCTACGAGGTGGAGAAATACTGCAGCGTGACCAACCATCTGTGGGCCGGGCTGCACGTCTCGTTCAACAACCAGGCATGGCGCAAGCTGCCGTCCGACCTGCAGGAGATCGCCTATCGCAACCTCAGCCAAGCCGCGCTCACCGAGCGCGCGGACTGGCAGGTCATGGACAAGGGCGAGGTCAAGAACCTCACCGAGAAGGGGCTGGCGTTCAACACGCCCGACACCAAGCCGTTCCAGGAGGCGCTGCGCAAGTCCGGCTTCTATCCCGACATGAAGAAGCAGCTGGGCGACCGCGTCTGGGGATTGCTCGAGAAGGCCGTCGGCCCGCTGGCATGAGCAGCGAGGCGACGCGGCTCGGCGCCCCGCTCGTCGGCGGCGCCGAGGCGCGCGGCGGTCTGCGCCGCCTCGCGCTGCGCATCGACCGTCTGATCGGCGTCACGGTCGAGGCGGTCGGCGCCGTGCTCGTGGTGGCCGAGATCGTCATCCTGTTCTCCGGCGTCGTGTGCCGGTACGTGTTCGACAGCCCGCTGATCTGGTCCGACGAGCTCGCCAACTTCCTGTTCCTGTGGCTGGCGATGTGCGGCACCGTCGTGGCATTGCGCCGCGAGGAGCACATGCGGCTCACCACCTTCGTGAGCTGGATCGGCCCGCGCTGGGGCGACCGGCTGGGCGCGATCGCGGCGCTGGTGGTGATCGCCTTCGTGCTCGAGATCTTGTTGCCGGCCCAGGAATATCTCGGCCAGCAGAGCTTCGTCCAGCTGGTGGCGCTGCACATCTCGGACGCCTATCGCGTGGTCGCGCTGCTGGTCGGTTTCACCTTGGCCGCCGTGATCGCGCTGTTGCGTCTGCTCGAGACCTCGACCTGGCGCGGCTTCCTGTCGGCGCTCGTCGTGGTCGCGGCGATCGCCGGCGTGCTGCAGCTCGGCCAGCCGCTGCTGATCGGCATGGGCTACGGCAGCCTGGTGGTGTTCTTCGTCGTCATGGTGGCGGCGTGCGTCGCCGCCGGCGTGCCGATCGCCTTCGCGTTCGGCATCTCGACCCTGTCCTACCTGGCGCTGGTCACCGACGCGCCGCTCACCATCGTGGTCAATCGGATCGACGACGGCATCTCGAACCTGCTGCTGCTGTCGGTGCCGATGTTCGTCGTGCTCGGCCTGCTGATGGACTCGACCGGGATCGCGCGGGCGCTGGTGAATTTCCTCGCCGCGTTGATCGGTCACGTGCGCGGCGGCCTGTCCTACGTGCTGCTCGGGGCGATGTACCTGGTGTCGGGCATCTCGGGCTCGAAGGCGGCCGACATGGCGGCGATCGCGCCGATCCTGTGTCCGGAGATGCAACGGCGCGGCACCCATCCGGGCGAGCTCGCTTCGCTGCTCGCGACCTCGAGCGCGATGTCGGAGACCATCCCGCCCAGCCTCGTGCTGATCACCATCGGCTCGGTCACCAACGTGTCGATCGCGGCGCTGTTCACCGGCGGCCTGCTGCCGGCCGCCGTCGCCGCGCTCGGCCTGGTCGTCGTCACCTGGTTCCGCTCGCGCGTCGCGGCCGAACGCGGAGCGGCGCGCGCCTCGGGCGCCGCCATCGCGCGCTCGCTCTTGATCGCGGTGCCCGGCCTGACCCTGCCCTTCATCATCCGGTTCGCCGTGATCGACGGCGTCGCGACGGCGACCGAGGTCTCGACCGTCGGCGTCGTCTACACCCTGCTGCTCGGTCTGCTGATCTACCGGCCGTTCAACTGGCGCCGCGTCTACCCCATCCTGGTCGACACCGTGTCGCTGACCGGCGCCATCATGCTGATCATCGGCGCGGCCACCGCGATGGCCTGGGCGCTGACGCAGTCGGGTTTCTCGCAGTGGCTGGTCGACACGATGGCGGCGGTGCCCGGCGGCAAGGCCGGCTTCCTCGCCATCACGATCGTCGCCTTCCTGATTCTCGGCAGCGTGCTCGAGGGCCTGCCCGCGATCGTGCTGTTCGGTCCGCTCCTGTTCCCGGTCGCACGTGCGATGGGCTTGCACGAGGTGCACTACGCCATGGTCGTGATCCTCGCGATGGGCATCGGCCTGTTCGCGCCGCCGTTCGGCGTCGGCTTCTTCAGCGCCTGCGCGATCGGGCGCATCGCGCCTGACGACGCCTTGTGGCGCATCTGGCCCTATATCGGCGCGCTGGTCGCCGCCCTCGCGATCGTCGCCGCCGTCCCCTGGATCTCGATCGGGTTCCTCTAGCGACGCGCCGGGTCTTGCCCCGGCCCGGCCCCGGCTTCATGCTCGCGTGACAACCGAGGGGTGCGCCGATGCCGGACACGATGCTTCCCCAGGACGGCCTGGTCGCCGTGGTCAAGCGCGACTGCCCGACCTGCGTGCTCGCCGCGCCGGTGCTGGGCGAGCTCGCCCGGCGCACCGGGCTCACCGTCTTCACCCAGGACGATCCGTCCTTTCCCGAGACCGTGCCGAGCCGCGTCGACGACACCGGGCTCGACGTGTCCCACCGGCTCAAGATCGAGATCGTGCCGACGGTGATCCGGCTGGAGCGCGGCCGCGAGGTTGCGCGCACCTACGGCTGGGATCGCGCCGAGTGGGAACGCGTCACCGGGATCGCGGGGGTCGGCGCCGGCCTGCCGGCGTCGCGCCCGGGCTGTGGCGCCAAGAACATCGAGCCCGGTGTGCTCGAGCGCCTCAAGATCAGGTTCGGCGAGACCGGGCTGGCGTCGCGGCGCATCGAGATCGGCGCCGGCGAGGACGACGTCGAGGCGCTGTTCGAGCGCGGCTGGTCGGACGGGCTGCCGCTGGTGCCGCCGACCGAGGAGCGCGTGCTGCGCATGCTCCAGGGCACCACGCGCGATCCCCAGGAGGTCGTCGGGCTGGTGCCGTCGGATCTCGCGCCGGCGACCGTCGAGAAGATCGCGATCAACGCCGTGATGGCGGGCTGCAAGCCCGAGTACCTGCCGGTCGTGCTGGCCGCGGTCGAGGCCGTGCTCGACGAGCCGTTCGCGATGCACGGCGTGCTCGCGACCACGATGTATGTCGGCCCGGTCGTCGTGGTGAACGGCCCGGTGCGCCGCATGATCGGCATGAACGCCAAGGGCAACGCGCTCGGCCAGGGCAATCGCGCCAACGCCACGATCGGCCGCGCGCTCCAGCTGGTGATCCGCAACATCGGCGGCGGCCGGCCGCAGGAGGTCGATCGCGCCACCCTCGGCAATCCGGGCAAGTACACCTATTGCTTCGCCGAGGACGAGGAGAACTCGTCGTGGGAGCCGCTGTCGGTCGAGCGCGGCGTCGCGCCGGGCAAGTCGGCGGTCACGGTGTTCGCCGGCTTCGGCCTGCAGGGCATCGTCGACCAGAAGTCGCGCGAGCCCGAGAGCCTGGCGCGCAGCTTCGCCGAGTCCCTGAAGTCGATGCAGAACGTCAAGATCGCGCCGGGCTGCGACGCCCTGGTCGTCGTCTGCCCCGAGCACGAGCGCACCTTCCGCGACGCCGGCTGGTCGAAGGCCCGCCTCTACCAGCGGCTCCACGAGCTGACCAAGCTCCCGGCCGAGGACGTCATGCCGGGCGCCAAGGGCATCGCCGAGGGCAACGGCGCGGCCAAGCCCGGCACCCTGGTGAACAAGTTCTCGCCGACCGGCCTGATGCTGGTGCGCGCCGGCGGCACCGCCGGCATGTTCTCCGGCATCATCGGCGGCTGGGCGGCGAGCGGCCCGCGCGGCAGCAGTCCGGTAACCAAGGAGGTGAAATCATGACCGTGATCCTCGACCCCACCGCGGAGCTGAGCGTCTCGACGCGCCCACGGCTCGCGCGTCCGTCCGCGCTCGACGGGCTGACGATCGGCATCCTCGACATCGCCAAGGCGCGCGGCGACGTGTTCCTCGGGCGGCTCGCCGAGCGGCTGCGCGAGCGCGGCCATGCCGTGAAGCAGTACGCCAAGCCGACCAACACGCGGCCGGCGCCGCTGCCGCTGCGCCAGCAGATCGCCACCGAGGTCAATGTCGTCATCGAAGGCCTGAGCGATTGAGGCTCCTGCACGTCGTGCTGTACGCATGACATGGCAGACCTCGAAGCCCGCGGCATTCCCGTGGTCGGCGTCGCGACGACCGAGTTCGTCGAAGCGGCGGCCGCCCAGGCGAAGGCCCTGGGTATCGATCCCGCGTACGTGTTCATTCCCCACCCGGTACAGGACCGCACCGACGCCGAGCTGAGACAGCTCGCCGACGATCATCTCGCCTCGATCCTCGCCCTGCTGGTGAAGGGCAACTGACGATTGGCGATCCGCTCTCGACACCCTCCCCCGCGCGGGGGAGGGTTGGGTGGAGGGTGCGCCCATGACCAAGCTCCGCGGCGGCTGTCTGTGCGGCGCGGTGGCCTATGAGGCCGACCTGCCGTTCGCGCGCTTCCTGACGTGCTGGTGCTCGCGCTGTCGCAAGGCGAGCGGCACCAGCCCCGCGACCAACGCCTATGTGGCGCCCGACGCCTTCCGCTGGACACGGGGCGCCGATCGCGTGGCGCGCTACGACCTGCCGACGGCGCGCAGCTTCGCGACCAGCTTCTGCACGACCTGCGGCTCGCCGCTGCCGCATCCGACGCGCAGCGGCCGCGAGATCATCATCCCGGCGGGCTCGCTCGACGACGACCCGGGTATCGCGCCGACCGAGGCGCATTTCCTCGAGTCGCGGGCGCCGTGGGCCCGGGCCGGCGGTTGACGGCCGCTCGGGTTGAGCGCATTTGGGACAAGATCAACCAGTTGCCGAACGATCGCCCGTGTCGCACGGTGACGGTCGGGCGACGGGGCGCCGGTGCGGGACCGGCACACGACCCCTCCGCAAGCAGGAGCGCGATCCATGGACCGGACACTGAACCGGAAGCAGGGCCGGAGACTCGCCGTGGCGGCGGCTTTGGCGACCCTGGCGGGCGTAGCGGTCTGCGCCGATGCGCGGGCGGACTCGATGGGCGTCAAGGTCGGCATCCTGACGTGCAATGTCGACAGCGGCTGGGGCTTCGTCTTCGGCTCGTCGCGCACGGTCAAGTGCAGCTACTCGCCGCGCGCCAACGTCGAGGAGCACTACACGGGCACGATCTCGAAATACGGCATCGACATCGGTTATCTGCGCTCGGCCGTCATGGTGTGGACCGTGATCGCGCCGGCGATCGACGTCGCGCCGGGCGCGCTCGCGGGTCAGTACGCCGGCGTCACCGGCAGCGCCAGCGTGGGCGCCGGGGTCGGCGCCAACGTCCTGGTCGGCGGCTTGAACAAGTCGATCACGCTCCAGCCGGTCAGCATCGAGGGCAATTCCGGGCTCAACGTCGCGGCCGGCGTCGAGGCCGTGACGCTGACGTCGGCGCCCTGAGCGGGCGGCTCAGCCGATCGTCTGGGTGGCGCGTAGCGGCGCGGTGACGGCGCGGCTCGGTTCGCGCACGGCGACCAGAGTCACGACGGCGGAGAGGAGCGCGAAGCCGGCGAGCGCGTAGAGGCCCGACTCGAAGCTGCCGGTCGCGTCCTTGAGCAAGCCGACCACGTTGGGGCCGATCAGGCCGCCGAGATTGCCGAGCGAGTTGATCGCTGCGATGCCGGCCGCCGCCGCGGTGCCCGACAAGAAGGTCGAGGGTAGCGGCCAGAATGGCGTCTTCATGCCGTAGAACCCGACCGTCGCCACCGACAAGCCGGCAAGCGCCCACAGGCTGCCGTGCAGCACGCCGGCGATCAGAAGCCCGATCGCCGAGGCGAGGCACGCGAAGAACAGGTTCCAGCGGCGCTCGTTCATGCGGTCCGTCACGAAGCCCCAGATGATCATGCCGACCGTGCCGATGACGTAAGGCACCGCGGTCGCCACGCCGATCATCATGAGCGATAGGCCGAGCTGCTTGATCATCTGCGGCAGGAAAATGACCAATCCAACGCCGGCGGTCGCGATGCCGAGATAAATCACGGCGAGCGCCAATACGCGTGGGTTGATCAAGGACTGCAGCAGGCTGTAGACGCGCACGGCGTCGACCGCGTGGCGCTCGGCCTGCAGCTCGCCGGCCAGCCAGTCGCGCTCCTCGGCGGTGAGCCAGCTCGCCTTGGCCGGGCGGTCGCGCACGAAGATCAACACGCCGATGCCGAGCAGCACGGCGGGCACCGCCTCGCCGATGAACATCCAGCGCCATCCGGCCATGCCCAAAAGGCCGTCGAGCTCCATCAATCCGGTCGAGATCGGCGCGCCCAGCGCGATCGATACCGGGATCGCGGTCATGAACCAGCCGACCACCCGGCCGCGATAGCGGCCCGGGAACCAGAAGGTGAAGAACAGGATCATGCCGGGGAAGAAGCCCGCCTCGGCGATGCCGAGCAGGCAGCGCACCACCGCGAAGCTGGTCGCGCCGGTGGCGAATGCGGTGCAGCCCGACAACAGGCCCCAGGTGATCATGATGCGCGCGATCCACAGCCGCGCGCCGACCTTCTCGAGCACGATGTTGCTCGGCACCTCGAACAGGCAGTAGCCCCAGAAGAACGCCGACGCGCCGAACGCGAAGATCGTGGCGTTGAAGCCGAGCTCCTTGTTCATCGTCAGCGCCGCGAATCCGACGTTGATGCGGTCGAGGTAGCAGACGAAGTAGGCGAGGAACAGCAGCGGCAGCAGCCGCAGATAGATCTTGCGGATCGTCGAGCGCTCGACGGCGCTCGGCTGGACCGGCTCGGCCATGAGACCCCTCCCTCGACCGGATCATGTCGCGTGTCCGGTTCCGTTATGGGTCTCATCCTGTCATTGCGAGCGCAGCGAAGCAATCCAGAGAGGGTCTGGATTGCTTCGCCGTCGCTTCCGGCTTTGGCGACGGGAAACCGTGCCCGTCGCGTGACGCTCAGCCGCGCGTCGGGGCGTACTTGCCGGTCAACTGCGGCGTGTGGGCGCCGTCGAGCTTCTGCTCGGCGTGCTCGAGCCGGGTCGTGCGTGCCCACGTGCGCTTGAGATCGTCGCGCACGTTGAAGCCGAGCCGTCCCAGCCCCTCGACCTCGAGCTCGACCTTGTCGCCGTCCATGAAGCTCGACAGGCCGCGGTGGTTGGTGCCGGTCGCCAGCAGGTCGCCCGGCTCGAGCGTGTGGATCGAGCTCAGCCACTCGATGCAGCGCGGGATCTTGTGCGCCATGTCGGAGGTGTTGAAGTTCTGCTTGATCGTGCCGTTGACCCACAGCCGTACCTGCAGCTTGTGCGGATCGGGAATCTCGTCCGCGGTCACGAGATAGGGGCCGATCGGCGCGAACGTGTCGCGCGACTTCATCTGGAAGAACACGTTGCCGGGCGGCGGCAGGCCGCGTGCCGAGCCGTCGATGAAATTGACGTAGCCGAACACGTGCTGCATGGCGTGTGTGGCCGGCACATTGGCGGCGCGCTTGCCGATCACCACGGCCATCTCGGCTTCGCCTTCGAAGATGGTGGCGGGCACATCCGGCAGCACCATGGTGTCGCCGTCGCCAATGATGGCGCTGGGTGCCTTGTGGAACGCGTTGAGCGGAGCCGGCTCCTTGCGCGTGCCGTCCTCCATGTAGTTCACCGCCATGCACACGATGTTGCCGGGCTTCGGCAGCGGCGGGCGGATGCGAAGCCCGGCGAGCGGGATGCTCGCCCCGCTTGCTGCCGCCTGCCGCAGCGCGCCGCGGTACTGCTCGAACCGCGCGATCAGGCCGGTGATGAGGTCGTGCGGACCGGTATGAGGGATGTCCTGGACAGCGACGGAGACATCGACCACGCCATCGCCCTTGATGACGCCCAGCCGGAAGTCGTTGAAAAAGAGCAGCTTCATTGAGCCCTGATCCTCTCGTCGC
>DATJNS010000520.1:0-36848 GCA_035507915.1 Candidatus Sulfotelmatobacter sp.
AACACGGTCTCGAGCGCGACCGTGCGCGTCGGGTCGAGATTTTCGGCCAGTGCGGCGGTGGTCGCGTCGTGACCGACCGGGGTCACGACGACGAGAGCCTCGGGCGAGGAGTGGGCACCGCCCTCGATGGTCGCGCCGAGCGCGCCCAGGATCTTGTCGGCGATCGCGTGGCCGCGCGGCTCGGCGCGGCTCAGCCACACGGCACGCGGTTGCGTGCTGGGCGCGGGCGGCTCGGGCGGCGTCGCCTGCTTGCCGTCGGCGTAGTCGTAGAAGCCGCGCCCGACCTTGCGGCCGAACAGGCCGGCCTCGACGCGCTGCTGCAACAGCGGCGTCGGCCGATAGCGCGGCTCCTGGAAATACTGGTCGTAGATCGAGCGCATCACCGGGCCCGACACGTCGACGCCGGTCAGGTCCATGAGCTCGAACGGACCCATGCGGAAGCCCGCGGTCATGCGCAGGATGCGGTCGATGGTCGGCGGGTCGGCGATGCCTTCATGCAGGATGCGCAGCGCCTCGGTGCCGAACGCGCGCCCGGCGTGGTTGACCAGGAAGCCCGGCGTGTCCTTGCAGCGCACCGGCGTGTGGCCGCAGCGGCGCGCCAGCGCGTCGAGCATGTCGAGCGCGCGCGGCTCGGTCAGCACGCCGTCGACCACCTCGACCAGCTTGAGGAGCGGCACCGGATTGAAGAAGTGGAAGCCGGCGACGCGTGCCGGATGCCGGCACGCCGCCGCGATCGCGGTGACCGACAGCGACGAGGTGTTGCTGGCGAGGATCGCATCGGGCGCGACGACGTCCTCGAGCTGCTTGAACAGCGCGCGCTTGGCGCCGAGCTCCTCGACGATCGCCTCGATCACGAGATCGCATGACTTCAGATCGGCGAGCGTGGACGCCGGCGCGAGGCGCGCGGTCGCCGCGGCGACCGCCTCCGCGCTCATCTGGCCCTTCTCGCCGGCGCGCGCGAACATCTTGCCGACGAAGTCGGCGGCCTCGGCGACCGCCTGCGGGCGGCTGTCGAACAGGCGCACCGGGAAGCCGGCCGCCGCGACGATCTGCGCGATGCCGCGCCCCATGGCGCCGGTGCCGACCACGCCGACGGTGAAGGTCGGCTTCAGTGCAATGTCGGCCATCGCGCTCACCGGCCCTCGAACGTCGGCTTGCGCTTGCCGAGGAACGCCGCCATGCCCTCCTTGCGGTCCTGCGAGGCGAACAGGACGTGCATCGCCTTGCGCTCGAGCAGCAGCGCGGTGTCGAGCGCGGCGCCCTCGCCCGCCAGCACGACCTCCTTGATCGAGCGCACCGAGAGCGGCGGCAGCGCCGCGATCTCGTCGGCGCGCTTGAGGGCGGTCGGCAGCACCTCGGCGTCGGGCACCAGCTCGCTCGCGAGCCCGATGCGGTGCGCCTCGTCGCCCGGGATCATCGCGCCGGTCAGCACCATGCGCATCGCCTGGAATTTTCCCACCGCGCGGGTCAGTCGCTGCGTGCCGCCGGCGCCCGGCATGATGCCGATGCGCACCTCGGGCAGGCCGAAGCGCGCACCGGGGCCGGCGATGATGATGTCGCAGTGCATGGCGAGCTCGCAGCCGCCGCCGAGCGCGAAGCCGTTGACCGCGGCGATCATCGGCTTCGGGCAGGCCGCGATCGGTTCCCAATATTGCTGGACGTTGCGCAGCATCATGTCGATCGGCGTGGCGTCGGCCATCTCGGTGATGTCGGCGCCGGCGGCGAAAACCTGATCGCCGCCGGTCACGACGATCGCGCGCACGGTCTCGTCGGCGCCGAGCGCGCCGATCTCCTGCGCGAGCAGCCGGCGGGTCGCCAGGTTCAGCGCGTTGCGCACCTCCGGACGATTGAGCCTCACGAGCGCGACGTGCTCGCTCGGGCGCTCGACCAAGACCTCGGGCATGGACATCTCCAGCAACGGACGGTTCGAGGACCTTAGCGCGGCGCTTGAGGTGTTGGAACCGTCGCCGGTTCCCCAACCGTCATCCTCGGCCCTGTGCCGAGGATCCACGTCTTGTTCTGCTCGCGCGACTGCTGCCCGCCAACCCAGCCGCGCGAGCAGGGTTTGTGTGGCGGCTGCATGCGCGGCTGGAACAAAAGGCGTGAATGCTCGGGACAAGCCCGAGCATGACGAGACGGAATACGTGAACTATGCTCGCGCAAAATCGAGCGGAGGGGACAGATGCGCGGGTTGATGGCTGCAGCGGTTGCCGTGTTGATCAGCGCAGGCGGTGCTGCGCATGCCGGCGAAGCGCCGCGCTACGTGGTCGACGCGTCGTGGCCGCAGCAGCTGCCGCACGACTGGATCATGGGTCAGGTCGGCGGGCTCGCGGTCGACGCGCAGGATCACGTCTGGGTGAACCAACGGCCGCGCACGTTGACCGACGACGAGAAGGGCGCCGCGCTCAATCCGCCGGAGTCGAAATGCTGCGTGCCGGCACCGCCGGTGATGGAGTTCGACGCCGACGGCAAGCTGATCCAGGCGTGGGGCGGCCCGGGCCAGGGCTACGACTGGCCCGAGGTCGAGCACGGCATCTTCGTCGACACCAAGGGCTTCGTGTGGGTCGCCGGCAACGGCCCCAAGGACGGCCAGATCCTCCAGTTCACGCGCGACGGCAAGTTCGTGAAGCAGATCGGCCACCCGGGTCCGGTCGACAGCAACGACACGACGCATCTCGGCCGGCCGGCCGACATCTGGGTCGACGAGGCGGCCCACGAGGTCTACGTCGCCGACGGCTACGGCAATCATCGCGTGATCGTGTTCGACAGCGAGACCGGCGCCTACAAGCGCCACTGGGGCGCCTACGGCCATCGGCCGAGCGACGAGAAGCTCCCCGCCTTCGATCCGAAGTCGCCGCAGTTCGGCAATCCGGTGCATTGCGTGCAGATCGCGCCCGACGGACTGGTCTATGTCTGTGATCGCAGCAACAACCGCATCCAGATCTTCCACAAGGACGGCAGCTTCGTGCGCGAGTGGGTCTACGAGCCCAAGAGCCGGCGCGCCGGCTCGACCTGGGATCTCGCGATGGCGCCCGATGCGACGCGCTCGCTCCTGTTCAACGCCGACGGCACCAACAACGAGGTGCGCATCGTCGACCGCGCGACCGGCGCGGTGCTCGGGGCGTTCGGCCACAACGGCCGAAACGCCGGCGAGTTCCATTGGGTCCATCAAATCGCCATCGACTCCAAGTGGAACATCTACACGGGCGAGGTCGACTCCGGAAAACGCGTGCAGAAGTTCAAGCGCGTCCAGTAGTCGGCCTTCGAACAGCGATCCGGTTTTGTTCCTCCCCTAACAAACGGCGGCCTTTTTAACCAGAACACCCGACGAACTCTTGACGTCGCCGGGACCGGCGCCGTGGAAACCTTTGTGGATATCCGCGCTGCGCGGGTGGCTCCCTGCCGCCCGGTCCGCGCCCCGGCCGGCGCGCCGACGACCAGGGCGTGTGGTGAGCGGGTGTGGGGTCCGGCGGGGACTGCCGACGGCTTCGCGGGAGATCGGCGCGGCATGAAACGCGTCCGCCGCGTGCCCGCCGTCGACGAAGCATCCGGCGCTGCTGGACGGCGCGGGGCGGCGCGCGGACGAGCGTCGTGCGCGCGCCGATCCGCGCACGGGACGACGCGTTGGCCGGCATCGGGCGGCGATGGCGCGTCGCGCGACCGACGCCCGCGGTCTGCGGCCGCCGTGGCCGCGCAACGCGACGGGCCGCCGCGCCGCGCGTCCAATGCGCGGTTGCGCGCGGCGCCGCCGCGACGATCGAGCGCGCCGTGCACGATCGCACGCCATCGTCGGAAGCTGCGGAGACTCCGCCGTCGGCGTGCGCCGTGTCGCGTGCCGCGATCGTGCGGACCTGCATGAGATGCAAGAAACCTCGATTCCATCGGCATTACTTTCATATCGTGCCGGCGACCGCGTGGTGTCGCGGAATGCGCCGACGTGCGGTCGCGGCGCGCGCGTGCCGCGCGGCGTGACGGGTTGCCCGGCCGGCTCGCGATCGGCCGGACCGCCGCGCCGCGCCGCGCCGTGCGCGCCCCGACCGGCGGGCGCGCCGTCGGGCGCGGCGCCGACGGCCGAGCGCGGCATCCGGCGCGCGACGACCGGTGCTGTCGGTCGATCCTGCGCACGCCCGCGCGTCCGCTGGTGTCGCGAGCGTCGCGACAGCGCTCGGCGGCGCCGCGCCGGCCTCCACGCGCGATCCGGCGCGGCCGATGCGCTGCAACAGCCACGGCCGCACGGGCCGTCGCGGACCGCGGGCCGAGCCGGGCGGCGGCGCCGTCGAAACGCAGCCGTGCCGGTGCCGCGCCGCGCGCGGACGTTGCACATCGGGTCCACACTGATTTCGCTCGGTAGCCGGCGCCCGGCGCGCGCCGAGCCTTGTGGATAAGTCGGCGGATGCGACGTCCCGCCGCGGCGCGGAAATGCCTGTATCCGTAAGGTTTCGTAAACGCTACGGCCTAAAAAACCGGCTTACGCTTGGCCTTAAAGGCCGCGGCGCCCTCGGCGAACTCTTCGCCGGCGGCCGCCAGCGACTGCGCCAGGGCCTCGAGCTCGAGCGCGGTGTCGAGCGACGCCGGCATCGCGGCCAGCGCCTGCTTCAGGAGCGCGAAGGCCTCGGGCGGCAGCGCCGCCAGGGTGTGGGCGTGGTCGAGCGCGGCGGCCTGCACCTCCTCGTCGTCGACGACGCGATCGGCCAGGCCGATCGCCAGGGCCTCCTCGCTGCCGTAGCCGCGCCCCGACAGGATCGCCTGGCGCGCGCGTGCCGCGCCGATGCGCCGCGGCAGGGTATGGATCATGCCCCAGTCGGGGATCAGCCCGACCTTGAGGAACGGGATGGTGATCTGCGCCGAGCGGCCCATCACGATGGTGTCGGCGAGCAGCGCGATGCTGGCGCCGGCGCCGGCCGCGTGGCCCTCGAGCGCGGCGACCACCGGCTTCTCGCTCTGCAGCAGCAGGCGCACGCCGCGGTGGCCGTCCTTCAGGCGCGCGCGCATCTCGGATGGCCTGGTCGGCATCGTCGTGAGATCGCCGCCGGCGCAGAAATGCCCGCCGGCACCCGTGATGATCAGACAGCGCACGGCCTCGTCGGCGAGCGCTGCGGCGGCCGCCTCGACGAAACGCGTGCGCGTCTCGCCGTCGAGCGCGTTGCGCCGCTCGGGCCGGTTCAACGTCACGCGCGCGACGCGCTCGGCGGGTCGATCGACCAATACCGTCTCGGCCATCTCGCTTGCTCCTCGTCCTCGCCACCATAGACCGTCGTCCTCGACACCGCCTCAACCAATAAGAGCCGTCATCCTCGGCCTTGCGCCGAGGATCCACGTCTTCATGCCAGGCGGGACAAGCCCGAGCATGACGGTCGTCGGGTTGTGACGAAGTCTAATTGCGCCCCGAGATCAGGCCGCGCGCGATCACCTGGGCCTGGATCTCGGCGGCGCCTTCGAAGATGTTGAGGATGCGCGCGTCGCACAGCACGCGGCTGATCGGATATTCCTCGGCGTAGCCGTTGCCGCCGTGGATCTGCAGCGCGTTGTCGGCGTTCGACCAGGCGACGCGCGCCGCGAGCAGCTTCGCCATGCCGGCCTCGATGTCGCAGCGGCGGTCCTGGTCCTTCTCGCGCGCGGCGAAGTAGGTGAGCTGGCGCGCCATCATGGTCTCGACCGCCATCCAGGCGAGCTTGCCGGAGACGCGCGGGAACTCGTAGATCGCGCGATCGAACTGGCGCCGCTCGACCGCGTAGGCGAGGCCGAGCTCGAGCGCGCATTGCGCGACGCCGGTCGCGCGCGCCGCGGTCTGCACGCGCGCCGACTCGAAGGTCGTCATCAGCTGCTTGAAGCCTTGGCCGGGCACGCCGCCCAGCAGGTTCTCGACCGGCACCTCGAAGCCGTCGAAGGCGATCTCGTACTCCTTCATGCCGCGATAGCCGAGCACCTTGATCTCGCCGCCGCTCATGCCGGGCGCGGGAAACGGATCGGCGTCGCCGCCGCGCGGCTTCTCGGCGAGCAGCATGCTGAGCCCGCGATAGCCGGGCGCGGGCTCGGTGCGCACCAGGAGCGTCATGAGATCGCTGCGCGCGCCGTGGGTGATCCAGGTCTTGTTGCCGTGGACCTTGTAGACGCCGCCCTCGCGCACCGCGCGCGTCGTGAGCGCGCCGAGGTCGGAGCCGGTGTTGGGCTCGGTGAACACCGCGGTCGGCAGGATCGCGCCCGACGCGATGCGCGGCAGGAACCTGGCCTTCTGCGCGTCGGTGCCGCCCTGGCGGATCAGCTCGGCGGCGATCTCCGAGCGCGTGCCGAGCGAGCCCACGCCGATATAGCCGCGCGACAGCTCCTCGCTGACCACGCACATCGCCATCTTGCCGAGGCCGAGTCCGCCGAACGCCTCGGGCACCGTCAGGCCGAACACGCCGAGCGCGCCCATCTGCTCGACCACGTCGATCGGGATCAGCCGGTCGGCGCGATGCCAGTCCTGCGCCGCCGGTTGCACGCGCTCGGCGCTGAACCGGCGGAACTGGTCGCGCATCAGGGTCAGGGTCTCGTCGTCGAGCCCGAGCGCGCCGAAATTGCCGTCGCGCATCAGCGCGGCGATGCGCGCGCGCACCGCCGCCGTGTTGCCGTTGCGGATCAGCGCCTGGGCCGCCGCGTCGTGCTGCACCGGCGACTCGTCGAGCCCGAGGTCGTTCGGGCGCGCGATCTCGCCCTGCGCGAGCGCGATGCCGTGCGCGAGCTGCGCCAGATACTCGCCGAAGCCGGCCTGCAGCATCAGGGCCTCGAGCGCGCCCAGGCGTTCGGCGCGTTCGGCGCGCTCCGCCCAGCCGAGCAGCTGGCGCAGCGCCTCGACATAGGTTGCGGTCCAGGCGTAGGCGTGGGCAGCGAACTGGTGCGCGTCGAGCCGCGCGGCGTCGATCGCGCCGCCGGGCGCGATCAGGCCGGCGACCGCGCGGCGCGCCGCGGCCTCGTGCGCGACCGCCGCCGCCAGCGCGGCGCCGCAGGTCGGCAGCAGGGGCTGCAGCAAGAGCTCGTCCGAGGCGGCGGCGGGTGTGGCGGTCATCGGCTCGGGTGTAGCACGCGCCGTCGGGGCGGGCCAAATGGCCGCCTTCTAGGCGAATCCCGGCCCGACGTTTATCCTGCCCGTCAACGGGCGCCGGCACGGCAATTGCTGAAGCAGCGCCATACGAAGCGGAAAGAGGGGCTCCCCATGGCGCAACCGGTTCGCACGCTGTCGCGTGCACTCCTGACCCTGACCCTCGCCGGCTGGTGCGGCGCCGCCGCGGCGCAGTCGCCGGGGCCGTCGCCCGGACCGGCCGATCCTGCGCTGCGCGTGGTGCCTGCCGACAAGCTGCCCGGCAAGGTCCACATGCTGCCGGCGACGCTCGAGACCACCCAGTGGGGCTGGTACAACAACGCCCAGCCGCCGGTGCTGACGATCGCGTCGGGCGACACGGTCGTCATGGAAACCATGATGCACTCGCACAACCAGGTCGTGCCCGGCACCACGATCGAGCAGATCAAGAAGCTGCGCACCGACTATCCGGGGCGCGGGCCGCACACCATCACGGGGCCGATCTTCGTCGACGGCGCCGAGCCCGGCGACGTGCTCAAGATCCACATCAACCGCATCGTGCCGCGCGCCTACGCGACCAACTTCAACGTGCCCGGCATGTTCGGCGAGTTCCCCAACCAGTTCCCCGACGGTCAGGTCAAATACTTCTATCTCGACCTCGACAAGATGACGACCGAGTTCGCGCCCGGCATCGTGATTCCGCTGCGACCGTTCCCCGGCACCATCGGCGTCGCGCGCGCCGAGCCCGGGCAATACAGCACGGTGCCGCCCGGTCGCTTCGGCGGCAACATGGACGTCAACGAGATGGTCCAGGGCACGACGCTCTACCTGCCCGTGTTCGTCAAGGGCGCGCTCTTGTGGTCGGGCGACTCGCACGCCGCGCAGGGCAACGGCGAGATCAATCTGACGGCGCTCGAGACCGCCTACAAGGAGCTCAACCTGACGATCAGCGTGGTCAAGGGCATGGCGCTGGAGTGGCCGCGCATCGAGACGCCGACGCACTGGCTCAGCGTCGGCTACGACCCGGACCTCAACAAGGCGCTCGACATCCTGAAGGCCGAGACCGTCAAGCTGATCGCCGCCGAGCGCAAGGTCGGCGCGGCCGAGGCCGAGAAGATCATGCTCAAGGGCTGGGACTGCCGCATCTCCGAGGTGGTCGACGTGCTCAAGGGCACCTACTGCATGACGCCGAAGAACCCGCACGCGCCGGCGCCCGCGGCGCTGCCGATGGCCGAGACGCCGAAGGCGTTCGTGACCTACGGCGCCAGCAACGACCTCAACCTGGCGATGGACTCGGCCTCGATGGCGATGATCAACCTGCTGCAGGACAAGCGCGGCCTGAGCCGCCTCGACGCCTACGGGCTCGCCAGCATGACGATGGATTGCCGCCTCGACGCGCCGAACGGACCCGACAAGGTCGTCCACTGCATGGTGCCGAAGAGCCTCTGGGTCGCGCAGAAGTAGCATCGATCGTCGGCGCAGTGTGACGCGCCACCCCCCACCCCAACCCTCCCCCTCAAGGGGGGAGGGAGTGAGATTGAGCGGGTGGAGGTGCTGCCGTTCACGCGACCGTGCCCCCTCCCCCCTTGAGGGGGAGGGTGGGGTGGGGGGTATCGCACGCGCGCTGCTGGTCGCGTTGTCGCTTGCGCTCATCGCCGCGCCCGCGTCGGCCGAGCCGCTGCGCGTGCTTGCCAGCACGCCCGATCTCGCGAGCCTGGTCGAGGCGGTGGGCGGCGACGACGTCGCGGTCGACAGCCTGGTGCCGCCGGGCGCCGACGCCGAGGCCTACGAGCCCAAGCCGGCCGATCTCGCGCGGCTGAAGCGCGCCGGCCTGGTCGTGCGCGTCGGGCTCGGCTACGACTACTGGCTCGATCGCCTGATCGCCGAGCTCGGCGACGCGCGCTTCTATCGCAACGGCGCGGCCGACGTCGACGCCTCGCTCGCGGTGCCGCTGCTCGAGGTCGTCGGCCGCGGCGTCGAGCCGCAGCAGGGTCACGCCCACGGCGTCGCCAATCCGCACTACTGGCTCGATCCGGCGAACGCCGAGACGATCACGGCGGCGATCGCCGAGGGCATCGGCCGCGCCGCGCCCGCGCGCGCCGAGCGCGTCCGCGCCAACCGCCGGCGCTTCCTGGCGGCGCTCGCCGAGCGGCTGGCCGACTGGGAGCGTCGCCTCGCGCCCTACCAAGGCGCGGCGGTGATCGCCTATCACGGCAGCTGGCCCTATTTCGCGCGCCGCTTCCGGCTCCACGTCGTCGACGTGATCGAGACCAAGCCCGGCATCGCGCCCAGCCCGGCCCATCTCGCGCGCCTGATCGCCGCCGCCGCCGACGCGCACGTGCGCGTCGTGCTGCACGAGCCGTCCGAGCCGCTCGAGACCGCCGAGCTGGTCGCCCGGCGCGTCGGCGCGCGCGTGGTCGTGCTCGCGCCGTCGGTCGGCAGCCTGCCGGGCACCGGCGACTACGTGGCCCTGATCGAGCACGACGTCGCGGCGCTGGCGCAGGCGCTCGGCCGGACGTCCGGGGGCGAATGAGCGCGCTGGTCGAGATGGCGGGGCTGCTCGCGCTGCCGTTCGTGGCGTGCGTCGCGTTCCTCGGCATCCACGCCTATCTCGGCATCCACGTGCTGCGCCGCCAGATCATCTTCGCCGATCTCGCGCTCGCCCAGCTGTCGGCGCTCGGCGCCACCGTCGGCTTCGCGGTCGGCCACGCGCCGACCAGCCTCGCGGGCTTCGGCTACACGTTCGCGGCGACCGCATGCGGCGCCGGGTTGCTCGCGGCGAGCCGTCCGCTGGCGCGCCGCGTCGGCCAGGAGGCCTTCATCGGCATCCTCTACGTGGTCGCGACCGCGCTCACCATCATGATCGTCGACCGGCTGCCGCAGGGCGCCGAGCACGTGAAGGCGATGCTGGTCGGCAGCATCCTGACGGTCGGGCCTGCGGACCTCGCGAAGTTCGCCGTGGTCTACGGCGCGCTCGGGCTGTTCCACTGGCTGGCGCGCCGCCAGATCCTGGCGCTGTCGGAGGCCGGCGCCGCCGCCGGTCCGCGCGCGCTGTTGTGGGACTTCCTCTTCTATCTGTCGTTCGGCCTCGCGGTGACGAGCTCGGTCGCCGCCGCCGGTGTGCTGCTGGTGTTCTGCTTCCTGATCATCCCCGCGGTGATCGGCGCGCTGTTCACCCGGCGCATCGCGCGGCAGCTCGCGATCGGCTGGAGCGTCGGCACGATCGCGAGCGCGGCCGGCCTCGTGGGGGCGTTCACGCTCGACCTGCCGACCGGCGCGGCGCTGGTCGTCGCCTTCGCGCTCGCGCTCGTCCTCGCCGGCCTGGTCAGGTACCTCGCGGTCGGCGACCAAGCCGAGCGCCACGCACACCGGAAGCGCGCGCTGCGCGCGATCGCGACCGGGGTCGCCGCGGCGCTCGGCGTGTCGGGCGCGTGGTTGGTCGCGCTGCCGGCCGCCGATCAGCCCCTGCTCGACGTCGTCGAGGCGCTCACCGGCATCGGCCCGACGCCCTTCCTCTCGACGGGCGAGCGCGCGGCGCTCGCCGATGCGGTCGCCGCCGAGGCGCGCTATCGCGCCGAGGTCGATCGGCTCAATGGCATGGAGCAGGCGAGCCGCTACCAGGGTCCGGTGCTCAGCGCCGACGAGGTGCGGCGGCTGGCGTCCTACAGCCAGAGCTTCAACGAGATGCAGCGCGGCGAGCGCTTCGTGCAGGCGACCCTGCGCGCCCACGCGCGTGCCCGCGAGCGCTGGTGGGTCGGCCTGCCCCTGGTCGTCGTGGCGCTGATTGTCGGGCTGATCTTGTTCGGCTTCGCTCGCCACCCATCCCAATCTTCCCCCTCAAGGGGGGAAGGGGCAGGATGAGGAAGCGGCGGCACTGCCATCGCCGCGGGCTTTCCCCCTCCGCCCTTGAGGGGGAGGGTTGGGGAGGGGGGAACGCAGCGTTCGCCGCTGCGTATTCAGGCGCCGCGTAGAGAGGAAACGTTCGTGAACGCGAAATACCGAGACTTCCACAGCCCCGGCCGGTCGGTCGTGCTGGCCGAGAACGGCATGGCGGCGACCTCGCAGCCGCAGGCGACGCGGGTCGCGCTCGACGTGCTGCGCGGCGGCGGCAACGCCTTCGACGCCGCGGTCGCGGCAGCCGCGATGCTCGCGGTGATCGAGCCGGCGATGACGAGCATCGGCGGCGACTGCTTCGTGCTGTTCGCGCGCAAGGGCGGCAAGCCCGAGGGGCTCAACGGCTCGGGCCGCGCACCGGCCGCAGCGACGCTCGACTGGTACCTCGAGCGCCGCCTCGCGCGCATCGAGCCCGAGTCGCCGCACGCCGTCACGGTGCCGGGCGCGATCGACGCGTGGTGCCGATTGATCGCCGACCACGGCACGCGCGACATCGGCGCGCTGCTCGAGCCGGCGGCCGCGGCGGCGGCCGACGGCTTCCTCGTCACGCCGCGCATCGCCTGGGACTGGGAGACCTCGACCGGCCGCGTCGGCCACGACGCACCGACCAAGGCGATCTTCCTGCCGGGCGGCCGCGCGCCGGCGCTGGGCGAGCGCCACCGCAACCCCAAGCTCGCCGAGACCTTGCGCACGATCGGGCGGCGCGGCCGCGACGGCTTCTACGCCGGACCCGTCATGGAGGATCTGGTCGCGCATCTCACCGAGCTCGGCGGCCTGCACACGGCGGACGACTTCGCTGCGCAACGCAGCGACTACGTGACGCCGATCACGGCACCCTATCGCGGCTACGAGGTCGCCGAGATCCCGCCCAACGGCCAGGGCATCACGGCGCTGATCATCCTCAAGATCCTGTCGCACTTCGAGATGTCGGAGGCGGCATGTGACCTGGTCGACCGCATCCACCTGTTCGCCGAGGCGACCAAGGCGGCCTACTGGGTGCGCGACAACGAGATCGGCGATCCCGCGACCATGCGCATGACGCCGGACGCGATCCTCGACGACGCGCGCATCCGCGCCGCGGTCGCGCGCATCGACCGCGCGCGCGCCCGGCCGCAGGCGGCCTACGCCTGGGAGGAGCACAAGGACACGACCTACCTCACCGTGGTCGATCGCGACCGCAACGCGGTGTCGTTCATCAACTCGCTGTTCCAGAGCTTCGGCTCCGGCATCACGGGACCCAAGAGCGGCGTGCTGCTGCACAACCGCGGCATCAGCTTCCGCATCGCGCCGCGCCACCCGAACGCGGTCGGCCCGCGCAAGCGGCCGATGCACACGATCATCCCCGCCATGCTGCTCAAGGACGGCAAGGCGCAGATGCCGTTCGGCGTGATGGGCGGGCATTATCAAGGCACCGGCCACGCGAGCTTCGTCAGCAACCTCTTGGATCTCGGCCTCGACCCGCAGCAGGCCAACGACGCGCCGCGCCACTTTGCGTCCGACGGCTTCCTGCAGCTCGAGGGCGGCGTGCCGGCTGCGGTCGCCGAGGCGCTCGCGGCCCGCGGCCACCAGATCGAGCGCCCGCTCAAGCCGCTCGGCGGCTGTCAGGCGATCTGGATCGATCACGAACGCGGCCTGTTGATGGGCGCGTCCGACCCGCGCAAGGACGGCTGCGCCTTCGGGTATTAGGGTCGCCTCGGCGACAACGCTTGGTCCAGTGACGCGAGCACCCCCTGCTCATGTCACGTTCGATCTGCGACACACGTCCCCATGGACAGGATGGGAGTCCGGGCGCCCTGCATTTCGACTGAAATAGCGGGAATGGACGGGGGAGCCTGCCCTATTGCGGCGCGGCGCCGCGGATGTCGAACAGGTCGATCGCCGGCGGCGTGAGGAAGCGCACCGGCAGGTAGCTGGTGCCGATGCCGGTGCTGACGAACATGTCGTGTCCGGTCTCGTGCCCACCCTCATGGATGTGCCCGAACATCCAGCGGTGCGGGATGCCGTCCGCGACGATCAGGGAGCCGATCAGCGGCAGCCGCACCTGGCCGCCGTGCGTGTGGGCCGCCAGCATGATGACGGGCCCGTCGGGCATCTCGGCGAATGGCGCCGGGCTGTGCGACAGCACGATGGTCGGCTGCGCGAGGTCGACGCCGGCCAGCGCCTTCGCGAAGTCGGGATGGCGCGTCTTGGCGTCGGCGATGCCGGCGAGCCACAGCGGCCGGCCCTGCCAATCGAGCTTCATCGCCTGGTTGTCGAGCACTGTGATGCCGACGGCCTCGAATGCGCGCCTGATGTGCCCGCCGCCGCCCCACCAGTCGTGGTTGCCGAGCACCGCGATGGTGCCGAGCGGCGCCTCGAGCTTGGCGAGCTCGGCGGCGATCGGCTCGATCGGGATCGGATGGCCGCCGGGGACGTACTGGATGACGTAGTCGCCGAGCAGCACGATCAGGTCGGGATGGGTCGCGTTGGTGCGCGCGACGACCTCGCGCACCTTGTCGAGCCCGATGAACGGCGCCCCGGCGTGCAGATCGGCGATCGCCGCGACGTGGAGGTCGGGGTAGTCCGCGGGCCAGCGCGCCAGCGCGAGCGTGTGGCGCTCGAGCACGAGCAGGCCGGGCTCGACCAGGAAGCCCCACGCGAGCGCGGACGCCGCGAGGGCCAGCGCGGCGAGCAGGACGACGCGGACCCGGTTCAGGCGACGAATCGGCATGCGCTCCAGGGGACGCTGCATGCAAGAGGGGATGGGGACCGCGACATCACCGAAGCTCTACAACGCCGCAGGGTCGAGATTGCTGCGGTAGGTCGTCTCAACCATTATGCATATGAACCGGCGGATGCGAGAGCGCGTCGCTCGAACCAACGGGGAGCTGCCATGGCGTGGCCGACACAGCAGGGCGTTCATGATCTGGGCGACCTCGCGTTGAGCGCAGGCGGCGTGATGCGCGACGCCAAGTTGAGCTGGAAGGCGCACGGCACGCTCGCGCCCAACCGCGACAACGTCGTCGTCTATCCGACCAGCTACTCGGCGCAGCATCCGGAGCTCGAATGGCTGATCGGGCCCGACGCCATCCTCGATCCGACGCGCTTCTTCATCGTGCAGCCGGACATGTTCGGCAACGGCTTGTCGTCGAGCCCGTCCACGCTCGCCGACTATCCGCCGTTGGTGACGTCGTGGGACAACGTCGCCGCGCAGCGCCGCCTGCTCGCCGAGCGGTTCGGCGTCGAGCGCGTCTTCTGCGTCTACGGCTGGTCGATGGGCGCGCAGCAGGCCTATCACTGGGCGGCGGCGTATCCCGACGCGGTCGAGCGCATCGTCGCGGTGTGCGGCAGCGCGCGCACCGCCGTGCATAACCGCGTGTTCCTCGCGAGCTTGATGGCGGTGCTCGAGGCGGCGCCCGAGCATCGGGGCGGCGGCCGCTTCGCGGCCGAGCCGGTGCCGACGATGCGCGCCTTCGCGCGGATCTACGCGAGCTGGGCGATGAGCCAGGATTTCTATCGCGCCGGCCTGCATTTGAAGGGCGAGGCCGATCTCGAGAGCTTCCTGCGCAACCAGTGGGACGCGCGCTGGAGCCAGCGCCGCGCCGCCAATCTCTACGCCCAGCTGCGCTGCTGGGACGGCGGCGACATCGGCGCCCATACCGACTACGGCGGCGATCTCGCGGCGGCGCTGCGCGCCATCAAGGCGCGCGTGCTCCTGATGCCGGGCGAGACCGATCTCTATTTTCGCGTCGCCGACAGCCAGGCCGAGCTGCCGCATCTCCGCCACGCGCGCCTGCTGCCGATCCCCAGCATCTGGGGCCACCGCGCCGGCAACCCGATGGCCAATCCGGAGGACGCCGCCTTCCTGCGCCGGGCGGTGCGCGACTGGCTCGCGTAACGCCATCGCACGTCAGGCGAGGCGCGCGATCTCGAGCCGATCGGCGAGCGAGTCCAGTTGCGCCGCCAGGTTCGGGTGCAGGGGAACGCCGTTGGCGACCCGCTCGCGACGGCGCTGGTGGCTCTGCTCGCCGGGCAGCCGGATCGCATCGACGCCGGGCAGGCGCTTGGAGCCGCGCAGCTCGCGGATCACGCGGTCGACCGAGCGCTTGAAGGCCTCGACCGGGCCGAACGCGTCGACGCGCAGCGCGACGATCAGCTGACCGGTGTTGGTCGCCGATTTGTCGTCGGCGTTGAAATCGATCACGTCGCTGCCCATCGCCGCGCCGTTGAGCGTGCCGGCGAGCAGGCCGAACATCAGCGCCAGGTGCGAGCCCTTGTAGCCGCCGATCGGCAGCACGAAGCCTTCGTCGGCGCGCTTGGGGTCGGTCAGCGGGCGACCCTGGCGGTCCATCATCCAGCCCTCCGGCATGGTCTCGCCGCGCTGCGCCGCGCCCTTGACCTTGCCGTAGGCGGCGACCGAGGTCGCCATGTCGAGCACGATCGGCGGCTCCTCGAGCGCCGGCACCGCGATCGCGATCGGGTTGGTCGACAGGAGCATGTCGATGCCGCCCCACGGCGGCATGTGGTTGGCGTTGCCGACCGCCATGTAGAGCCCGACCATGTCGCGCGCGAGCGGCATCGAGGCGTAGAGCGATGCCGGACCGGCGTGGTTGCTGTGGCGCGCGCCGACCCAGGCGACGCCGCGCTGCGCGGCCTTGTCCATCGCGAGCTGAGTCGCGCGGTGCATCACCAGGTGACCCATGGCGTTGCCGCCATCAATCAGCGCGGTGGCGTCGGTCTCCTTGACGACCTTGATGTCGGCGCGCACCGCGACCCCGCCGGCGCGGATGCGGCGGACATATTGGGCGAGCCGGAACACGCCATGATTGTCGGCGCCGATCAGGTCGGCCTCGACCATCAGGCCGGCGATGCGCTCGGCGTCGGCCTCCGGCAGGTCGCACGCGACGAACGCGGCGCGGATGAAGCCGTGCAGCGCCGGCGCGGCGACGGTGCGGCCGGACTGGGGACGATCGGTCATGGGACGGTCTCCCGAGCGAATTTGCCGGTGGCGTGACGAGGGCTGGCCAGTCCAGGATAGCCGCATGGCGACGCTCTCCACAGCCCCGATCGACGCGCGGCCGCGCGCGAACACCGTCCCCGTGCGGCTCGGCGTGGTGGTGATCGGCCAGGCGCCGCGTCCCGAGATCGAGGCCGAACTGCGGCTGGTGCTCGGCGCGACGCCGGCGATCGAGCTGGTCGGCGCGCTCGACGGCTTGAGCCGTGTCGAGATCGACCGCTTAACGCCGGAAGGCTCGGACGACACCTTGTTCACCAAGCTGCCGAGCGGCGACGGCGTGGTGATCAGCAAGCGGACGGTCGCACGCGGCGCCCAGGCGCGGCTCGACGCGTTCGCCGATCGCGGCATCGACGTCGCGCTGATGTGTTGTACCGGGAGCTTCAAGGGTCTCGCGGCGCGCGGGCCGGTGGTGTTCCCCTCGGCGGTGCTGACCGGCCTTGCGGCGGCGCTGCTGCCGCAAGGCCGGCTCGGTGTCTTCACGCCGCTGCCCGAGCAGGCGGACCAAGTCCGTCACAAATGGATCGAGCGGCCGTGGCAGGTCGTCGTCGAGCCGCTGCTGCCGATCCACGGCGCGGGCGAGCTCGCGGCCGCGGCGGCGCGCATGGCGGCGCATCGCCCCGACCTCGTGATCATGGACTGCATGAGCTACACGAGCGCGATGAAGGAGACGGTGCGCCGCATCACGGGAACGCCCGTCCTGCTCGGCCTGTCCTGCGCCGCCCGCGCAGTCCAGGAGCTGCTGGGTTGAAGTCTGTCATGAAGGCGACGGCCCAGTGTCTCTGCCGACCAAACCGGCATCCTCGGCACGAGCCTGAGCGTGACGACCGGGGAGCTGGAGAGGCGATGAGCGAGTCCGACGCCGATGCCTGAGCTGCGGCCGATCACGCTCGATGACATCGAGTCGCTGGCGATCGGCGCCTGGATCCTCGGCACCGGCGGCGGCGGCAGCCCGTATCTCGGCCTGCTCAACATGCGCAAGCTCTACGCCGAAGGCCATCGCGTCGCCCTGATGGATCCGATGGATCTCGCCGACGACGACCTGGTCGCCGTGGTATCGAACATGGGCGCGCCGCTGGTCGGGCAGGAGCGGCTCACCGACTCGCGCACCATGGCGAAGGCGGTGCGCATGATGGAGGCCTACATCGGCGCCAAGTTCCGCGCCATCATGTCGGTCGAGATCGGCGGCGGCAACGCGATCCAGCCCATGATGGGCGCGGCGCATCTCGGGCTTCCGGTGGTCGACGCCGACGCGATGGGGCGCGCCTTCCCGGAGGCGCAGATGACCAGCTTCGCGATCGCCGATCTCAGGATGTATCCGCTGACCTTGGCCGATGTGCGCGAGAATTCCGTGATCGTCGCAACCGCGGCGAGCTGGAAATGGATGGAGCGGTTGTCGCGCAAGGCGTGCGTCGAGGTCGGCTCGGTCGCCTCGACCTGCAAGGCGCCGCGCACCGGCCGCGAGGTCAAGGATTGGGGCATCCTAAATACGACGACGAAGGCGATCGGGCTCGGCCGCACCGTGCAGGCGGCGCGCCGCGCGCACCACGATCCGATCGCCGCGATCCTCGCCGCCGAGAACGGCAAGCTCCTGTTTCGCGGCAAGGTGCAGGACGTCGCCCGGCGCACCACCGAGGGCTTCTTGCGCGGCACCGCGATGCTCGACGGCCTCGACGACGATCGCGGCGCGAGCTTCAAGCTCGCGTTCCAGAACGAATGGGCCGTCGGTTGGCGCGACGACCGGGCATGCGTCATGACGCCGGACCTGATCTGCGTGCTCGACACCGTGACGGGCGACGCCATCGGCACCGAGACCCTGCGCTACGGCCAGCGCGTCACCGTGATCGCGCTGCCGGCGCCGGCCATCCTGCTCACGCCGAAGGGGCTCGAGCATGTCGGGCCGCGCGCCTTCGGTTACGATCTCGAGTTCCGCTCGGTGTTCGGCCAGGACGGCGCGCGCGCCGGCGGTCACGTCACATGAAGCGCATCGGCATCGACGTCGGCGGCACCAACACGGACGCCGTGCTGCTGGTCGACGACCGCGTCGCCCACGCGGTCAAGACGCCGACCACCGCCGACGTCACCACCGGCGTCAGACGCGCCCTCGCGGATCTGATCGCGGGCGCGCCGAGCGCGGCGGACGGTCTCGAGGCCGTGATGATCGGCACGACCCACTTCACCAACGCAGTCGTGCAGCGTCGCGACCTCATGAAGGTGGCGGCGATCCGCATCGGCTTGCCGGCGAGCGCGTCCTTGCCGCCGTTCATCGACTGGCCGGCGGATCTCGCCGACCAGGTGCGCGGCGAGGTCTTCATGATCGAGGGCGGGCACGAGTTCGACGGCCGGCCGATCGTGCCGTTCGACGAGCGCGCCATGCGCGACGCCGCGCGGCGCATCCGCGCGCTCGGCCTGCGGTCGGCCGGCATCGCCGCCGTGTTCTCGCCGCTCAACCCGGTCTGCGAGACGCGCGCTGCCGAGATCCTGCGCGAGGAATGCCCCGACGTCCGCATCACCTGCTCGCACGATCTCGGACGCATCGGCCTGCTCGAGCGCGAGAACGTCACCTTGTTGAACGCCTGCCTGGCCGATCTGGCGCAGCGCACGACGCGCGCCTTCCGCGCCGCGCTGGCCGACAGCGCGCTCGCCGCGCCGCTCTACCTGACCCAGAACGACGGCACCGTGATGCTCGCCGAGTTCGCCGAGGCCTTTCCGGTCTACAGCTTCGCCTCGGGGCCGACCAACTCGATGCGCGGCGCCGCGTTCCTGTCCGGCATTCAGGACGCCATGGTGGTCGACGTCGGCGGCACCACCAGCGACATCGGCCAGCTGCGCCACGGCTTTCCGCGCGAGGCCAACGCGGTCGTCGAGATCGGCGGCGTGCGCACCCTGTTCCGCATGCCCGACCTGCTGTCGTTCGGGCTCGGCGGTGGCAGCCTGGTGGCCGGGGCGCCGCTCGCGATCGGCCCGCAGAGCGTCGGCTATCAGATCACCGAACGCGCGCTGGTGTTCGGCGGCGCCGAGCTCACGACGACCGACGTCGCGGTGGCGGCCGGGCTGGTTGCGCTCGGCGATCCGGCGCGCGTGCGCCATCTGCCGGCCGGGCTGGTCAAGGACGTGATGCGGCGCATCGGCACCATGCTCGAGGAGGGCATCGACCGCATGAAGACCGACGCCGCACCGGTGCCGTTGATCGCGGTCGGCGGCGGCTGCTTCCTGGTGCCGTCCGCGTTGCCCGGTGTGTCCGAGGTCGTCCATGTCGAGCACCAGGCGGTCGCCAATGCCGTGGGCGCGGCGATCGCCCAGGTCAGCGGCGAGGTCGATCAGATCTTCCAGGACATGACGCGCGAGCAGGCGATCGCGGCGGCGCGCCAGATCGCCGAGGCGCGCGCGGTCAAGGCGGGCGCGGCGCCGGCGAGCCTCAAGGTCGTCGAGGTCGAGGACCTGCCGATCGCCTACCTGCCGGGCAACAGCCTGCGCACGCGCGTGCGCGTCGTCGGCGACATCGCCTGAGCAGGCCGCCATGACGCGATCCGACGACGCGCCGCGGCGCCCGCGCCTGCCGTTCTTCTACGGCTGGCTGATCGTCCTGATCGCGTTCGTGACGATGGCCGTCGGCGTCAACGCGCGCACGGCGTTCTCGCTCTTCTTCCCGCCGATCCTCGACGAGTTCGGCTGGGATCGCGGCGCCACCGCCGGCGCCTTCTCGTTCGGCTTCGTGGTCGCGGCGCTGCTGAGCCCGATGCTCGGCTGGCTGATGGACCGGCGCGGGCCGCGCGTCGTGCTCGAGATGGGCACCGTCATGACGGCGGCCGGCCTGCTGCTCGCGACCGTCGCCGATCGGCCCTGGCAGCTCTACGCCACCCTGGGCGTGCTGGTCGGCGGCGGCACGACGTGCCTCGGCTACTCGGGTCAGTCCCTTTATCTGCCAAACTGGTTCGTGCGCCGGCGCGGGCTGGCGATGAGCCTGGCGTTCTCCGGCGTCGGCGCGGGCTCGGTGGTGTTGCTGCCATGGGCCCAGAGCCTGATCGCCGATCACGGCTGGCGCGCCGCCTGCTGGGCGCTCGGCGGCCTGATGCTGTGCGTGGTGGCGCCGCTCAATCTGCTGGTGCGCGGCCGCCCGAGCGAGCTCGGCCTCGAGCCGGACGGCGATCACGGCGGCGACGGCGCGGCGGTCGCGCGGCGCGCCGCCTACATCGTCGACGCCGCGTGGGCGGCGACCGACTGGACCCTGGCGCGCGCCGTGCGCACCGCGCGCTTCTGGTGGATCGCGCTCGGCTACTTCTGCATGCTGCATTCCTGGTACGCCGTGCAGGTGCACCAGACCAAATATCTGCTCGAGATCGGCTTCGCGCCGATGACGGCGGCGTGGGCGCTCGGCCTCGTCAGCCTGATCGCGATCCCGGGACAAATCGCGCTCGGCCATCTGTCCGACCGGGTCGGGCGCGAGGGCGTGTGGACCGCGGGCTCGCTCGGCTTCGTGCTGTGCTTCGTGGCGCTCCTGCTGCTGCGCGGCGCGCCCGTCATGCCGCTCCTGATCGCCATGGTGATCGCGCAGGGTTTCGGCTACGGCGTGACCTCGGTGTTCGGCGCGATCCCGGCCGAGATCTTCGAGGGCCGCCAGTACGGCATGATCTTCGGTACCCTGATGTTGGCCTCGGTCGCGGGCGGCGCGACCGGCCCATGGGTGACCGGCGTCTTGTACGACGCGACCGGCAGCTATGCCGCGGGTTTCGCGATCGCGATCGTCTCGAGCCTGGTGTCGATTGTGGCAATTTGGCGCGCCGCGCCGCGCAAGGTCCGCACTGTTGCGGGAAATGTCGGTCAATCCGTGGCTTTTCGTCGGGGCTGACACGAAACAGTCATATTTCCGTCATTGCCCTGTCACCTCGACGGTAGATGAGTCCTGCGTCCGTGATCGGCTTGTCGATGCGCCTGTCGCCGGACCCAGACCCCAGATCCAAGAACCAATCCATAAAACCAATCCACGAAGCGATCCGGAGAACGACGATGTTTCGACCGATCCTCACCCTGACGGCCGTTGTCGCCTTCCCCCTGATGGTGGCAACCGCACATGCCGACAGCTTGTCCGGCGCCGGCGGTACCGCGATCTACCCGGTCCTGTCCAAGTGGGCGGCGAGCTACGCCAAGGACACCGGCACCACGGTCAACTACCAGGCCATCGGGTCGGGCGGCGGCATCGCCCAGATCAAGGCCAAGACCGTCGATTTCGCCAACAGCGACAAGCCGCTGACGCCGCAGGAGCTCGGTGCCGACGGCCTGATCCAATACCCGGCAGTCATCATCTCGATCACGCCGGTCGTCAACCTGGAGGGTATCAAGGCCGGCGAGCTCGTGTTCGACGGTCCGACGCTCGCCGACGTCTATCTCGGCAAGATCACCTCGTGGGATGACCCCGCGATCAAGAAGCTGAACCCCAGCGTCAAGCTGCCCCATGTCAGCATCACGACGGTCCACCGGTCGGACGGCTCGGGCACGACCTTCAACTTCACCGACTATCTCGGCAAGGTCAGCCCCGAGTGGAAGCAGAAGGTGGGCGCCGACGTCTCGGTCTCGTGGCCCGGCGGAGTCGGCGGCAAAGGCAATGCCGGCGTCGCCGCCTACGTCCAGAAGGTGCAAGGCGCGATCGGCTACGTCGAGTACGCCTACGTGATGGAAAACCACATGGTCTACACGAAGATGCTCAACAAGGCGGGCAAGACGATCGACCCGACCATGGGTGCCTTCCAGGCCGCCGCGGGCAACGCCGACTTCAGCAAGGTGCAGGACTTCTACCTGATCCTGACCGACCAGCCCGGCGACGCCAGCTGGCCGATCACGGCGGCGACCTACATGCTGATGCGCAAGGACGCCGATGCCGCGAAGAACCAGGCGGTGCTCAAGTTCATGCACTGGTCGCTGACCAAGGGCCAGGACCAGGCGAAGGCGCTCGACTACGTCCCGCTGCCCGACAACGTCGTGAAGCAGATCGAGGACGCCTGGGTCAAGGGACTGAAGGACCCGACCGGCAAGCCCGAGTGGACGGCGATGAACTGACGCTCGACCACCGTCCGTATTGCGTCGCGGGGGCCGACCCGGCTGGATACCGGGTCGGCCTTCGCACATTCGTGGATGGTCACGCCACCTTGTCGGGTGGCGTCTTGCCGGCGAAGAAGGCGTCGAGATTGTCGAGCGCGCGGAAGCCCATCGCGTTGCGCGTCTCGACCGTCGCGCTGCCGAGATGAGGCAGCAGGAAGGCGTTGTCGAGCGCGCGATAGCCGGGATGCAGCTTGGGCTCGTTGGCGTAGACGTCGAGCCCCGCGGCGGCGATGTGTCCCGACCGCAGCGCGGCGATCAGCGCCTCGTCGTCGACCAAGGTGCCGCGCGCGGCGTTGACCACGACCGCGCCCTTCGGCAGCTTCGCGAGCCGCGCCGCATTGAGGAACCGCGCAGTCTCGGCGCCGCCCGGCATGTGCAGCGACAGGACGTCGACCTGGCCGAGCAGCGCGTCCGGATCGGTGTGGAAGATGGCGCCCTGCTCCTGCTCGGGCGACAGGCGCCGGATGTCGCTGTAATGGATCGTCATGCCGAAACCGCGCGCGCGCCGCGCGACCGCCTGACCGATCCGGCCCATGCCCAGGATGCCGAGCCGCTTGCCGGTGATGTGGGTGCCGAGCAGCTGGGTCGGCCTCCAGCCGTCCCACTGACCGGCGCGCACCAGACGCTCGCCTTCGCCGGCGCGCCGCGCCGCCGCCAGCATCAGGAGGATCGCGGCGTCGGCGGTCGCGTCGGTCAGCACGTCCGGCGTGTTGGTGACGACGATGCCGCGCTCGGCCGCCGCCTTGACGTCGATGTGGTCGTAGCCGACCGAGTAGGTCGCGACGATCTTGACGCGCGACGGCAGCTTGCCGATCAGCGCGGCGTCGATCGTGTTCCCCGGGCACACGAGCAGCGCGTCGGCGCCTTCGGCCAGCGCGAGCAGGCGCTCGGCCGAGTGGGGCACGTCGTCCGTGTTGAGCCGCGCGTCGTAGCTGCCGGCGGCGCGCTGTTCGACCATCGGGGGCAGGCGCCGGCTGACCAGGAGGGTGGCCGCCATGGTGGCTCCTCAGACCGCTTGCGCGCCGAACGCGGCGAGTGCCGCGCGACCGACCTCGGCGTCCTGGTCGCCGGTGCCCGAGCCGACGCCGATCGCGCCGATGCAGTGGCCGTCGACGATCACGGGCAAGCCGCCTTTGAGATTCGTGAAGCCGCCATCGGTCGCGATCGCGAGCTTGACCTCGATCTCGGCGTGCGCGCCGCCGGTCGCTTGGCGGTTCGAGGCGGCCGTCCGCGCCTTGGCGAGCGCGGAGGCGGCGCTCAGGAACTTGGCGCCGTCCATGCGCACGAAGGCCATCATGTGGCCGCCGTCGTCGACCACCGCGATGCATTGGGGCACGCCCATCACCTGGGCCTTGGCGATCGCGGCCGCGAGCAGGCGCAGCGCGCCGTCGTGGGTCAGCTTGGCGTGAGGAATCGTGTCGGACACTAGCCCGACACCAGCTCCAAGCGGCGGTCGAGAATGTCGACCACCTCTTCCAGCGTCTTGCCCTGTTTCAGCTTCTGGCGGCCGCTGAACACCACGTAGGGGCTGTTCGCAGGACTCGTCGAAGCGCTGCGCTGCGGCACGCCCGCGCATTTCGCGATCGCGAACAGAGGCCGCTCGAGGCTCGACCGGAAGATCGAGAACACCGCCATGCCGGGTTGCTGGTCGATCGCGTAGTCGCGCCACTCGCCCGAGGAGACCTTGCGGCTGTAGACGCCGAGCAGCAGGTTCAGCTCTCTGCGGGTGAAGAAGATCCGACGATGCCGGCGCCGATGGTCGCTCAGCCGGATGAGGTTAGCCATCACGCGCGCTCAGGTCCCCCCGCGAGACCGCCGCCAGAGCGGTTCGTTGGTCATCAGTGTTTCCCAATTCGGCGCGGGCGTCCAGCCTGCCGTCGCGGCGCCACTCGGGGGCCGCGGCGGGCACCGAGAGGGGGCCATGCGGCACGGAAAATCTGTTACGATATCAGGCGTTTGAGATCGATTAGGGGGCGCACGGGATGGTGCTGGCACGCCCGGGTTGCGAGTTCGGCCGGCCGGCCGCGGATTTCGCTCTGCCGGGCGTCGACGGCAGGGTTTGGCGCCTCGGCGACGTCCGCGGCCCGCAGGGGACCGTGGTCATGTTCCTGGCCAACCACTGCCCGGAGGTGAAGGCGGCGATGCCGCGCGTGGTCGCCGCGCTCGATCGGCTGCGCCATCAGGGTATCGGCGCGGTCGCCGTCATGCCGAACGACACGGCCGCCTATCCGGAGGACAGCCTGGACAACATGACGCGCTTTGCCGCCGAGCACCGGTTCGGCTTTCCCTACCTCTGGGACGACGGCCAGGCGATCGCACGCGCGTACGGCGCGACCGTGACGCCGGAGTTCTTCGGCTACGACCGCGACATGCGCCTGCAGTACCACGGCCGGTTCGACGACGGCGAACCTGGGGGCGCGCCGCCGCGCCGGCACGATCTGGTCGAGGCGATGCAGCGCATCGCCGCGACCGGCGAGGGGCCGCGCGAACAGGCGCCGGCCCGCGGCTGCTCGATCAAGTGGCGGCCGGCCTGAGCCCGTTGCCGCGGCGTCAGGCCACGCCAAAGCGGCGTTTGCGTTCGCCGGGGGCCGGGGGTACCTTGCGCCACCCGTTTCCGGGGCGTTCTCGGGGCATTCTGGGCGGACCCGCCGCGTGGTCGACGACATCATCCGCGAAATCGACGACGACCTGCGAGCCGACCGCTACAAGCGGCTGTGGCAGCGCTACCAGAACTACGTCTACGCCGCCGCGGTTCTGGTCGTGCTCGGGGTCGCCGGCTACGAATACTGGCAGCAGCGCCAGCATGCCGCGCGCGCTGCCGAGGGCGCCCGCTTCGCCGCGGCCATGGACCAGATCGACCGCGGCGACCTGGCCGGCGCGGACCAGGCATTGGCCGCGCTGGCGCGCGACGCCGGGGGCGGGTATGCGACCCTGGCACGGCTCTACGATGCCGACGTGCTCGCCAAGAAGGGCGACGTCGACGCGGCCTTGAAACTCTACGACGCGGTCGCCGCGGACGACGGCGTCGATCGACGGTTCCGCGACCTGGCGCTGGTCCTGGGCGCGGCGCGGCGCGTCGACCACGATGACCCGGCCAGCCTCACCCAGCGCCTGCAGCCGGTCCTGGGCGACGACAATCCCTGGCGCTTCAGCGCCCGCGAGCTGATCGGCGTCGCGGCGCTCCGCACCGGCAATGCGGCCGAGGCGCGCACCGATCTGACGCGCCTCGCCGACGATGCGGCGGCGCCTCCCGGCATCCGCGGTCGCGCCGCCGAGCTCCTGAAGACGTTGGGCGACTAGGCGAGGGGACGAAAGCGTGAGGGTGGTGGTGTCGCGTCGGATCGCGTGGGCTTGTGCGCTCGCGCTCGCGGGTTCGCTCGCCGGATGCAGCTGGTTCGATTGGCTGGGCACCTCGAAGCACAAGGACCCGCTGCCCGGCAAGCGCATCGAGGTACTGCAGTCGACCCACGACTTCGAGGTCGATCCGAAGCTCGCCGACGAGCCCGTCAAGCTGCCGCGGCCGCAGCGCAACACCGAGTGGCCGCAGGCCGGCGGCTTCCCCGATCACGTGATGTTCCACCTGGCGCTGCCGGAGACTCTGCACGAGGCCTGGCGCGTCAGCATCGGCGAAGGGTCGAACAGCAGCTCGCTGCTCTACTCCGGTCCGGTGGTCGCCGACGGCCGGGTGTTCACCATCGATACCGAGAGCAACGTCAGTGCGTTCAGCCTCAAGGACGGCAAGCAGCTGTGGTCGAGCGACGTCACGCCCGAGAACGAAAGCGATGCCGTGGTCGCCGGCGCCGTTTCGGTCTACGGCGGGCGCGTCTACGTCTCGAGCGGTTATGCCGAGGTGCTGGCGCTCGACGCCAAGACGGGGAAGATCGCGTGGCGCACCAAGTTGACCGCACCGGTGCGCGCCGCGCCGACGATCGCCGGCGAGCGCGCGTTCGTGACCACCGTCGACAACCAGCTGATCGCGTTGTCGGCCGAGGATGGCAAACGCCTGTGGGAGCACTCGGGCATCAGCGAGACGGCCGGCCTGATGGGCGGCGCGAGCGCGGCGGTCGACGCCAACACCGTGATCGCGGCCTACAGCTCGGGCGAGCTGTTCGCGCTGCGCGCCGATTCCGGGCGGGTCGCGTGGACCGAGAACCTGGCCGCCGTGCGGCGCGCCGACGCGGTGTCGGCGCTCGCCGAGGTCGCGCGCCCGGTCGTCGACCGCGGCGTGGTGCTCGCGGTCAGCCACAGCGGTCGCATCGCGGCGATCGAGCTGCGCTCGGGCGGCCGCGTCTGGGACCGCGAGGTCGCGAGCTCGCACATGCCGTGGGTGGCCGGCGACTACATCTACGTGCTGACGACCACCGGCGATCTTCTGTGCATGACCCGGCAGGACGGCCGCATCCGCTGGGTCCAGACCCTGCCGCACTATGCCGATCCCGAGGACAAGAAGGAACCGATCATCTGGTCGGGTCCGGTGCTCGGCGGTGACCGCCTGATCGTGGTTGGCTCCGCGGGCGACATCGTCGCGATCTCGCCCTACACCGGCAAGGCGCTCGGCCGGATCGAGCTCGACGCCAAGATCCTGATCGCCCCGGTGATCGCCGACGACACGCTCCTGGTCCTCACCGACGACGGCGACCTCATCGCCTATCGATGAGCTTCACGGTCGCGATCGTCGGGCGACCCAATGTCGGCAAGTCGACCTTGTTCAACCGACTGGTCGGCAAGCGACTGGCGTTGGTCGACGATGCGCCCGGCGTCACGCGCGACCGGCGCGAAGGCGAGGCGCGGCTCGGCGATCTGAGCTTCCGTGTGTTCGACACCGCGGGACTCGAGACGGGTGCCGACGACAGCCTGGCCGCGCGCATGACGCGGCAATCCGAGCGCGCGATCGCCGACGCCGACGTCGCCCTGCTGCTGATCGACGCGCGCGCCGGCGTGATGGCGGCCGACCGTCACTTCGCGCAGCGCCTGCGCCGCGGCCGCACGCCCGTGATCCTGGTGGCCAACAAGTGCGAAGGTCGGGCGGCCAACCCGGGCCTGCTCGAGGCCTTCGAGCTCGGGCTCGGCGAGCCGGTCGCGATCTCGGCCGAGCACGGCGAAGGCCTCGCCGATCTCCATGACGCGCTGGCGGCGCGCGTGCGCGCCGCGGCGGACGCCGGGGACGGCACCGCCGAGGAGGCCGCGCGTCCGCTGCAGCTCGCCGTGGTCGGCCGGCCGAACGTCGGCAAGTCGACCCTGATCAACCGACTGGTCGGCGAGGAGCGGCTGCTCGCGGGTCCGGAGGCCGGCATCACGCGCGACGCCATCGCCGTGCCCTTCGCCTTCGCCGGCCGCGCGATCCGGCTGATCGACACCGCGGGGCTGCGCCGTCGGCCGCGCGTCCAGGACAAGGTCGAGAAGCTGTCGGTCGCCGACACGCAGCGTGCCATTCGCTACGCCGAGATCGTCGTGCTGGTGATCGACGGCACGAGCGGGCTCGAGAAGCAGGATCTGACGATCGCCGCCGACGTGGTCGAGGAGGGCCGCGGCATGGTGATCGCCGTCAACAAGTGGGACGCGGTCGCCCAGCCCGATGCGAGCCTGCGCGCGATCCGCGACCGGCTGGCGATCTCGCTGCCCCAGGTGCGCGGCATCCCGCTCGTCACCGTGTCGGCGCGCGAGGGCCGCAATCTCGACGCGCTGATGCGCGCCGTGCTGGCGCTCGCCGAGATCTGGAATCGGCGCGTCGGCACCGCCGACATGAACCGCTGGCTCGAGGTCGCGGTGGCGCAGCATCCGCCGCCGCTGGTCGCCGGCCGGCCGATCCGCATCCGCTACGCGACGCAGATCAAGACGCGGCCGCCGACCTTCGCGCTGTTCGTGTCGAAGCCGCAGGATCTGCCCGACAGCTACGTGCGCTATCTCGTCAACTCGCTGCGCGACAGTTTCGGGCTCGACGGCGTGCCGATCCGCACCGTCATGCGCAAGGGCAAGAATCCCTACGCCGCAGCGGGTTGAGCCTCACACGACGCGGAAGTTCTTGAACTGCCAGGGGTCGTCGCGGTCGAGATCCTCGGGGAACAGGCGCGCGCGGTCGGCGAGCGGCGTCCAGTCGCCGTAGACGCCGACGATCTCGCCGAGATAGGGCCGGGCGATCTCGAGTACGCGCTCGAAATCCATCTCCTCCGGCTCGACCAGCGAGGCGCGCGGATTCTCGATCGCCCAGATCATGCCGGCGAGCGCGGTTGCGGTCACCTGCAGGCTGGTCGCGTTGTTGTAGGGCGCGAGGCGGCGCGCGTCGGCGACGTCGAGCCGCGAGCCGTACCAGTAGCAGGTCTTGGCGTGACCCATCAGGAGCACGCCCAGTTCGTCGATCCCCGTGGTGATCTCGTCCGTGATCAGACGGATGGTCTTCTGCAGGCGCCAGTTCTTGCCGGCGAACTCGTGCAGCGAGAGCACCGCGCCGTCGCACGGGTGATAGGCGTAATGCACGGTCGGCCGATAGCGCACCGTTTCGCCGTCGCGCACGCTGAGATAATCGGAGATCGAGATCGCCTCGCCGTGGGTGATCAGCCAGCCGAGATAGGGACCCTCGAGCGGCGTCCAGCTGCGCACGCGCGTCGAGGCGCCCGGCCGGTTGAGATAGATGGCGCTGCCGCAGCCGAACTCGTGCCGTCCGCCGTCCGCCGGGAAGTGGCGCTCGTGGCTGCCCCAGCCGAGCTCGGCCGGCTGCGAGCCTTCGCTGACGAAGCCCTCGATCGACCACGTGTTGACGAACTCGCCCGGCGCCTTGGGGATCGAAGAGACCTGCGTGTCGCGCTCGGCGATGTGGATCACGCGAATGCCGAGCCGCTCGGCGAGCGCAGCCCATTGCGCGCGGCTGGTCGGCTTGGCGACCGCGAGGCCGGTGTCGGCCGCGATGTTGAGCAGGGCCTGCTTGACGAAATGCGAGACCAAGCCGGGATTGGCGCCGTGCGTGATGACGGCGGTCGGGCCACCCGGATGTTTGGCGCGCATGGCGAGCGCTTTTTCGCGCAGGGCGTAGTTCGAGCGCAGCGACGGCGAGAGTGTCGTGTCCGTGTAGCCGCCGGGCCACGGCTCGATGCAGGTGTCAAGATAGAAGGCGCCCCTGGACTGGCACAGCTCGACCAGCGCGATGCTCGAGACCTCGACCGACACGTTGAGCAGGAAATCGCCCGCGCCGAGCAGCGGGCCCAGCACGGTCGCGTAGTTTGCCGGAGTGAGCCGCTCCAGGATGAAGCGCACGCCGAGCGCGGTCGCTTCGGGGTGGCCGCGCTCCTCGGCGGTCACGATGGCGACGCGTGACGGTTCGATGTCGATATGGCGAAAGATCAGCGGCAGGACGCCCTGGCCGATGCTGCCGAAGCCGAGGATGACGATCCGACCCGGAAACGTCGTGCGCTTTTCGTTGCCCGCCATCTCGTGCTCCGCCCCGTGTCGCCCGCAGCGACGCGATGATAGCGGCAAGCTCGCGCGCTTTCGACCACAGAAGCGGCGCTGCGGTCAGGCGCTCGTCTAGCGCGCGGCGGCGACGCGGATGATCTCGCCGTGGCGCGTGCAGCCCGCCTCGGCGAGGCCGAGGAACCACGGCGCGACGTCGTCGGGCGTCGGCAGGCTGTTGGGATCCTCGCCGGGGAACGCCTGGGCGCGCATCTGCGAACGGACCGGCCCGGGGTCGATCAGGTTGACCTTGACGGCGAAGCGCTGGACCTCGGCGGCGTAGATGCGCACCAGCGTCTCGAGCGCCGCCTTGCTCGCCGCGTAGGCGCCCCAGTAGGCGCGCGCCGTCTCGGCGGCGCGCGACGTCACGAAGATGGCGCGTCCCGTGCCGCTCGCGCGCAGGAGCGGGTCGAAGGCGCCGATCAGCCGCGCGTTGGCGCCGACGTTGGTGGCGAACACCGAATCCCACAGCGGATCGGGCATCTGTCCGACCGGGTAGAGGCCGCCGAGCAGCCCGGCATTGCCGACCAGGACGTCGAGCCGGCCGAAGCGTTCGGCGATCGCCTGTGCCGCCTGCTCGATCTTGGCGCGGTCCATCAGGTCGATCGGCACCAGGGTCGCCGCGCGTCCCTCGGCGCGGATCGCGTCGTCGACCTCCTCGAGCCCGCCGACCGTGCGGGCGACCAGGATGACGTGCGCGCCTTCGCGCGCGAACAGCCGGCCGACCGCGGCCCCCAGTCCGCGCGAGGCGCCGGTGACGAGCGCGATCCTGCCGGCGAGCCGCCCCGACGCCGGCGCGGACGGCTCGGCCATCAGGCGAGCTCGGCGAGCAGCGAAAGCTGACGGTAGTTCTGGCCGCCGAGCTGGTCGGTCAAGCGGATCGGATAGTCACCGGTGAAGCAGGCGTCGCAGAACTGCGGTGCCTCTTCGCGGCGCGCCTCGCCCATGGCGCGATAGAGCCCGTCGATCGACAGGAACGCCAGGGTGTCGACGCCGATGTATTTGGCCATCGCCGGCACGTCGAAGCGCGAGGCGAGCAGCTTGTCGCGCTCGGGGGTGTCGACGCCGTAGTAGCAGGAATGCGTGGTCGGCGGGCTCGCGATGCGCATGTGCACCTCGGTCGCGCCGGCCGCGCGCACCATCTCGACGATCTTGGTCGAGGTGGTGCCGCGCACGATCGAGTCGTCGACCAGGATCACGCGCTTGCCCTCGATGTGGGCGCGGTTGGCGTTGTGCTTGAGCTTGACGCCGAGATGGCGGATGTGGTCCGCCGGCTCGATGAAGGTGCGCCCGACATAGTGGTTGCGGATGATGCCGAGCTCGAACGGAATGTGGGCCTCGTTGGCGTAGCCGATCGCCGCCGGCACGCCCGAATCCGGCACCGGGATCACGGCGTCGGCGTCGATGTGGCTCTCGCGCGCGAGCTCGGCGCCGATGCGCTTGCGCGCCTCGTAGACGCTGGTGCCCTCGACGATGCTGTCGGGTCGCGCGAAGTAGATGTACTCGAAGATGCAGAAGCGCTTCTTCGCGGCCGGGAACGGCCGATGGCTCGCCACGCCGCTCGCGTTGATGACGACGAGCTCGCCGGGCGCGATGTCGCGCACGAAATCGGCGCCGATGATGTCGAGCGCGCAGGTCTCCGAGGCGAGTATCCAGGCCTCGCCGATCCGGCCCAGGACCAGCGGCCGGACGCCGAGCGGATCGCGTACGCCGATCAGCCCGTCGTTGGTCAGCGCCACGAACGAATAGGCGCCCTCGATCTGGCGCAGCGCGTCGACCATGCGATCGAGCACCGAATGGCGCGAGCTGGTCGCGATCAGGTGGACGACGATCTCGGTGTCGGTGGTCGACTGGAACAGCGAGCCGCGTTCCTGCAGCTGCTCGCGAATCACGTGGTTGTTGGTCAGGTTGCCGTTGTGCGCCAGCGCGAAACCGCCGAACGCGAAGTCGGCGAACAGCGGCTGGACGTTGCGCAGCAGCGTGTCGCCCGTGGTGGCGTAGCGCACGTGGCCGACCGCCGCGTAGCCCTTCAGGCGCGCGATCACGGTGCCGGCGGAGAAGTTGTCGCCGACGTGACCCAGGCCGCGATGGGCGTGGAAGTGCTCGCCGTCGTAGGCGACGATGCCGGTCGCCTCCTGGCCGCGGTGCTGTAGGGCATGCAGGCCGAGCGCGGTATGGGCGGCGGCCTCCGGGTGCCCGTAGATGCCGAACAGACCGCACTCCTCGCGGAGCTTGTCGTCGTCGAAGGGGTGGGTCGTCAGCATTGGGGCTCTCCGCCGATCCCTATTTCTTTTCCTCGGACTGCTGAATCAGATTCTGCAGCTGTTGCTCATCCTGCTTGGTCGGGCCTTCAGGCTTCTGGGACGGCTCGGTATGCGCCGGCGGGCTCAGGGCGCGGGCGAGCCCGGCGGCGCGTTCGGCCTCCTGTCTTACCCGGTCGGCCTCGGTTGCGCCACGGTCGCGCGCGCTCCGGGGCACCAGCCGCTCCAGGAGGGCGACACCCTGCTCGATCGCCGGCAGCGACCGCGCCGAGGTGATCCAGATGGGCCGGTCCTGGGCCGGCACCGCCCACGTCAGCAGCATGTAGCCGATGCACACGATCACGGCGCCGCGAAACAGGCCGAACGCGAAACCGAGCGACCGGTCGATCGCGCTCAACGCACTGCCCCGCACCTGGCTCGATATGGCGTGGCTGATCACCGAGAACAAGATCAGGCTGATGACGAACAGCACCACGCCGGCGACCGCGTCGGCGACGAAATCGATGCTGATCAGCTGGCGGGCATAAGGTCGCACGTAGCCGAACCCGTAGAGCGTCACGAAGGCGGCGCCGACCCAGGCGGCGACGCCCAGCACCTCGCGCACGAAGCCGCGCAGGAACGCCCACAGCGCCGAGACCAGCAGGACGCCGATGATGGCGACATCGCCGACGGTCAGCGCCTGGCTCATGACGGCACCGCCCGCGGCAGCTTGCGCGGCACCGGGTTGCGGTCGGCCGGCGTCAGGAGCTCGACCAGATCGCCCAGCCGGTCGATCTCGCGCAGGGTCAGGCCGTCGCCCGTCGGCTTGCGGCCGCCGGCCTTGCGGCGGGCGGGCACCAGCGCCTCCTGGAAGCCGAGCCGCAGGGCCTCCTTGAGGCGGGCGTCGGCCTGGCCGACCTGGCGGACCTCGCCGGCCAGCCCGATCTCGCCAAACACCACGGCGTCGTGCGGCACCGGCACGCCGGTCACCGCCGAGACCAGCGCGGCGGCGACCGCGAGGTCGGCGGCAGGCTCGCCGACCTTGAGGCCGCCGGCGACGTTGAGATAGACGTCGTTGCCCGCGATCGTGAAGCCGCAGCGCGCGTCGAGCACGGCCATGATCATGGCCAGCCGCGCGCTGTCCCAGCCGACCACGGCGCGCCGCGGCGTGCCGAGCGCCGACGGCGCCACCAGCGCCTGGATCTCGACCAGCACGGGCCGCGTGCCCTCCATGCCGGCGAACACCGCCGCGCCCGAGACGTCGCCGCGCCGCTCCGACAGGAACAGCGCCGACGGGTTGGGCACCTCGCGCAGCCCGGCGTCGGTCATCTCGAACACGCCGATCTCGTCGGTCGGACCGAAGCGATTCTTGACCGCGCGCAGGATGCGGAACTGGTGGCCGCGCTCGCCCTCGAAATAGAGCACGGTGTCGACCATGTGCTCGAGCACGCGCGGACCTGCGATCAATCCTTCCTTGGTGACGTGGCCGACGATCAGGAGCGCGAAGCCGCGCTTCTTGGCGAGCCGGATCAGTTCCTGGGCGCAGGCGCGCACCTGGGCGACCGTGCCCGGCGCGGAATCGAGCGCGTCGCTGTAGAGCGTCTGGATCGAATCGATCACCGCGACGTCGGGGCCGCGGCCGGCTTCGAGCGCGGCCGCGATGTCGCGCAGCGAGGTCGCCGTGGCGAGCTCGACCGGTGCGTCGCCGATGCCGAGCCGGGCGGCGCGCATGCGCACCTGGTCGATAGCCTCCTCGCCCGAGATGTAGGCACACTGCGCGCCCGCGAGCGCGAGGCGCGCGGTCGCCTGGATCAGCAAGGTCGATTTGCCGATGCCGGGGTCGCCGCCGATCAGCAGCGCGCTGGCGGGCACCAGCCCGCCGCCGGTCACCCGGTCGAACTCGGCGATTCCGGTCGAGCGGCGCGGCGCCGGCTCGCTGACGCCCTTGAGCTCGACGAACTCGAGGCGCGTGCGCGTGCCGCCGCGCGCACCCTTGCCGCCGACGGAGCGGCCGCCGACCGGCGGGCCGCTCGCCTCCTCGATCAGCGTGTTCCATTCGCCGCAGGCGTCGCACCGCCCGCTCCACTTGGGAAAGCTCGCCCCGCAGCTCTGGCAAACGTAGCTGGTGAGGGAGCGTGCCACCGCCGGCCCCTAGACGCCTCGGACCTGCATCTTGATCGGTCCGTCCGCCTTGCCGTGCACGAATTGGTCGACGTAGGGGTTGCCCGACGCGTCGATCGCCGCCGCGGTCCCGGTCCAGATGATCTTGCCGTCGTAGATCATCGCGACGTGGTCGGCGATCTTGCGCACGCTCGCCATGTCATGGGTGATCGACAGCGCGGTCGCGCCCAGGTTGCGCACGCACTCCTTGATCAGATCGTTGATGACGTCGGCCATGATCGGGTCGAGGCCGGTGGTCGGCTCGTCGAAGAAGATGATCTCCGGATTCGCGGCGATCGCGCGCGCGAGCGCGACGCGCTTCTGCATGCCGCCCGACAGTTCCGCCGGCGACAGCTCGCCGACGTCCGGCGTGAGCCCGACGGCGGCCAGCTTCTCGATCGCGATCTCGCGCGCCTGGTCTCGCTTCATGCCCCGGCCTTGGATCAGCCCGAAGGCTACGTTCTGCCAGACCGACAGGCTGTCGAACAAGGCCGAACCCTGAAACAGCATGCCGAAGCGGCGCAACAGCGTGTCGCGCCGCGCGCCGCCGAGGCGCGTGACGTCCTCGCCGTCGACTTCGATTCGGCCGGCATCGGGCGCAAGCAGGCCGAGGATGCACTTGATGGTGACCGATTTGCCGCTGCCGGAGCCGCCGATCACGACCATCGATTGACCGGCGGGCACGTCGAGATCGATGCCGTCGAGCACGCGCTTGTCGCCGAACGATTTGCGCACGCCGCGCAACCGGATCTTCGGGGTCGGGGGCGTCTCGCTCGGGTCCGCGTCGCTCATTTGGCGAAGAACAGCTCGGTCAGCACGTAGTCGGACACCAGGATCAGGATCGAGGCGCTGACCACTGCATAGGTGGTCGCCTGGCCGACGCCGCGCGCGCCGCCGCGCGAGCCGAAACCGTGATAGCAGCCCATCAGGGTGACGATGAAGCCGAACACTGCGGCCTTCACCAGGCCCGAGAGCACGTCGTTGAACTGCACGAACTCGATGGTGTTGTGCAGGTAGACGCCCGAGCTGAAGCCGAGCTTGAAGACCGCGATGAGCCAGCCGCCCATCACGCCGATCACGTCGTCGACCAGCACGAGCGGCGGCATCACGAGCACGCCCGCAGTGAGCCGGGGCGCGATCAGGTACTTGAACGGGTTGGTCGACAGCGTGGTGAGCGCGTCGATCTGCTCGGTCACCCGCATGGTGCCGAGCTCGGCCGCCATCGCCGCGCCGACCCGCCCCGCGACCATGAGCCCGGCGAGCACGGGCCCGAGCTCGCGCGTCATCGACAGCACGACCACGTTGGCGATCGCGCCCTCGGCGTTGAAGCGGGCAAAGCCGGTGTAGCTTTGCAGCGCCAGCACCATGCCGGTGAACAGCGCCGTCAGGCCGACGACCGGCAGCGAGTAGTAGCCGATCTCGACCATCTGGCGCAGCACCACGCGCAGGAAGAACGGCGGCGCGAAGCAGTGCGACACCGCCGGGCCGCTGAACAAGGTCAGCCGGCCGGTCGCGGTCGCGAAGGCGATGAAGCCTCGGCCGACCGAGCCGAAGAACACGAGGATCAGCCGCACCGGATCACGCCGGGCCGCCGACATAGTGTCGGCGATAGCGCGCACCCAGGCTGGTCAGGATCTCGTAGCCGATCGTGCCGGCGTCGCGCGCCAGGTCGTCAGGCGTGCGCTGCGCGTCGAGCACGTCGACCAAGGTCCCCGGCACGACCGCCGCGTCGGGCAGCGCGCCGACGTCGAGCGTGATCAGGTCCATCGACACGCGGCCGATCACGGGAACCGCCACGCCGGCAATCCGCATGTTCCCCCGCCCGCTCGCCGTGCGCAGGTAACCATCGGCGTAACCTATTGCGACCGTTGCTATTTTTGTACTTTCGCGGGTCGTGTGCGCCGCACCATAGCCAACGCTCTCACCCCTGTCAACGCGACGAACCTGCAGGATTTTGGCCTGCAGGCGCACCGGCTGGGCGAGCGGATTGGGGCGCCCGGCCTGGGGCGCGACGCCGTAGAGCGCGGCCCCCGGCCGGACCTCGTCGAAGCGGTAACCCGCGCCGAGAAAGATGCCGGAGGAGGCCGCCAGGCTCGACCGCCAGCCCGGCAGCGCCGACCGCACGGTCTCGAAGCGGCCGCGCTGCGCCTCGTTGAGCGGATGGTCCGGCTCGTCGGCGCACGCGAGGTGGCTCATCACGTTGCGCCACGCGCAGGCGGCGAACCGCGGGTGCGCGCGCACCCGAGGGACCTCGTCGGGCGGCAGGCCGAGCCGGTTCATCCCGGTGTCGACATGCAGGATGGCGGGCGGCGCGTCGGCGCGCCCGGCTGCGAAAGCGAGCCAGGCGTCGATCCGCCCGAGCTCGTTGAGCACGGGGGTGAGGCGGTGTGCGACGAACAGCGGCTCGGCGCCCGCCGGACAGCCGTTGAGCACGCCGATCTCGGGCTCGACGAGCGCGTCGCGCAACGCCAGCGCCTCTTCCAGATGGGCGACGAAGAAGGTGCAGCAGCCGGCCGCCGCGAGCGCGCGCGCGACCGGCAGCGCGCCCAGCCCATAGCCGTCGGCCTTGACCACCGCGGCGGTCGCGACGCCGCCGGCGGTGCGCTGCAGCAGTCGCCAGTTGGCGACGACGGCGGCGAGATCGATGGTCAGGAACGCGGCGTCGGTCGGAGCGGCGGCCTCAGTAGCGGGCATCGGGCAGGTGGTCGTCGGCCACGTAGTTGCTGAACCGGGTCGTCTCGCCCTCGAAGCGCAGCATCACCTTGCCGATCGGGCCGTGGCGCTGCTTGGCGACGATGACCTCCGCCAGATTGTGGACCTTGTCCATCTCCTCCTGCCAGGTCACGTGCTCCGGCGTGCCCTCGCGCGGCTCCTTGCGTGCCAGATAGTACTCGTCGCGATAGACGAACATCACGACGTCGGCGTCCTGCTCGATCGATCCCGACTCGCGCAGGTCGGAGAGCTG
>DATJNS010000521.1:0-4084 GCA_035507915.1 Candidatus Sulfotelmatobacter sp.
GCGCCGGAACATCGCCAACGTGATCCACACCGGCGACATGAACATCCTGTCGGTGCTGACGTTCGCGATCGACCACCTCAAGGTCGAGCACGTGATCGTGTGCGGCCACTATGGCTGCGGCGGCGTCCGTCACGCCCTGGCCGGCGGCGCGGACGGCCTGCTCGCCTCGTGGCTGCAGCCGATCGCGATGCTGCATCGCCGGCATCGCGCGACGTTCGACGCGATCGCCGACGAGCCCGCCCGGATCGACCGGATGTGCGAGATCAACGTCGAGATGCAGGTGCGCCGGCTGGCGGCCACCCCGACGGTCGAGCATGCCTGGGCGCGCGGTCGGGCCGTGCACCTGCACGGCTGGGTCTACGGCATCCAGGACGGCCTGCTGCGCGATCTCGGGCCCCACCTGTCGTCGATCGCCGAGCGCGACGCCTTGGCCCCGGTCGTCGGGTGGCGCTGCCGGCGGAGCCGGTCAGCGCCGTCCGACGCCAGGCGATCCAGGCCTTCGGCGGGGTCTAGGCGGGTGCGCGGTTTTGGCCGGAACCGCGACGGCCGGCGGATCGGTTGACCGTCGGGACCCTCTCGGTTAAGTTATCCACATGATCACGCGGCTGAATGGACTGCGACTTAGCACCCCGGCGCTGTAATTCCGCGCCGGCCCCGTGCCGTCGAGTCCGTTCATCAGAAAGCCCCGTGTCATGTTCGTCCAGCACCCTGGTTCTTCCCGCGTCTCTCGTCGCGTGATCGTTGGCGCTCTGGCTGCGCGACTTATCACCGGCCGCCGCTGAGCGCGCGGCCGCCGCTGCTGCCCCACCGATCACGCCCCTCTCTGCGGAGTCCCGGACCATGACGACCCAACCCCCGACCCAACCAGCCGGCTCGATGCCGATCCACAAGTACCGAGCGTTCACGCCGATCAACCTGCCCGACCGAACCTGGCCGTCGCGCACCATCACGAAGGCGCCGATCTGGTGCTCGGTCGATCTGCGCGACGGCAACCAGGCCCTGGTCGAGCCGATGGGGCCCGACCGCAAGGGCCGCATGTTCGAGCTCCTGGTCCAGCTCGGCTTCAAGGAGATCGAGGTCGGCTTTCCGGCCGCCTCGCAGACCGATTTCGATTTCGTGCGCCAGCTGATCGACGAGAAGCGCATCCCCGACGACGTCACGATCCAGGTGCTGACCCAGTCGCGTCCCGAGCTGATCGAACGCAGCTTCGAGGCGATCGCGGGCGCGCGCCGCGCCATCATGCATCTCTACAACTCGACCTCGGAGCTGCAGCGCCGGGTCGTCTTCGCGCTCGGCCGCGACGGCATCAAGGACATCGCGGTGAGCGGCGCCAAGCTGATCCGCGAGCTCGCGGCGTCGCCCATGATGAAGGGCACCGAGGTCGTCTATCAGTACTCGCCCGAGAGCTTCACGGGCACCGAGCTCGATTTCGCCGTCGAGGTGTGCGACGCGGTGTGCGACGTCTGGCAGCCGACCCGCGACAAGAAGGTCATTCTCAACCTGCCCGCCACGGTCGAGATGGCGACCGCCAACATCTACGCCGACCAGATCGAGTGGTTCGGCCGGCACGTCAAGCGGCGTGACGCCATCATCCTGTCGCTCCACCCGCACAACGATCGCGGCACCGGCGTCGCGGCCGCCGAGCTCGGCGTGATGGCGGGCGCCGACCGGGTCGAGGGCACCCTGTTCGGCAACGGCGAGCGCACCGGCAACGTCGACGTCATGAACCTGGCGCTCAACCTGTTCAGCCAGGGCGTCGATCCCGGCATCACGGTCAAGGACATCGACGCCGTCGTGCGCACGGTCGAGTACTGCAACCAGCTGCCGGTGCATCCGCGCCATCCCTACGCCGGCGAGCTCGTCTACACGGCGTTCTCCGGCTCGCACCAGGACGCCATCAAGAAGGGCTTCGAGGCGCTCGCCAAGCGCAACGACGAGCTGTGGGAGGTGCCCTACCTGCCGATCGATCCCAAGGATCTCGGGCGCAGCTACGAGGCGGTCATCCGGGTCAACAGCCAGTCGGGCAAGGGCGGCGTCGCCTATCTGCTCAAGACCGACCACGGGCTCGACCTGCCGCGCGGGCTGCAGATCGAGTTCTCCAAGGTGGTGCAGGACCGGACCGACCGCACCGGCAAGGAGGCAAGCTCGGCCGACATCTGGGCGATGTTCCAGGAGACCTATCTCGCCGAGGACCGGCTGGCGCTCGGCGAGTACCGCACCGTGCCGGATCCGCTCGGCCGGCGCATCAGCGCCGCGGTGCGCGAGCGCGGCAAGGAGCGGGTCATCGAAGGCATCGGCAGCGGCCCGATCGACGCCTTCGTCGATGCCCTCAAGCGCAGCGGCATCGCCGTGCTCGAGGTGCTCGACTACCGCGAGCACGCGCTCGGCGCCGGCGCCGACGCGCGGGCCGCCGCCTATGTCGAGGCGCGCACCGCCGATGGTCGCACGCTGTTCGGCGTCGGGCTCGACCGCAATATCGTGGCGGCCTCGCTGCGCGCGGTCGCGAGCGCCGCCGGCCGGATCGCGGCCTGAGCCGGGCCGCCGGCGAGCGCGGCGGCGCGAACTTGTTGACCACCCCGGAAGCGGCCTTTATAAGGCCGCTTCCTCACGCGAGGATGAAGAGCAGGCGTCATGGCCCACCATAAATCGGCAAAGAAGCGCATCCGCCAGACCGTGCGCCGGACGGCGATCAACAAGGCGCGGTCCAGCCGCATCCGGACCTTCGTCAAGAAGGTCGAGGACGCCATCACGAGCGGCAACAAGGACGCCGCGCGCGCCGCCTTCGTCGCCGCCCAGCCCGAGATGCAGCGCGGCGTCAGCACCGGCATGCTCCACCGCAACACGGTGTCGCGCAAGCTGAGCCGCCTCTCGGCCCGCATCAAGGCGCTCTAAACCGGCGGCCTGCCGCCCCGCGCACGGGACCAGCCGAGCAGCTGTTGCCGAACTGTCACGCGGCTGCCAAGCGCGCGTCACCCCGCGCGGGTTAAATAGACGATTTCGTTCCGGATATTTCGTGTCTTTTTGGCGTGTTCCCCATTCGATCACGTTGCCAACGGATGCCACTCGCAGGTACATTTCCTCTTGCTTCAATCGCGCTGGCCGATGAAGAAAACCCCGACAAATCCAGTAATTAACGTCGGGAACGAGGGTAGCGCGAGGCGGCGACGGGGATTGAGAAAGTTGTGAGTGGTGACGATCCCGACTCGTACCTGAACGGGTCGTGACGGGTACTTGTGTGTCTGCGTAACAAGACTTCGAACCAAGCTTTTTCACTCGGTCACCAAACAAAAAAACCACCGGTCGTGCGGGCATGGCGACGAGCCTTCCGATGTCGACGAATGGCGATTGCGGAGGCATCGAGGACGGGCGCTAAGAGAGGGGACGAGGCATGGAAGAAGCCGGCCGGCTGGGTTCGATCGACGCGCAATGGGCGCGTATTCGGGGTCGTCTTCGGGCCGAGGTCGGCGAGGCCGCGTTCAAGAGCTGGCTCAACCCACTGACCTGCGACGGCGTCCGCGACGGCGCCGTGAAGATGGTGCTGCCGACGCGCTTCATGCGCGATCACGTCATGAAGCACTACGCGGAGCGCCTGCGGCTCCTGTGGTCGGGCGAGATTCCGGGCATCCGCGCGGTCGAGATCGGCGTCGCGATGCCGGCGACCGCGACCGCGATCAGGACCGACGGCGCGGCGCCGATGGCCGCCCCGGCGCCGAGCGGCCGGCCGACGGCGTCGAGCAGCAAGCCGGCGACGCGGCGCGGCGGCGGTGGCGCCGTCGAAGCGGCGCCCGTCGCGGCCGAGCCCGAGGGCATGCTCAACGGCGCCCAGATCCAGGCGCCGCTCGACCGGCGGCTGACCTTCTCGAACTTCGTCGTCGGCAAGCCGAACGAGCTCGCCTTCGCGGCGGCCCGGCGGGTCGCCGACTCGACGTCGGTGCCGTTCAATCCCCTGTTCCTCTACGGCGGCGTCGGCCTCGGCAAGACCCACCTGATGCACGCGATCGCCTGGGAGATCCGCACGCGCGATCCCAAGCGCCGGGTCATCTATCTGTCGGCCGAGAAGTTCATGTACCAGTTCATCCGCGCG
>DATJNS010000522.1:0-16246 GCA_035507915.1 Candidatus Sulfotelmatobacter sp.
CAGCCCCTCGAAGCTGTCGAACGCGAAGAACTTCATCGCCTCCACGTTGTGCCGCCGCGCCTCGGTCAGCGCCATCCGGAACGTCCGGCAGCGGTGGCAGCCATACTCGTGGTAGTCCCCGCGCACCCGGTTGTCGGTCAGGAAGTCGAACGTGTTGACGAAAAACCGGTACTTCTCGGTCTGCCGGTTCGCCTGGTTCCACGCGATCTCGTCGTCCTTCGACCACCCCGCGAGCGCCGACCCGTCCGCCAGCTCGACCCACGGCTCCCCCGCCAACGGCCGGACGCCAGGCACTTTCGGGTCTTGGCTGCTCATGGGGCTTCCGTTTTTGGCGAGAGTGGCCCGCCCGTGCTCGAGCGCCCGGGACAGGACGGCGACGGGCTCTTAGTCGGCCCTACCCGCGCTGTCAACCGGCGCGGGGCGCGGGTTGGTCCTGACCACGCACGATGATCTCCCGAATGGTGTCCCAGGCCCCCCGGTCCGCCGCCGCCAGCAAGGCCCCATCCAGCACGCGCGGCCGATAGGGCGAGCCGTCGATGAACCCGACGACGGCGCCCGCCTCCGCGACGATCAGCGCGCCCGCCGCGTGATCCCACGGTAGCGACCGCGAGGACAGTTGGAACTGGCTGCGCCCCAGCGCCAGCGAGAGATAATCGGTGCCGGACGACATCCCGTTGACCACCGCGCCGACGCGGCCGCTGGCGATCAGGAGATCGGCCGCGCGCGTCGGCGAGCCGATCCGGCCGTAGGCCGCGCCCACCATCGCGTCGAGCGGCATGCCGGCGGCGACTGCGAGGCGCTGTCCGGCGCTCCAGGCCCCGCGGCCGCGCTCCGCCATCACGGTCGTGCCGCCGAGCGGATCGTGGATCCAGCCGGCGAGCACGCGGCCGCCGCGCACCCATGCGACGATCACGGCAAAGCCGGACCGGCCGTTGGCGAAGTTGATCGTGCCGTCGATCGGATCGATGACCCAAACCGGCGCCGCGGCATCGAGCCGATCGAACAGTGTCGGATCGACCGACGCGGCCTCCTCACCGAGCACGACCGATCCGGACGCGAGCCCCAGCAGACGCCCACTCAACGCCGCCTCGCACGCCAGGTCCGCCGCGGTCACCAGATCGCCCGGGGCCTTCTCGCGGATCTCTCCGGCGCGCAGCGCCCGGAAGCGCGGCACGACCTCGGCCGCCGCGACGTCGCGGATGATCTCGGCGACCTGCTCGAGATCGGGCACGCCGGTATCGCCGTCGATCACGGGTTCGACCGCCGCAGCCAGCGCGTCATCATCGCGCGCAGCGCCGCCCACAACAGCCCAAGCCCGGAGAGCGGTGGCGGCGGCGCATCATGCGACTCGGGAGCCGGGGTTGCGGCGGCGGGCTCCGACGCGACCATCGGCGCCGAGTCGATCTGGGCCCTCAGGTTCGCGGCGAACTGGCCGACGATCTGGTTGGCGACCTCCTTGATCAATCCGGCGCCGCGGCCATATTGCGCGACCGCGCCGTTGAGCTGCAGATCGGTCGTGATGTCGACGCGCGTGGCGGCGCCGTCGGGCAGCAGCACGAAGGCCATGGTCGCCTGCGCGCCGCCGCGGCCCTTGGTGTCGTTGGCGCGCGCCAAAACCCGCACGCGATGGATCTCGGCGTCCTGCTCCTCGATGTGCGCCTCGCCGGCGAAGGTCAGCTGCATCGGCCCGATCTTCACCCCGGCCGTTCCGCGGAAGGTCTGCGGATCGACGATCTCGGTCAGCCGCGCGCCCGGCATACAGGGCACGATACGCGGCACGTCGGTCAGGATCGCCCAGGCACGGTCGACCGGCGCCGGAACCGAGAAGCTGGTCTCGATCTGCATGCGCGCCGGTATAACAGCGGCTGCCGGCGGCTTCAATCCGGCCGCGCCCCGCGTGTTTGACGCTCCCGACTCGGCGTGCCAACGTCGCGTGCCCTCGGGAAGCAGGAGTGCAGGATCGTGACGACGGTGCGCGTCCTCAGCGCGCAGAACGACATCCTGCGCGGCATCGTCTACATGACCTGCGCGGTCTCGATGTTCCCGTTCATCAATGCGTCGGCGAAGTACCTGACCGCCGCATACCCGATCACCGAGATCGTGTGGGCGCGCTTCGCGGGGCATCTGGTGTTCGTCGTGCTGGCGTTCTTTCCCCGTCTGCGCTGGTCGCTGTTCACGACCGCGCGCCCGGCGATCCAGATCATGCGATCGATGCTGTTGCTCGCGTCGACCAGCCTGTTCGTGAGCGCGATCGGACGCCTGCCGCTGGCGACCGCCTCGGCCATCGGCTTCGCTTCGCCCTTCATCGTGACGGCGCTGTCGGTGCCGGTGCTGCGCGAGCGGGTCGGGCCGCGCCGCTGGTCGGCGGTCGTCGTCGGCTTCATCGGCGTCCTGATCGTGATCCGCCCCGGCGCCGGCTTCGCCAACTGGGCGGCCCTGCTCGTGCTCGGCTCGACCAGCTGCTATGCGATCTACCAGGTGATCACGCGGCTGATCGCGCTGCTGGACAAGCCCGAGACCGGCATCGTCTACGCCGCGCTGGTCGGAACGATCGTGATGAGCGCGATCGCGCCGTTCGACTGGCGGCTGCCCGGCACCGCGCTCGACTGGCTGCTGTTCGGCTGTCTCGGATTCTTCGGCGGCTTCGGCCATTATTTCGTGATCAAGGCCTATCGCTGCGGACCGGCCGCCGTGATCGCGCCGTTCAGCTATGGCGAGCTGGTCGGCTCGACGACCATCGGCTACTACGCCTTCGGCAATTTCCCGGACGCCTGGACCTGGCTCGGCGCGTCGATCATCGTCTCGTGCGGCGTCTACATCGCCTATCGCGAAGGCGTACGGCGCCAGATGGCGGCGGCTCCGCGCTGGGCGCGCCCAACGTGCGCTCGGATTAATTCAAATTCATCCTAAAGCGTGTACACTCGCGCGGCGGGCCGACACGGGGTGGGGATGTCGCTGCTCAACGAGTCCTGGCGCAAGCTGCGCCTGCTCTTCGAGGAGGAAGAGGAGGCCGCCGACGCCGAGCCTGATGCGGCCCAGCCGGCAGCCGCGGCGGCCCCGGCGGCGGCTCCCAGCAGCGCGGCGCTGCGCGGAGAGGCGCGGCGCAAGCGCAAGCTCGACATGCGCGAGCGCTTGGCCGCCATGATCCAGCCCGACGGTTCGATCAAGGGCGGCACCGTCAAGTTCGTCAACCTGTTCCCGATCGCCGCCCACGTCGGCGACCGTTGGCCGATCCTCGTCCCCAAGGTCGAGCTGATGTCGGAAGCGGTGATCCGGCGCGAGATCGACCCGTGGGATCTGTGGGCGGTCCACGGCGACAAGGGCTTCGCGTTGATCTTCACGGACCCCAACCTGACCGACGAGGAGGCCAACGCGCGCTGCTTGCGCATCTTCGAGGCGATCCGCGAGCACCTGCTGGGCCAGGTCCACATCGGCCGCCCGCGCTTCGACGTCGACCCGCGCATCATGCTGCGCGCGCTCGACGAGGACGGCGAGCCGCCCCTCGTGATGGACGACCCGCAACCGCCCGGCGCCTGGCTGCCTCCGGCCACCGAGCTCGCCGCCCGCGCGATCTACGTCCCGCCCAGCGGCGGCGCAACCGCGGCGCGCTCCGGCGGCGCCGCAATCTTACGCTCCGGGGAGGTCGCCGAGACCGCCGCGCCGATCGACTGGCAGCCCGAGCCCGAGCGCGCGAAGCGCGACATCACCGTCGAGCAGACCTGCGACCGGTCGGAGCAAGACGTCGGCGTGGACCGCTCCCACGACCGCGTCGGCGGGACGGTCGACCTCGTGCAAAGCCACGAGAAGGCCGCGCGCGAGCCCGATTGGGTTTACGCCAGCGTCGAGCAGCGCAAGGCGGCGATCGCGGCGTGGGACGGGCGCTACGACGCGCCGGAGGAATTCGACGCCGGCCGAGCGCGCGACAAACGCTCGCCCGAGCTCGTGCTCCTCGAGGGCGAGACCACGGAGCAGGCGATCGCCCGCTACGTGACGATGGGGCGCTTCAACACGATGTTCGACGCCATCGAGGTACGCTTCCGCGGCTTCTGGGCACCGCGTCACCAGGCGGTCACGACCTACTTCGCCGACGCCCGCCTGCGCGCCGACGACGTCGACGTCGATCAACGGGCGCTGGCGGCGCGCGCCGATGAGGTCTCGGCGCTCGCGGCGCTCGACATCGCCGTGCTCGCCCGGACGCTGGAGGCCGTCGTGCCGCGCATCGAGGCCGGCGCGCGTTTCCTGTTCGCGCTGCCGGTCGCGTTCCCGACCTTGCTGCGGCGCGCCGACCGCCACGCCTATTTCGACCGCTGGGCGGCGCTGCCCGAGGCGGTGCGCAAGTTCGGTCGCTTCGCCTGCTACCAGTCGACGGCGGCGATCGGCGACCCGGCGCTCGCCGAGGTCGTCGGCATGCTGAGCCGGGCCGGGCGCACGCCGATCTTCGCCAACCCGATCTCGACCGCGAGCCTCGACCGTGCGCGCAGCCTGCGCATCAAGGCGATCGCCCTCGACTGCGGCGGCGTGGGCGACGACCACGCGTTCGACACGGTGCGCGGCGTCGCGTCGGTCGCGCACCGCTACGGCATCGTCACCCTGCTCGAGCGCGTGCCGCCGGGCGTGCGCCGACGCGTCCTCGAGACCGAGGCCAGCCTGATCGAGGGCGCGATGCTGCGCGGCGCGGACGCGCTGCCCGAACGTCCCGTGGTGCTGTCGCCCGAGGCGTTCGCGGCCGCGCCGTAGACCGCCCGCGCGCCGGCGTCCCTACTCGAAGCCCGCCTGCTTGAGCAGGCCGTAGAACGACTTCAGCGCCGCGGTATGCTCCGCGGGGTCGGTCAAGTCGGCGACGAAGTGCTGGTCGAAATTGGGCTGCCGCAGGTGGGCGACCACGCGATCGCGCGCAATCTTCGACGCCTTGGCGCGCGTCAGCGCGTCCGACGCGCAGAACTGCACCAGCCGGGTCGCGCGCAGGCGCAGGCTGGCGGACGGGTCGTCCAGCCGCTCGACGATCTTGCTCTGCTCGACGAAGTTCGCGAGCAGCGTATCGACGCGGTCCGCCAGCTCGGCGCGTTGCGGCTCGGGCAGCGACGACGCCACGAGCGCCTTATGGAGCAGCGCGGTCTGCTGCATCTTGTCGCGCGGCGGCAGGCTGGGCGTCGTCAGCGCATTGACCGAGTCGGCGCGACGGATCAGGCTGTCGATCCGGCCGACGAACTCGTCCTTGTGCTCCGCGCCCAGCTCGCCTTCGAGCAACGCCAACATCACGCGGATCTGATCGGCCGACGTATCGAGCGTCGAGGCGCAGCGCGCGGTCGCGTTGCGCCGGCCGGTGGCGCCGCCCTCCTCGACGAAGCGCTGATAGCCGAGCGCCAAGGCGTCCGCCATCGCACCGCCGCCGAGGATCGTGCCGTTGCGCAGGAGACGCAGCGCGACGTCGCGATAGGCCTTGCGCTGCTGCTCGCCTTCGCCGTGCGTCAGCGGCGCTGAGCCCTTCAGCTGGCGCTTGACCGAGCGCAACAGCGCCAGGCGGGTCTCGACCAGGTCGCGGCTCGACAGATACCGGGCGAGCTGTCCGGTGACCTCGGGCGTCTCCTCGCCCTTCGGCGTGAAGCGGCCCTCGATGATGTCGATCAGCTGACACAGTGCGGTCGACAGGTCGGGCTGGCGGCCGAGCATGTCGCGCAAGCCGTTGGTGCTGCCGAAGATGTCGGACGCCACGCGGTCGACCAGCGACCTCGATCGCGGATTGCCGTCGTCTTTGAGCAGGCCCAGCAGCCGTTCGAGCTTGCCGAGCCAGCTGCGCGTCTGGGACAGGTCCTTGCTCAGACACACGAGCGCGAAGAAGTCGATCTGCTCGGGTCCGACGAGCTTCTCGAGCCGCACCACCACGCCGTTCAGGTCGGTGCTCTGCGACAGCTCGGGCAGGTTCGGGCGCTCGGCGGCGAGCCGCGCCTGCTCGTGCAGGTCGTTGATCATCTCGAACAGCGCGCGATTGCGCTTGGCCGGCTCCTCGCCGGCCTCCTTGGCCTGCAGCGCGGCGACACGGCTGACCGCCGCCGGCACCAGCGCCTCGAAATCGAGCACGCGCTTGAGCTCGCGGTGGTTGTGCATGATCTCGGTCGGCGTCAGCACCATCTTGTCGATGTACTGGCGCAGCACGCGCTGCATCGTGTTGCGCGCGTCGACCGTGTGGAGATCCGCCGCGACCCGGCACATCGGCGCCTCGTCGATCGGCTGGGCCCGGATCAGCTCCTTGGTCGCCTCGCGCATCTGGGTGAAGATGACGACCGAGGACTCCTTGCCGCCGGCCCGCATGACGTCGCGGACGACGCGGACGCCGCCATAGTTCGGATTGGCGAGCAGCCCCTGCGCCTGCTTGCGGGCATCGCGCTCGTTGTTGGAGAATCCTTGGGTGACCCAGTGGTCCGACTGGAACACCTGGAGCTCAAAATTCTCCTGTCGAGCCATCTGCCGCCCCGCGCCAGCCAAGCCCTTTGAGGCTAATTTGCCTCAATTCCCGGGTGCGTGGGCACAAAATTCTTCGATTTAACGGCGAATTTCGGCGACCGCCCTGATCGGCGACCCGATGGACGCCCGGTTCAGCGGCCGGTGAACATCGGCTTTCGCTTCTCCATGAAGGCCTTGCGACCCTCGGTATAGTCGGCGCTGTCGAAGCATTGCTGCATCAGCTTCCTGAGCAGCTCGTGGTCGCGCTCCGGATGGGACTTGGCGAGCTCGCGGATGGTCAGCTTGGAGGCGCGCATCGACAACGGCGCGTTGATCGCCAGGTTGGCGGCGTAGTCGCGCACGAAGCCCTCGAGCTCGCCGGCCGGCAGGACCTTGTTGATCAGACCGATGCCGACCGCCTCCTCGGCGGGCAGCCGGCGCGCCGAGAACAGGATGTCGAGCGCGGCCGACGGCCCGACCAGCGCGTGCAGCCGGCTCAAACCGTCCGCCCCGTAGGCGATGCCGAGGCGCGCCGCCGGGATGCCGAACTGCGAGTCCGCCGAGGCGAAGCGCAGGTCGGCGGCCATCGCAATCGCCAGCCCACCGCCCAGGCAGAACCCGCGGATCATCGCGATCAGCGGCTTCTCCAGGGTGGCGAGGCGCTTGCGGCCGGCGTCCGAGATCTGGTTGTAGCGCTCGGCGGCGGCGGCGTCGGCACGTTCCTTCTCGAACTGCGAGATGTCGGCCCCCGACACGAACGCCTTGTCGCCCGCCCCCTTCATGACGATGACGCGGACCGCGTCGTCGGCCTCGTAGTCGTCGAGGATGGTGGCCAGCGCCGACCACATCTCGAGCGACATGGCGTTGCGCCGCTCGGGATTGTTGAAGGTCACCCAGCCGATCGCCCCATCCTTCTCGGCGATCATCTTGTCGGTTTCGAGCTTGAGCATGTTGGTCTCCGGTTAAACGATGCCGCGGGCACGCAGATCGGCGATCTGCGCGCTGTCATAGCCGAACTCCTTGAGCACCTCGTCGGTATGCTCGCCGAGATCGGGCGAATGACGGCGCAAGGTTGCGGGCTGCGGCGTCTTCGTCATGTTGATCGCCTGGCCGACCACTTTGAGGGGGCCGAGCTCGGGGTGGTTGACGCCGCGGGCGATGCCGAGATGCTTGACCTGCGGGTCGTTGAACGTCTGGTCGATGCTGTTGATCGGCCCGCACGGCACGCCGGCCTTGTAGAGCAGCTCGTCCCAGTGGGCGTTCGGCTTGGTCTTGGTGATCGCGGCAAGCGCCTCGTTGAGCGCCTTGCGGTTCTTGGAGCGCGCAGCCGGGGTCTTGTAGTCGGGATGGTTCGGCAGATCCTCGGCGCCGATCGCGGTGCACAGCCGCTTGAACATGTGGTCGCCCGAGGCCGCAATGTTGATGTGGCCGTCGGACGTCGGGAACACGCCGGTCGGGATGCCGGTCGGATGGTCGTTGCCGGCCTGCTTGGGCACCTCGCCCTTGATCAGCCAGCGCGAGCCCTGGAAGTCGAGCATCTGGATCTCGGCCTCGAGCAGCGAAGTGTGGACCCACTGGCCCTCGCCCGTGCTCTCGCGGTCGAGCAGGGCCAGCGTGACGGCCTGGGCGAGCAGGATGCCGGCGGTGAGGTCGCAGATCGGGATGCCGACCCGCACCGGCCCCTGGCCCGGCAGACCGGTGATCGACATCAAGCCGCCCATGCCCTGGGCGATCTGGTCGACGCCGGGGCGCACCGCGTACGGCCCGCTCTGGCCGAAGCCCGAGATGCTGCCATAGACGATGCGCGGGTTGATCTTGCGCACGGAGTCGTAATCGACCCCCAACCTTGTCTTCACGTCGGACCGGAAGTTCTCGACGATGACGTCGGCCTTGGCGGCGAGCTTGAAGAACACCGCCTTGCCCTCCTCGGTCTTGAGGTTGAGGGACAGGCTGCGCTTGTTGCGGTGCAGGTTCTGGAAATCGAAGCCGTGACGCGCGTCGCCCATCGCATTGCGGCTGATCTCCTCCGGCGGCTCGATCTTGATCACCTCGGCGCCCCAGTCGGCGAGCTGGCGCACGCAGGTGGGGCCGGCCCGCGCATGGGTCAGGTCGAGCACCAGGAAACGCGAGAGGGGCAAACGCGCTGTCACGGGCGTACCTCCGATTTGAGCAGCTCCCGCCATGGAATGCGCTCGGCGGGGATTTCGCAAGGGGGGCCGCGCGGTCCGGGTCGGGTGCGGCCGAATACGGGCTTGCCGCGCCATGCCCTCCTCCGCTCATCATGGACGGTATCGGAGCACAAGGCCGGGCACGCACCGGCCGCGCGAAGGGGGGAACCGAGATGGCGAACGCGAGCGCGCGCAACCTGATGCTGCCCGGACTGGTGCTGCTCGGCGTCCTGTCCGGAGCCCTTCTCGGCGCAGGCGCGCGCGCCGCGGCGCCGGCGCCGACCCCGGTCACCCCGGCGCTGATCGAGGCGGCGACCAAGGAGGGCAAGGTGGTCTGGTACACCTCGGTCGAGCTGCGCGCCGCCGAGCAGATCGCCAAGGCGTTCGAGACCAAATATCCGGGCATCACGGTCCAGGTCGAGCGCTCGGGCGCCGAGCGCAACTTCCAGCGCCTCGCCCAGGAATACGGCAGCGGCATCCATGTCGCCGACGTGCTCGAGAGCTCGGATGCCGCGCAGTTCATCGTCTGGAAGCGTCAAGGTTGGCTCGCCCCGTTCGTGGCCGAGGACGTCGCCAAGTACTGGCCGGCCGACCAGAAGGATCCCGACGGCGACTACGCGACCTGGCGCTCCACCTTCGCGCCGATGGGCTACAACACCAAGCTCGTGAAAGCCGAGGACGCGCCGAAGAGCTACGCCGATCTGCTCGATCCCAAATGGTCGGGCAAGATCGTCAAGGCGCATCCGGGCTACAGCGGCACGATCATGACCGCGACCTTCGAGATCGCCCGCGACATCGGCTGGACGTTCTTCGAGAAGCTGGCGAAGCAGCACATCATGCAGGTGCAGTCGGCGATCGACCCGCCCAAGAAGCTCGCCGCGGGCGAACGCGCCGTCATGGCCGACAGCTCGGAGGCCATGGTCAACACGCTCGTCGAGGCCGGCAATCCGATCGCGCCGATCTATGCGACCGAGGGCACGCCCTTCATCACCGGGCCGTGCGGGATCGTGAAAGAGGCGCCCCACCCCAATGCGGCACGGCTGTTCGTCAGCTTCATGCTCAGCGTCGAGGGCCAGCAGCTGGTCGTCGACGTCGCCGGCATGCGCTCGCTTCATCCGCAGGTCAAGGAGAAGCCCGGGCGCACGCCGCTCTCGGCCATCAAGGCGATGAAGGACGATCCGGCGGCGGTGGAATCGCAGGTCGAGACCATCAAACGCAAATACACACAGTACTTCCACACATGAGCCGGTCCGCCGGATGACGCTCGCGCTCCGCCGGGCGGAGAGCGCCGCCGTGCCCCGGCGCATCGATATCTCGATGCCGCTGCTCGCCGGCTTCGCGCTGTTCCTCTGCGTCCTGATCGGTCTGCCGGTCTTCTGGCTAGCCGTCTACGCGGTCACCGACGCCCACGGCATGCCGACGCTGGCCAATTTCAAGCGCCTGGTCACCGATCCGGACCTGCTCGATCCCCTGACGGTGACGATGATCCTCGCCACCAGCGTCGGGGCCATGTGCTGCGCCGTCGCCGCGCCGATGGGCTGGATCGTCGCGCGCACCGACATGAGGGGGCGCGGCGTGGTGCGCGCGCTGGTCACCGCGTCGTTCGTGACGCCGCCGTTCCTCGGCGCGGTCGCCTGGGAAATCCTTGCCGCGCCCAACAGCGGCATCCTCAATCAGCTCTACCGGGACCTCTTCGACCTGTCGCCCGACGACGTGCTGTTCAACGTCTACACCCTGCCCGGCCTCGCGTTCGTGATCGCGTGCTACACCTTCCCCTATGTGTTCGTGCTGGTGACCAACGCGCTCGAGCGCATCCCCGGCGACCTCGAGGACGCCTCGGCGATTCTGGGCGCCAAGACCGTCCAGACGGCGCGTCGCATCACCGTTCCGCTCGTGATGCCGGCGATCCTTGCCGGCGCCCTGATCGCGTTCCTTCAGGCCATGACCTTGTTCGGCTCGCCGGCGATCCTCGCGATGCCCGCCGGCTTCCACACGCTGACGACCAAGATCTTCATGCTGTTCCAGTTCCCGCCGAAGCCCGGGCTCGCCGCCGCGGCATCGCTGCCGTTGCTCGTGATCACGGTCCTGCTCTTGCGCGCCCAGTCGTGGATCCTCGGCCGGCGCGGCTACACGGTGGTGGGCGGCAAGGCGAGCGATCCGCGCCGCATCCGCCTCGGCATCTGGCAGGTGCCGGCGCAGCTCCTGTGCTTCGGCGTGCTGTGCGCGCCGGTGTTCCTGCCCTACGCCGCGCTCGCCAAGGCCGCCTTCTCGCAGACGCCTTACGGACCGCTACATTGGAAGGCGCTGACGCTCGATCAGGTGCGCGCGGCCTTCAGCTACTCGGCGACCCAGCTCGCGCTCGAGAACACGTTCCTGCTGTGCGGGCTTACCGCGACCCTGGGGACGATCCTGGCGCTGGTGATCAGCTACGCGGTCGCCCGCCAGGCGATCTGGGGCCATCGCGCGCTGGGTTTCCTCGCCACGGCGCCCGTGGCGATCCCCGGCATCGTCCTCGGCGTCGGGCTGTTCCTCGCCTACACGCGGCCGCCGTTGGTGCTCTACGGCACCCTGACGATCCTGTTGCTCGCCTACTTGACCCTGCAGCTGCCGAGCGCCTACCAGCAGCTGCGCGCCGCTTTCCACGGCATCCATCCCGAGCTCGAGGAGGCGAGCCGCATCCTCGGCGCGACCCGTCTGCAGGCGCTCTGCCACGTCACCGCGCCGCTGCTGCGCTCGGGCCTGATCGCGACCTGGTGCTTCATCTTCATCGGCACGATGCGCGAGCTGTCGGCCGCCATCATGCTGGTGACCGCCGACACCAAAGTGCTGTCGACCGTGATCTACGACCTCAACGAGGGCGGCGATCTCGGTCAGATCGCGGTGCTCGGCCTGACCATGCTGGTCGTCACCTTCGGGGTCGTCAGCCTCGCCAACCGCCTGCCCGGCTTCGGCGTCGCGCGCGGGTGACGCGTTCGAGCGCACCCCGCGCGTCGTGCTCGGGCTTGGCCCGAGGATGACGGCCCGAGGATGACGGATTGAGTGCGCGAGACCGACCATACAAAATCAGCCCCCTGGAGGGCCCGCATGGACACGTCCTCGAAACCGACCGTCGCCGAGACCCTGGCCGCCGCGATCGCCGCGGTGCGTCCGGCCGCCCTGCCTGCTGCACTGCGCGCAACGGCGGAGAACGTCGTACTCGACATCATCGGGCTCTGCCTGGCGGCGCGCCGCACCGACTACATCCAGGCCGCGCTCGACGGGCTCGACGGCGAGGGCGGCTGCACGATCATCGGCCACCAGCGCACCGCCGACAGCGCCGGCGCGGCGCTGGTCAACGGCACGGCGGCGCACGGCGAGGATTTCGACGACACGTTCGAGGGCGGACCGGTGCACGCCGGGGTCGCGATCGCGCCGGCGCTGTTCGCCGTCGCCGAGCGCTTCAAGCTCGACGGGCCGCAGCTCCTGCTCGGCCTCGCGGTCGGCGCCGAGGTCGCCTGCCGGCTCAGCATGGTGGTGCCGCGCGCGGTCCACAAGGCGGGCTTCCACCCGACCTGCGTGTTCGGCGCGATCGGCGCGGCGGCCGGTGTCGGCGCTGCCCTCGCGCTGCCGCCGCGCCACCTGGTCGACGCCATGGGGATCGCCGGCAGCATGGCGAGCGGCATCATCGAATATCTCGCCGACGGCTCGTGGACCAAGCGGCTGCATCCCGGCTGGGCGGCGCAGGCCGGCATCCGCGCCGCGCTGCTGGCGCGCCAGGGCTTCACCGGCCCGCGCACCGTGTTCGAGGGCACGCACGGCCTGTTCAACGGCTTCGCCCACACGACCCAGGGCGACTACGCGAAGCTGACCGGCGGCTTCGGCACCGACTGGATCGCCGCCACCATCGCGTTCAAGCCGTTCGCCTGCGGAACCATGACGCATCCCTACATCGACTGCGCGATCCGGCTGGCGCAGCGCGGCATAGAGGCCGACGACATCGTCGACATGGTCTGCGAGGTCGGCGAGGGCACGGTGCATCGCCTATGGGAGCCGCTCGCCCTCAAGCAGGCGGTGCCGAACGCCTACGCGGGAAAATTCTCGACGCCGTTCTGCGTCGCGGTCGGGTTCCTGACCGGCGATTGCGGGCTCGCCGCCTTCACCGACGACATGGCGCGCGATCCGCGGGTGCGCGCGCTCGCCGCCAAGGTGCGCTACCAGATCGACCCGAACAATCCCTACCCCAACGGCTTCACGGGCCACATTCGCGCGACCTTGCGCGACGGCAGCGTGGTCGAGGAGCGCCAGGCGCATTTCCGCGGCGGCGCCCACGAGCCGCTGTCGCGCGCCGCGCTCGAGGCCAAGTTCAAGGCCAACGCCGCGTTCGGAGGCTGGCCGGCGGCGCGCATCGACGCCGCGCTCACGCTGGCGAGCCGCCTGTTCGACGGCCCGGTCGACCTGCGCGCGCTGCGCGCCTGACGCCTACGAGCTCAGATAGCGCCCGCCATCGACGTGGATCGTCTGGCCGGTGATGTAGCTCCCGGTCGGCAACCAGAGCGGCCGGATCATCGCGGCGACGTCCTCCGGGCGGCCCTCGCGCTTCGCGAGCTCCTTGGCACCGCCGTGATCCGGCGGCGCCGCGCCCGCGGTCTTGCTGCGTTGCCCGCCGATGCGGCCCGGCGCGACGCAGTTGACCGTGATGCCGTCCTCGGCGAGCTCGGTCGCCAGCGCGCGCGTGAAGCCGACCAGGCCGGCCTTGGCGGTCACCACGTGGGCGCGATGCAGCGCGCCGACATGCGCCGAGCCGCCGCCGATATTGACGATCACGCCGCCCTGCCCGCTGGCCCGCATCAGCGGCAGACAGGCCGACGTGACGATGAAGGCGCCGTCGAGGATCACGGTCAGCATGGCGCGCCACTGCGCCAGGGTCATCTCGGCGAACGGCACCTGCGCGCGGATGCCGGCGTTGTTGACGAGGACATCGAGCCTCCCGAAGCGCTCGCGGATGCGCGCGACCATGGCGCGCACCGCGGCCTCGTCGGTGACGTCGGCCAGGCACACCAGGCTGTCGACGCCGAGCGCCTTGACCTCGGCGGCGGTCGCGTCGGCCTCGTCGCGCGAGTCGCGCGCGTGGATCACCACCGCCGCGCCGTCGCGCGCCGCCGCCAGCGCGGTCGCCCGGCCGATCCGGCGCACCGATCCGGTCACCAGCGCGACCTTGCCGGCCAGCGGTTTCGTGTCGTCGGCCATATGCGATCCTCCTGTGGGCGACATCAGCGACGGTGCCGCTCGTCCCATCCTAGCTCCCTCGCCTCTTGTGGGGGAGGGTGGGGAGGGAGGTAGGCTGTCGCATAACCCAGGAGGGCTCATGCCGCGCATCGCGGTGCCCGGCGGCGTCATCGAGGTCACGCAGACGGGCAGCGGCCCGGACCTCGTGCTGCTGCACTCGCTGTTGACCGACAAGGACGCCTTCCAGCCGATCGTGCCGGCGCTCGCGCGTGCGCACCGCGTGACCCTGGTCGACCTGCCCGGCTTCGGCGGGTCGACGGCGGCCGAGCCGCCGATCGAGGTGTTCGCCGACCGGATCGCGGCGATCTTCCCGGCGCTCGGGCTCGCTCCCGACGCGGCGGTGATGGGCAACGGCTTCGGCGCGTTCATTTCGATTGCGCTCGCCCAGCGTCACGGCGACCGGTTCGCGCGCCTGATCGTGTGCGACGGCGGCGCGGCGTTCCCCGACGCGGGCCGCGCCGCGTTCCGCACCATGGCCGAGAAGGCGACCGCCGGCGGCATGGACGCGATCGTCGACATCGCGGTCAACCGCATCTTCCATCCCGCCTATCTGGCGGCGCACCCGCACGCGACCGCCGAGCGCGCCGCCGTGCTGCGCAAGCTCGAGCCGCGCGCCTTCGCGGCGTGTTGCCGCGCGCTCGAGGCCATGGATCTGCGCCCGGGGCTCGACGCGATCGACATGCCGGTGCTCGTGATCGCCGGTGCGCTCGACAGCGCGACGCCGCCGCCGCTCGGCCGCGCGCTCGCCGACGCTGTCGCGCGCGCGCGGTTCGTCGAGATCCCCGACTGCGGCCACTGCCCGCCGCTGGAGGCGCCCGACCGGCTGCTCGCGCTGATCGAACCGTTCCTCGCGGGCCGCCCGTGAACCTCGCCCACATGCTGCTGCGCACCGCGCGCAGCTTCCCCGAGCGCACCGCGATCGCCGTCGGCACGCGTCCGGTGGCGAATTTCGCGGCGCTCGCCCGGCGCGCCGGCGCGATGGCAGGCGCGCTCCGCACGCGCCACGGCCTCGCGCCCGGCGAGCGCGTCGCGCTGACCATGACGAACTCGCCCGACACGATCCCGGCGATGTTCGCCTGCTGGATCGCCGGGCTGTGCACGGTGCCGATCAACGCCCGCCTGCATCCCAAGGAGTTCGAGTACATCCTCGGCCATTCCGGCGCGCGGCTGTGCATCACGACGCCGGATCTCGAAGCCAAGATCGCGCCGCTCGGCGCGAGCCTGCCCGAGCTGCGCGCACTGCTGACCACCGGCACACCGGCGTTTCGCAAGCTCGACGAGGCCGAGCCGCTCGACGCCGCCGACGTGCGACCCGACGACCCCGCCTGGCTGTTCTACACCAGCGGCACCACCGGACGGCCCAAGGGCGCGACCCTGACCCACCGCAACCTCGCGTTCGCCAGCATGGCGTACTACGCCGACATCGATTTTCTCGACGAGCACGGCGTGCTGATCCATGCCGCGCCGATGTCGCACGGCTCCGGCCTCTACGTGCTGCCGCACATCAATCGCGGCGCCGCGCACGTGATCCCGGAGAGCGGCCACTTCGACCCGGCCGAGATGATCGCGCTGATCAACACGCACGAGAACGTCAGCTTCTTCGCCGCGCCCACCATGGTCACGCGCCTGCTCAACAGCCCGGCGGCCGGCGCGCTCGAGGCGCGGCGGCTGCGCACGATCGTCTATGGCGGCGGCCCGATGTACGTCGCCGACCTCGAACGCGCGCTGGCGCTGTGGGGCCCGCGGCTGGCGCAAATATACGGCCAGGGCGAGAGCCCGATGACGATCACCTGCCTGTCGAAGGCGGCGCACGCGGATGGCGCGCATCCGCGCTACGCCGATCGCCTGGCCTCGGTCGGCGTGGCGTTCACCGGCGTCGAGGTGCGCGTCGTCGACCCCGACGACCGGCCGCTGCCGGCGGGCGAGATCGGCGAGATCGTGACGCGCAGCGACTGCGTGATGGCGGGCTACTGGCGCAACGACGAAGCGAGCGCCGAGACCTTGCGCGGCGGCTGGCTGCACACCGGCGACATGGGCGCGCTCGACGCCGACGGGCTGCTCACCCTCAAGGACCGCTCGAAGGACATGATCATCCGCGGCGGCACCAACATCTATCCGCGCGAGATCGAGGAAGTGCTGCTGCGCCATGCCGGGGTGCTCGAGGTCGCCGTGGTCGGCCGCCCCGATCCCGATCTCGGCGAGACGGTCGAGGCGTTCGTGGTCGCACGGCCCGGCGCGCCGCCGCCCGAGTCCGAGCTCGAGGCCTTGTGCCTCGACAACGTCGCGCGCTTCAAGCGGCCCCGCCGCTACCACTTCGTCGACAGCCTGCCGAAGAACAACTACGGCAAGGTGCTCAAGACCGAGCTGCGCGC
>DATJNS010000523.1:0-19884 GCA_035507915.1 Candidatus Sulfotelmatobacter sp.
ATGGCGAGCGCGCTCGAGGAGAAGGATGCCATTCGCGACCTCTTGTCCGAGTACTGCTTCGCGCTCGACGAGGGCCGCTTCGACGACATGGCGGCGCTGTTCACCGAGGACGGCACCTGGGACACCGCGTTCGGCAGCGCGACCGGCCGGCCGGCGATCGTCCAGCTGGTGCGCGACATCCGGGCCAAGGGCGGCGTGACGCCGGCGCGCGGCATCCACATGGTCGCCAACGTCGTGATCGCGCTCGCCGGCGAGCGCGCGCGCGTGCGCTCCAACTGGACGGTGGTGCAGAACGGCCCCGACGGCCCGAAGGTCGGCTCGGGCGGCGCCTACGCCGACGAGCTCGTCAAGGTCGGCGGCGCCTGGCGCTTCCGCCTGCGCAAGATCGACCGCTTCATCGCACCGGGAAAGTGACGCGAGCGAAAGTCCAACGCGCGCCCTACCGTACGCCGGCGCCGTCGCCGACGAGGGAGAACGGTGCCCAGAAGATCGGGTGGGCGTAGCTGAACACGTCCTTGCCGCTCGCGTCCTTGAAGTCGCCGTCGATCAGCGCGAGCTCGGCCTGGCGCAGCGCCTGGGCGCGCGAGAGACGCGCGTCGGCGGCCTGGCGGCGGAACAGATCGGTCGTGAGCTTGCGCGCCGACGTCGTCTCGACCGGCCAGTTCGACACCAGGAGCGCGCGCGCGCCGGCATAGAAGAAGGCGCGGCCGAGGCCCGAGACCGCCTCGGCGCCGGCGCCGTCGCCGGCCGCGGTGTTGCACGCCGACAGGACGACCCAGTCGGCGTCGAGCTTGAGGCCGAGCACCTCGTCCATGGTGAGCAGCCCGTCGCCGCCGCCGCCGCTGACCTGCGGCGCCGCCAGGGCGAGCGCCGGCTCGCTGAGGCCGTTGAGGTCGCCCGGCACCAGCCCGTGGGTCGCGAACGCGATCACGCGCCGGTCGGCGAGGTCCATCGTCTCGACCGTGTGCTCGCTGGCGGCGGCGCCGATGAACACGTCCTTGTCGGGATCGGCCTTGAGCGCGCGCGCGATGCTGCGCACCTCGTCGGCGGTGTCGGGCAGCGGTGGCAGCTGGGCGAGCTCGGCGCTCGCCAGCCGCTCGGTGGTCGGCGCGCTGCGGAAGGCGAGGCGGCCGCCGCCGCGCATCTGCGTGCCCTCGGGCAGCGCCGCGACCTGGGTCGCCGCCGCCTGCTGCGCCGTGAAGGCGGGATCGCCGAAGCCGACGAACGGCTTGCGCGCTTCGGCGGCGGCCGGCAGCGCGCGCAGGCTGGCGAGCGCGGCGACCGACGGCAGGTCGGTGATCGCGACCTGACGCGCCAGGAACGGCACGCTGCGGTAGCTCGCGAACAGCACGGCGCCCGCCGGATCGTGCGGCGGCGCGGTCGGGCGCGTGACCAGCACGCCGAGCGGCAGCTGCGCCAAGGATTTGTCGGGAACGACAAGCAGACTCGCGGCGTCCTTCCAGCCGGGCTCGACCGGCTTCAAGAGCGCGTCGTAGAGCTGGCTCGCGCGCGCGACGTCGAACGGCGGGATGTCGCCCAGCCGATCGACCGCAGGGTCGAGCGCGCGGCGCAGCGTCTTGACCGCGTCGGCGAGCGCCGCCGCGCCGAGCGGCGCCGCCGCGAACGCGACGGGACCGGACGGGCCGACCGCCCACACGTAGGTCGCGTCCTCGACCGTGTAGGTCGTCACCAGCGCCTCGTCGGGCTGCAGCACGGCGCGCGCCTCGGCCACCGTCGCGGGCTTGGGATCGACCAGCTGGGCGTAGGCGGGGAAGCGCGTCTCGATCTCGCGAACGAGCGCGGCGTGCGCCTGGCGCAGCTGGTCGATGCGACCGCGCAGCGCGGCGACGCCGTTCGCGTCCTGCTGGTCGGCGGGCGCGGCCAGCGCGTTGACCAGGGTCGCCTCGAGGCCGGCGACCTGCTCGGCGGCATCCTGCGCGCGGCGGGCGAGATCGGCGAGCGCGGGATCGCGGATCGCGGCGCGCGCGTTGGCCGCGCTCAGCGCCTTCTGCACCGCGTGGCCGCGCGCCGCGTCGGCGAGCTGAAAGGCCGTGGCGGCGGCGTCGATGCGCGCGCTCGCCTCGAGCGGCGTCGCGCGGATCTCGGCGAGCAGCCGGATGTAGGCGTCGAGGATCAGGCGCAGGCGCTGCGCCTTGGCGCTCTTGTCGGTCTCGCCGCCGTTGTCCTGCGCCGACAGCAGCACGGGCAGCGCGGTGCGGAACTCGTCGAGCGCGCGCTCGCGTGCGCCGGTGCGCGCCAGCGCCATGGCGAGCACGGCGTGCGCCTCGGCGGTGGCGTAGTGCTGCTCGCCGCGCGCGGCGCGCTCGCGGCCGAGCAGGCGCCCGGCCATCTCGACCGCGGCCGGCGCGCGGCCCGCCGCGATCAACGCGATCGCCCAATCGGCATTGCCAAAGCCGAAGCGCTGCCGGCCCGCCTCGTCGCCCGCCAGGTCCTGCAGCATGGCGTCGTAGTTCGCCAGCGCGTCGGTCCAGCGGTTCTCGGCGACCAACGCCGCCGACAGGATGACGCGGGTGTGCGCCACGCTCCAGGAATGGTCCGCGCCGACCGTCGCGAGAATGGCGAGCGCGGTGCGGGCCAGGCGCTCGGCGTCGGCGTCGCGACCCTGGTCGAGCAGCACGGCGGCCAGCTCGTCGAGCCTGAGCGCGGTCTGCGGGTTGTAGCGGCCGACCCGCTTCAATGTGCTGATCAGCGCACGCCGCGCCTCGACCTCGGCCTCGACCGGCCGGCCCTCCTCGCGCAGCATCGCGGCGACCGCGCTCAAGGTGATGTCGAGCTCGAGCTCGAAGATCGACGGGTCCGGCAGGCCGCCGTGCGTGCGCCCCGCCGCCCAGTACGGCAGGGTCTTCAGGCTCTCGCCGTGACCGCGCCAAGCCTCACGATACTTTTGCTCGGCCTCGGCGTAGCGTCCGCGCGCGGCCAGGAGATCACCCTCGGTGTCGGCGAGGGCGGCGAGGATGCTCGGCCGATAGATCGCCTGTTTGGGATTGGCAAGGACCGCGTCGCTCGCCGTCCGTTGCTCGGCCTGCCAGCGCTCGGCTTCGGCGAGATTGCCGCGCGCGATGTTGAAGCGCGCGATCCTGCCTGCGGTCGTCACCTGGGTCGCGTAGAAGCCGCCCGCGCGCTGGTCGTTTTGCCAGCGCATCTCGCCGTAGCGGATCGCGTTCGCGTTGTTGCCCGCGAGAGCCTCCGCCGTCATCAGATCTTGAAGGATGCGGGTCGCTTCGGCATGCGTGGCGGTCGCCAGCTCGTACGCTCGTCTGAGATCGGCGAGCTGTTGCGGCACGCGACCGATATTGCCGGCGGCGGCACCGCGCCGATGATAGAATTCGGCGAGCTGGGCGTCTGACGCGCCGGCCGACGGCGCCTGGTCGGCGATCGCCCGGTCGGCCGCCGCCTTCGCCGGGTCGGGCTTGTACTCGTCCAGTACCGCGGTGATGTCCGTGATCGTGCGCGGCGGCGCGACGAAGCCGCTCGGCGCGAAGTCGGCGGTGATCTGCTTGGCCTGCTCGAGCGAGACCGTCGGCTTCTGCGGCGGCTGCCACCCCGCCAAGAGGCACAGCAACGCGATCCCGACCGCGACGTGGCGCATGAAGATCCCCCCGGCGCGAGGATTCTACCAGAGGCCGTCGCGCGCCGGTGTGGCGCCGTTCACAGCGCCGGCTACTTGTCGAGCCAGACGTCTTCCATGCGCCAGCCGTTGTAGATGCTGTTGACCATCGGGGTCAGGTTCTTGACCTGCGGCCACCAGCAGGTCGCGCCGATCAGGTGCATGATGATGGGGCGCGCGACGTCCTCCTGCAGCTGCTTGTCGATCTGCCAGACCAGCTGCTTGCGCTTGGCCGTGTCGGTCTCCTGGGACTGCTGGTCGATCAGCACGTCGATCGCGTGGTTGCAGTAGCCGCTGTAGTTGCGGATCGATTTGCAGACGTAGTTCTCGTAGAACTGCACGTCGGGGTCGTCGACCCCGGCGCCGGTCAGGTTGAGGCCGACCGCGTACTGCTTCTTGGCGACCTTGGCGGGCCACACCGCGGTCTCGACGGTCTCGAGCTCGGCGTCGACATAGATCTCCTTGAGCTGGTCGATCAGGATGACGGCCGGATCGCGGTAGAGCGCGATGTTGCGGGTCGAGACCTTGAGCGGCATGCGCTTGTCGGCCGAGTAGCCGAGCTTCGTCATGAGGGCGCGCGCCGCCTCGCGGTTCTTGGCGACGTCGGCGCCGAAGCCCGGAATGGTCTCGAGGATCTCGGGCGGCAGGCCCCACACGCCCTCGGGCGGCGGCAGCATGGCGCCGCCGACCTTGGCCTGGCCCTCGGACAGGATTTTCGTGAAGGCGTGGCGGTCGAGCGTCAGCGCGAAGGCCTTGCGGACGTCGGCGTTGTCGAAGGGTGGCGCGTCGCGGTTGAGCAGCAGGTTGACCGAGACGTTGGTCGGGCTCATCTGGCAGATCGCCTTGGGCGCCTGGCTCTTGATGTCCTTCAGGTTCTCGACCGTGACCTCGTAGGGAAAGGTGACGTCGAACTTGCCCGCGATGAAGGCGAGCGTCTGGGTCGAGCGGTTGGGGATGATGGTGTACTCGATGCCGTCGAGATACGGGCGGTCGGGCTTCCAGTAGTGCTCGTTGCGCGTCAGCGTCATCGACTCGTTGGGCTTGAAGGACACGAACTTGAACGGCCCGGTGCCGATCGGGTGGCTGCGCATCTGCGCCGGCGAGACGTGGCACGGATAGACCGGCGAGTCGCCCGAGGCGAGGAACGCGAGGAAGGACGGCTGCGGCCGCTTGAGGTGGAAGGTCGCCTGGGTGTCGCTCTCGACGGTGACCGAGTCGAGATTTTCGTACCACGACTCGCGCGGATTGATCCGCAGCTTGGCCGGCGACTTGCCGCTCAGCATGTCCCACGTGCACTTGACGTCCTGGGCGCCGAACGGCTTGCCGTCGTGCCAGGTGACGCCGCTGTGCAGGTGGAACGTCAACGCCGTCTTGGCGGCGTCCCACGACCAGTCGGTGGCGAGGTCGGGCACGATGCTGGCGAAGCTGTGCTGCGCGACGTGCTGGTCGAACATCACCAGGTTGTTGAAGATCGCCATGCCGGGCGCGATGGTCGAGATCGACGATTCCTCGTGGATCGACAGGTTGGCCGGACTGTCGCGGTGGATCATCTTGAGGATGCCGCCGTGCTTCTGGGCGAGCGCCGGATCGGTGGCGGCGAGCGCGAGCACGAGCGCGGCCGCGCCGCAGGCGAACGTCTTCAGCATCGTTTTCCCCCCGAACGCGCCGCTGGACTGAGACCGCGGCGATGCGCGACGATCATGCCAGGGCCGCGGCGGGCTGTCGCCGTCTCTGACACGCGGCCGGGGAGGGGTCTTGGGTTTGTTCGACCGCGCGCGGGCGCGCTCAGCCGCGATCGTCCTCATCGCGCTGGCCGCGCTCCTCGCGCCGGCGGCGCACGCCGCCTATCCGGAGCGCGCGATCCGCGTGATCGTGCCGTTCCCGCCCGGCGGCAGCACGGACGTGTTCCTCCGCATCCTGGCGCCGCGCCTGACCGAGCTGCTCGGCCAGCCCGTGGTGATCGAGAACAAGGCGGGCGCCGCCGGCGTGATCGGCTTCGACGCCGCCGCCAAGGCGCCCAAGGACGGCTACACGGTCGGCATCGTGCTGACCGGCTACGTGATCGCGCCGCTCTTGCCGGGCGCCAGCATGCCGTTCGATCCGGCCAAGGATCTCGTGCCGGTGATCTGGCTCGGCAAGTCGCCCAACGTGCTGTCGGTGCCGGCCGCGCATCCGGCGAAGGACATCGCGGCGCTGCTCGCGCTCGCCCGCGCGAAGCCGGGCACGCTCACGATCGGCCACGCCGGCAACGGCACCTCGGTGCATCTGACCGCCGAGCTGTTCGCGCGCCACGCCGGCCTCGATCTCGTGATCGTGCCCTACAAGGGCGGCGGACCGGTCGTCGCCGACCTGACCACCGGCCATCTCGACATGGGGTTCAACCAGCTCACCACCGTGCTCGCCCACATCCGCGGCGGCAGCCTGCGCCCGGTCGCGCTGGCGGCCGAGCGGCGCTCGCCGACGGCGCCCGACGTGCCGACGCTCGACGAGGCCGGTGTGCCCGGCGTCCACACCACCGAGTGGTACGGCGCGATGGTGCCGGCCGGAACGCCGCCCGAGGTGATCCGCCGGCTCAACACGGCGTTCGACACCGCGCTGCGCGACCCGACGGTGGTCGCGCGCTGCAAGGATCTCGCGCTCGAGATCGAGGGCGGCGCGCCCGAGCGCTTCAGCGCGCTGCTCGCCAGCGAGGTCGACAAGTGGGCGAGCATCATCCGCGAGACGGGCGCCACGAATCAGTAGCAGGCTTTGACCCGGCACCGGGTCGCGATCCCGAGCAAAAGGGCGATCGAAGCCGTCCGCTATGGGTCGTTGGCCGAGGGCAAGGCCGCGCCGGTTGCGGCGCGGTGATCGAGCGTCGCCCGAACCGCCTGAAGCAATTCGATCACGCGGTAGGGCTTGGCGAGCAGGTTTGCCGGCGCGCTGTCGCTGCCGTGATCGTGAAATCGCCCGCCCGGAAAGCCGGAGGTCAGCAGGATCAGGATGCCAGGCCGCCGCTCGAGCGCGAGCCGCGCGAGCTCGTGCCCGTCGGGTTCGCCCGGCATGACGACGTCGCTCAGCAGCAGATCGATCGGCACGTCGGGTCGGTCGAGAATGGCGAGCGCCGCCGCGCCGTTTGCGGCCACGATCACGCGATACCCATGTCGCGACAGGGCGGTCGTCGCCATTTCCCGCAGCGGCTCGTTGTCCTCGACGATGAGGATGCTTTCCATCCCGCGAGGCGCGGGACCGCTTGCGACGGCGGTCGGGGCAATCGTCGCCGGGACCCCATGGCCTCTCGGCAAATAGAGCCGCACCACGGTGCCGCGACCGACCCCGCTGTCGATTTTCACGTGGCCGCCCGACTGCTTGACGAAGCCGTACACCATGCTGAGCCCGAGCCCCGTCCCATGCCCGGCCTTCTTCGTGGTGAAGAACGGCTCGAACGCGTTCGCGGCGACCTCGGGCGGCATGCCGGTTCCGCTGTCCGATACCTCGATCAGCGCATAGTCGCCGATCCCGGCGTCCGGGTTCGCGATCGCGTACCTCTCGTCGAGATGAATGTTGCGGGTCGCGATCTCGAGATGACCGCCGCGCGGCATCGCATCGCGCGCGTTGTTGGCGAGGCTGACGATGCAGGCGTCGCACTGGGCGCCATCGATCGTCACCGACCAGAGATCTGGCGCCAGCGACGTCGTGAGGACGACGTCCTCGCCGAGCGTGCGCCGGAGCAGATCCGCCAGCTCCGCGATCCGACGGTTTAGCTCCGTGGGCTTCGGATCGAGCGGCTGGCGGCGTGCAAAAGCCAGCAGGCTCCGGGTCAGCTCGGCGGCGCGCTGCGAAGCGGTCCGCGTCTCGCCGATCCACGCGGCGGCATCGGGATCGTCGGCGCCGTACTCCGTGAGCAGCTCGAGATTGCCCATGATGACGGCGAGATAATTGTTGAAATCGTGCGCCATGCCTCCGGTCAGCTTGCCGATGGCCTCCATCTTCACCGCCTCGCGGAGCTGGTGCTCGGTGTGCAGCTGTTCGGTCACGTCGGTGGCGATACCGACGATGCCGCCGCCGCGCGCCTGACGCTCCGAAACGCGCAGCACGCGACCGTCGGCGAATTTTCGCAGCATCGGCGTCCCATCGGCGCGGCGGTGTCGCGCCACGCGCTCGCCGAGCGTCGCCTCGATCTCGCGCTCGGGAACGCCCGCGACGAGATCGCGCCCGAGGACCGTGCGGGCGAAATCCTCGAAGGGCAGGCCTTTCCTGATGAGGCCTTCGTGGTCGGCGAAAAGCTCGCTGAAATGCTGGTTGAACACCGTGAGTCGGTCGTCGGAATCCCACAGCGCGATGCCGTGCTCGATGCTCTCGATCGCATCGGCCAACTGGGCCCGCATGGTCGCGAGCTCCGCCTCGGCCGCCTTGCGCGCGGTGATGTCGGTCGTGAACACGATGTCGGCGGTCTGTCCGTCCCAGCTCGTGACCGCGGCGCTGACCTCGACCGTCAACGTCCGTCCGTCCTTGGCGATCAGCTTGGTTTCGTAGCGGCTCGGGACGTCCTCGCCGGCCAACCGGCGCCGATAGCGATCGAGGACGGCGTCCCGTGCATCCGGATGGATGACCTGGGAGACGTCGATCTCGTTGAGCTCCTCGATGCTGTAGCCGAGCCGCTGCGTGACATGACGGTTGGCGTAGGCGTAGCGCCCGTTGCGCAGGACCGTGATGCCGATGTGCGCGTGATCGGAGAGCGCGCGCAGGTTGGCGGCTGTGGTGGCCAGCGCGGCGCTCGCCTTGGCCTCCCGTTCGCGCGTCTCGCCGAGGATCGCGCGGGTCGCCACGAGATCGGCTGCGCGCGCGTCGCGGTCGGCGATGGCCATGGCCTCCCGTTCGCGCGCCTCGCCGAGCTGTTGCTCGGCGTTCGCGAGCAATTTGGTCAGCGTCGCGTGGCTGGCCGCGAGCTCGGTCTCCGCCGCGCTGCGGCCGGTGTCGCTGTCGATGCGGACGCGCAGGTCGGCGTCACGCGCGTCGCGCTCGGCGAGGGCTCCCAGCTGGTGCGTTTCGAGGCGCCGAAGCCGACACTGCAGGTCGATCGCCAGCAGCGTCACCAGGCCCATCACGCCGATCGCGGCGGCCGCGATGCGCGCCGATCCGACGGATGCCATCGCTTCCGACGAGAGCAGAAAGCCGGTCAGGGCCGCGACCGCGAGCGCACCCAGTCCCAGCAGCGCCAGGCCGCTGCGGTGACGAGAGGAACGCGAGAGTGGATTGGGTCTCATACACGCAAAGATGGAAAGGGCCCATGCACCACCTGCGCCCAATGTATCATTTCGAATCGGGCCCCACCATTTCAGTGGGGGCATCCGCAAATCAATCTACGCCGGGCGTCCGGTCTTCTGGCTCCAGGCGCGACGCAGGGTGACGGCGTCGGCATGGCGCACGCCGGTGACGAGCTCGACCGACTGGCCGCCCAGGCTCATCAGCGCCTCGAAGCGGTAGGTGCCCATGTCGGTGCGGTTGAGGTCGGCGTGACGCGCGCCCAGCACGACGCGCTTGATGCCGGCCGCGACGATCGCCCAGGCGCACATCGGGCACGGCTCCATGGTGGTGTACAGCGTCGCGCCGGCGAGATCGGCGCTGCCGAGCCGGCGGCAGGCGTCCTGGATCGCGACGATTTCGGCATGCAGGATCGGATCGCGCCGCGTGGTCGCGAGGTTGCCGCCCTCGCCGATCTTGGCGCCGTCCTTGACGATCACCGAGGCGACCGGGACGTTGCCCGAGTCGACCGCGGCGCGCGCCAGCGCGAGCGCCGCATCCATCCAGACCTCGTGCTGCTCGGTCATCGCCCGCTCCCCCGCGTCACGGCGTCGTCGGACGCGATACTCGCGCGCATCGCGGCGTGCGCGCAACCGGCGTGGGCGGGGGTCAGCGCTTGGCGATCGCCTCGGCGATCGCGGCGGCGCCCGCGCGCACCACGCGATTGCGGCCGTTCTGCTTGGCGATGTAGAGCGCCACGTCGGCCGCCTTGAGGAGCTCGCCGAACGTCGTCATCGCCGGGTCGAGCGAGGCCACGCCGACGCTGACGGTGACGCGCAGCGGCCCCGCCTTGGTGACGATCGGCGCGTCGCCGACGCGTTTGCGGATCTTCTCGGCGATCTGCGAGGCGATCGCGTCGTTGGTCTCGGGCAGCGCGATCGCGAACTCCTCGCCGCCGAGCCGGCCGACGACGTCGGTCTTGCGCACGCTGGTGCGCGCCGCCTCGGCGAGCGCGCGCAGCACCTCGTCGCCGACGTCGTGGCCGTGCGTGTCGTTGACCTGCTTGAAATGGTCGGCGTCGATCATCATGACCGAGAGCGCGCGGTTGTAGCGGCGCGAGCGGCTGATCTCGGCGGCGCCGGCGCTGTCGAAATGGCGGCGGTTGTGCAGCCCGGTCAGCGCGTCGGTGGTCGCCAGCACCTCGAACTTCTCGGCGGTCTGCACCAGATCGCTGACGTCGGCGTAGGTCAGCATGCGGCCGCCGCGCTTGAGCGCGATGCATTCGCTCTTGAGCGCGCGGCCGTCGCGCAGGCGCAGCTGGGTCGGCGGCAGGTTGCCCGCGATCACGCCGGCAACGCGGTCGCGCAGGAACGCCTCGAGCTGCTCCGACGGTACCTGGTAGGCGCGCGTGCGGGCCGCGTGAGCCATCAGGTCGACGAGCATGTAGCGGCGTCCCGGCGGCGCCGGCGGCAATCCCCACATCTTGTAGTAGGCCGCGTTGATGAACGAGGCGCCCATGTGGGCGTCGAGCAAGACGATACCGTACTCGACCTGGTCGAGCGCATCGACCAGGTCCTGCTCGAAGTCGCTGGGCGCGCGTCCGTCGTCCATGCCCGAAGGAACGCGCGAGGTCGGGCTTGGTGACCGGCCGCGCGCGACGCGCGGGCGGCCCGGGGTGGCGCCGACGCGCCGTCCGGTAGTAAAGGGACGGGGCCCGTCGCGCGGGCCGGGAAGTTGCAAAGCTATGGACGGGAGGCATCGATGGATCTGCAGCGCAGCCGCGAGCGCATCCTGACCACCCACGTGGGCAGCCTGCCGCGCCCGAAGGATCTGCTCGATCGCATGAAGGCGAAGCTCGCCGGCGCGCCCCACGACGCCGTCGATTACGACGCGCGCGTGCGCCAAGCGGTCGCGGACTGCGTGCGCCGCCAGGCCGACAGCGGCATCGACATCCTGACCGACGGCGAGCAGTCCAAGCCCGGCTTCTACACTTACGTGCGCGAGCGCCTGACCGGCTTCGAGGCGCGGCCCGAGCGCAAGCGGCAGATGTTCGCCGCCGAGGTCGCGGCGTTCCCCGAGTACTACGCGCAGTATTTCAAGCAGGCGATGCTGGGCGGCGCGATCGCGCCGGCGGTGCCGCTGCTGTGCACCGGCCCGGTCGGCTATTGCGGCGCGGCGGCGCTCCGGCGCGACATCGACAACCTGGCGGCGGCGGTCGCGCAGCTTCCGGCGGGCCGCGCGCCGCACGCCGTCTTCATGCCGGCGGTGGCGCCGAGCGGCGTCGGCGAGAACGCCTACTATCCGAGCGACGCGGCGTACTTCGAGGCGGTCGGCGCGGCGCTCGCCGAGGAGTACCGCGCGATCGTCGACGCCGGCTTCGTGCTGCAGATCGACGATCCGTTCCTCAGCGACCTGTTCGGCGACCCGGCCTACGACGCGCGCCAGCGCCACGAACGCGCCGAGATGTACGTGGCGTCGGTCAACCGCGCGCTGCGCGGCATCCCGCCCGAGCGCGTGCGCTACCACACCTGCTACGGCATCAATCACGGGCCGCGCATCCACGAGGCGGCGCTCGCCGACGTGGTCGACCACGTGCTCGCGGTCGACGCGATCGCCTACAGCTTCGAGGCCGCCAACCCGCGCCACGAGCACGAGTATCACCTGTGGGAGACCGTCAAGCTGCCGCCCGGCAAGATCCTGGTGCCGGGCGTGATCACGCACGCGAGCAACATCGTCGAGCATCCCGAGCTGATCGCCGAGCGCATCGTGCGCTTCGCGCGTCTGGTCGGACGGGAGAACGTCGTTGCCGGCGCCGATTGCGGCTTCTCGTCCCAGGCGACCTACGCGACCGAGGTCCGACCGTGGTGTGGGCCAAGTTCGAGGCGCTGCGCGACGGCGCGCGGCTCGCCACCCGGCAGCTGTGGCGCTGAGCGACGCGGCTCAGCGGCCGATCAGCGCGCGGAAGCTGTCGGGCGAGATCGGCGTGGAGGCGGCCGGGCGCGGCTCGCTCGGCGGATTGGCGAGGTGCTCGTTGGCGCGCACCGCGACGTCGGCGCGCTGGTTGGCGACGTCGATCGCGAACTGCGATTGGGCGTCGGCCATCGCGCGGTTGTAGTAGCCGATCGGAACGCGGCCGTCGTAGAGCTGCACCAGCGCATCGTCCTGGCGCGCCCAGTAGTCGAGCAGCGGCACCGCCTGGTCCGGGCTCGCGGTGATCAGCGCCTGGCGGCAGCGCGCGCGGCGCTGGTCCATCAGCGCGAGCAGCGCGCGGTCGCGCGCGTCGACGTAGCGCCGGTCGACCATCATCTCGCGCGTCCAGCTGCTGCTCGGATCGAGCGTGAGCACGCGACCGCGCAGCGGCGCGAGCGCGGGATCGGCGGCGACCTGCAGGCACACCGCCTCGGCCTCGGCCAGGCGCTGGCGGGCGTCGGCCGCCGCGACCGGAGGGGCCGGCGACGGCGGCTCGTGCGCGGGGCGCGCCGACGGCGCCGCGCAGCCGGTCAACAACGCCGCAACGATCGCCGCTCCGAACCCGCTGGCTCCGCGCATGGTGCGCCCCCGAAAGGCGGCACCAGCCTACGGCATCGCCGGCATGGCGGCCATTGGGCGGTCGCCGCTACGGACTGAAATCCTACGCCGATCGGCGTAGAGGTTGCGGTGAATTTCCTAAAATTGCCTAGGCGTGATCCGGATCACCGCCCGCGCGTTCAATCATTGTCAAATTCGCCGCAACTTCGGTGGCATTCGCGGGTGAGGTTTATGGGCCAGCAACTTTCCAGCATGACGGCGCAGATCCGCTTCGGCAGCGTGCTCGCGCCGGTGCTCAGCGAGACCGACGACGCGCGCACCGCCGTCATGGCCGAGCGCCTGCTGGGCGACCCCACGCAGCGCGAGCTCCACGTGGTGCCGCTCACCGCCGCGCCGGAGCTGACCGACCGCACGCTCTACGCCGTGGTCGGCGACCCGGTGCGCTGGCACGCTCTGCGCCTGCTCATGCAACAGGGCAAGCTCGCGAGCGACGGGCCGGTGGCGGCGCGCATCTTTCTCAACCGCGATCAGTGGCAGCGCGCCGGCTTGGTCTCCCGGCTGGCCGAGGCCGTGAACGCCACGCCCGTGACGGTCGAGCGCCTGCGCCGCCGGCGCGCCGCGCGCCAGTGGTCGCCGCACGACCTGCTGCGCTACCTCTGAGCCATCATTGACGGATCGGCGCGCCGCGCTCAGCGCACCTGCTTGAGCGCGCGCTCGAGCGCGACGATGTGGATCTGGCGCTCGTAGGGGTCTTGCGCCAGGTGGCTGGCGTCGACCACGGCGGCGATCGCGGCGGCATCGCCGAACAGATGGCGGGCGTCGGCGATCACGATCGGCGCGCCGCCGGTCGCGCCGATCACCGCGCGGCAGACGTTGCGCCCCGGGTCGCGCACCACCGCGCCGATCGCGTGCGCGAACTCGCCGGCCTTGCGGGTCAGCTTGTAGTAGCCCCAGCGCGCCTCGCGCGACAAAGCCGGCACGCGCACTGCCTCGATCAGCTCGGCGGGCGCCAGCGTGGTCATGAACATGCCGGTCATCAGCGCGGCGATCGGCACGGCGCGCTTGCCGTCCGGCCCGACAACCAGCGCCTCGGCGCCCAGCGCGGCGAGCGCGGTCGGCCAGTCGGCGGCGGGATCGGCGTGCGCCAGGCTGCCGCCGATCGTGCCGCGGTTGCGCACTGCGCGATAGGCGATGCCGCCGGCGACCGCGCGCAGCATGCCGTTGGTCGGGTCGGGCACCTTGCCGTCCTCGATCGCCGCGTGGGTCACGCAGGCGCCGATCGTGACGGCGCCGTCGGCGGTCTCGACGCGCTGCAAGTCGGGCAGGTGGGCGATGTCGACCAGGAGCTCGGGCTGCGCCAGACGCAAATTGAGCATGGGTCCGAGCGACTGGCCGCCGGCCAACAGCTTGACCTCGACGTCGTCGCGGCCGATCAGCGCCAGCGCGGCCGCAAGGTCGGTCGGGCGCTCGTAGTCGAAGCGGGCGGGCTTCATGCGGCTTTCCTCGCGTTGCGGGCGGCCAGCGCGGCGAGCAGCCGGCGCGGCGTGATCGGCGTCTCGGTCACGATCACGCCGAGCGGCCTCAGCGCGTCGTTGACCGCGTTGGCGATCGCGGCCGGCGGCGCGATCGCGCCGCCTTCGCCGAGACCCTTGATGCCGAACTCGGTGAACGGCGAGGGCGTCGCCATGTGCTCGATGCGGATGCGCGGCACCTCGGTCGAGCCGGGCAGCAGATAGTCGCCGAGCGTGGTGGCGAGCGGCTGGCCATCGGCGCTGAACGGCATCTCCTCGTAGAGCGCAGTGCCGATGCCCTGCGCGGTGCCGCCGAACACCTGGCCGTCGGCGATCATGGGATTGACCAGCGTGCCGCCGTCCTCGACCACGATGTAGTCGACGATGTCGACCGTGCCGAGCGCCGGATCGACCGCGACCGTGACGGCGTGCGCGGCGTAGCTGAACGTGCCGGAGTCGACCTTGGGCTTGTAGCCCGCGGTGACCTCGAGACCGCCCGGATCGACGTCGGCGGGCAAGGCTTGAGGCCGGCGGTACCACACGTGCGCGATCTCGGCGACCGGCACGCTGGCGGCGCCGGCGTGTACGGCGCCGCCTTCGAGCCGCACGCCGTCGACCGGCGCCTGCAAGAGATGCGCGCCGATGCGCTTGACGCGCTCGGCCAGGATGCCGGTCGCGCGCGCCACCGCGCCGCCCGCCATCACCATGCTGCGTGAGCCCCAGGTGCCGGTGGAGTAGGGCGTGAGCGCGGTGTCGCCGTGGATCACCTTGATGCGCGCCGGATCGACGCCGAGCACCTCGCAGGCGACCTGCGCCATCGATGTCTCCATGCCCTGGCCGTGCGACTGCACGCCGATGCGCAGCTCGAGCCCGCCGTCGGGCGTCAGGCGCGCCTGCGCCTGCTCGTGGCCCGGCACCATCGGGATGCCCCAGCCGTGATAGACCGCGGTGCCGTGCGCCGCCTGCTCGGTGAAGATCGCGAAGCCGACGCCGATCAGCCGACCGTCGGGCTCGCCCTTGGCCTGGCGCGCGCGCACCGCGGCGACGTCGATCGCCGCCGCGGCGCGCTTGAGGCAGGTTGGATAGTCGCCGCTGTCGAACAGCTTGCCCGTGATGTTGGTGAACGGCATGGCGTCGGGCGGCACCAGATTCTCGAGGCGCACCTCCCAGGCTTCGCGGCCGACCGCGGCGGCGATCGCGTCCATCACGGACTCCATCGCGAAGCATACGCCGGCGCGTGCGACGCCGCGGTACGGCACGATCGGCGGCTTGTTGGTGCACACCGACCAGGTGCGATAGCGGAACGCCGGGAAGTCGTACGGCCCGGGCAGGATGCTGCCGACCTGCGCCGCCTCCAGGCACGCCGAGAACGGATAGACCGAGTAGGCGCCGGCATCGACCGCGGCCTCGGCGTCGAGCGCGAGCAGCCGGCCGCGCCGATCGGCATAAGCGGTCAGTTCGTAGCAATGCTCGCGCGCGTTGGCGGCGGCGACCAGATGCTCGCGGCGGTCCTCGACCCAGCGCACCGCGCAGCCGAGCCGGCGCGCGAGCCAGCCCAGGCAGACCTCCTCGGCCTGCAAGAGGCCCTTCCAGCCGAAGCCGCCGCCGACGTCGGGCGCGATCACGCGGATGCGCTCCTGATCGAGGCCGAGGCACTCGGCGAGGCCGTTGCGCACGATGTGCGGCATCTGGGTCGCGGTCGTGATCACGAGCTGGTCGAGCCGCTCGTCCCATTCGGCGAGCGCGCCCTTGCCCTCGAGCGGCGCCATGCACTGGCGCGCCATGCGCAGGCTGCGCGTGACCACGACCGGCGCGTCCTTGGTCGCGGCGGCGAAGTCGCCGTGGGTCGCCGCGGTCTCGAGGAACACGTTGTCGGCCCAGTGGTCGTGCACCAACGGCGCTCCGGGCGCGCGCGCGGCGAGCATCTCGGCATTGACCGGCAGCGCCTCGAACAGCGGCGCGACCGCGGCGGCGATGTCCTCGGCCTCGGCGCGGCTGTCGGCGACCGCGAGCGCCACCGGCTCGCCGACGAAGCGCAGCTTGTCGACCGCGAGCGGCGGTTGTTCGGAGACCTTGAAGCCGGGCAGCGCCGAGACCGCGCGGATCGGCTTGACGCCGGCGAGGTCCGACGCCTGGAACACGCGGTCGCGGAATTCCGCCGGGATGTCGAGGCCGGTCAGCCGCGCGTGCGCCACCGGGCTGCGCACGAACGCGACCTCCTTCATGCCGACGCGCTTGATGTCGCCGACGAACGCGCTGCGCCCGCGCATCAGGCGCTCGTCCTCGAGCCGCGGCAACCGCGCGCCCACGCCTTTTCGGGTGACCGGCATCACCCCCCACCCCGACCCTCCCCCTCAAGGGGGGAGGGAGATTGTTGTTTGGGATCGCAACGCTGCCGCCCGCTGAATTTCACCCCCTCCCCCCTTGAGGGGGAGGGTTGGGGTGGGGGGTAGTGGTCATGCATCGACACTGTTCTCAATACCCCGCGGCGCGGTCGACCACATTGAAGGGCGGGCGGCCGGCGAGCACGCGCCGCAGATTGTCGACGATCTGCGGCGCCGCCGTGTCGGGCTGGCCGGCGGTGGCGTTGTGCGGCGTGACGGTCACGCGCGGATGGCGCCAGTACGGATGCTCGGGCGGCAGGGGCTCGGTGCGGAACACGTCGAGCACGGCGTGGCGCACGTGGCCGCGGTCGAGCGCGGCCAGCAGATCGTCGTCGACCACGATGGTGCCGCGCCCGGCGTTGACGAAGGCCGCGCCCGCGGGCAGGTGCGCGAGCAGCGCGCCGTCGATCAGGTTCTCGGTCGCGCGGGTCAGCGGCAACAGGCAGACCAGGATGTCGAGATCGGCGAGAAAGCGCGCCAGCTGGTCGTTGCCGTGGAAGCAGTCGACGCCGGGCAGCGCCTTCGGCCGGCGGCTCCAGCCGCTGAGCCGAAAGCCGAACCGCGCCAGCATCTCGGCGGCGTGGCCGCCGAGATTGCCCAGCCCCATCAGGCCGACGCGCGCGGCGCGCGTGTCGGGCGCATGTATATAGTGCCAGCGCCGGGCGCGCTGGGCCTCGGCGAGCTCGGGCAGCCGGCGGTGCAGCGCCAGCACGTGCAGCACGACGTACTCCGTCATGCCGCGGGTCAGCTCCGGATCGACCAGGCGGACGATCGGGATGTCCGGGGGCAGATGCGGGTCGGCGAAGATCGGATCGACCCCGGCGCCCAGGTTGATCACGACCTTGAGGTTGGGAAAGCGGTTGAGCGCGCCGTCGGGATGCTTCCAGACCAGCGCGGCGACCACGTCCTCGGCGCGGCCGATGTCGGGCCACACCCGCACCTCGAGCTCGGGCATCAGCGCGCGCAGCGCCGCGCCCCACGCGATCGGATCGTCGTAGTTGCTGGCGAACACCAGCGCCGGCCCCGTCATGGCGGCGAGGGTGGCACGAAACCCGGTCGTGGCCCAAGCGCGGCCGTGCGGCCGCGATGCGCGGTCAGGCGAGCAGCGCGCGGACCTTGTCGAGCAGCGCGGCGCGCTCGAGCGGCGGCGGCAGGATGTCGGTGCCGTCCGGGGCGGGCCGATCGCCGGACGCCCCGTCGGGCACCGGCACGCGGCTCACGATCAGGCGCTTGGGCGGCGGCTTGGCGGCCCGGCGGCGGGCGGACCGGGCAGCGGGAGCGGCGAGGGCGGCCGCGGGAAGCTGCAGATCGCTGATCATGACGTCGACGTCGAACCGATCGACCATGTGGCGCGCGGCCGCGACGTCCTCGCCGGCGATCACGTCGTACCCGGCGCCCGACAGCAGCGACACGAGCGCCTTGCGGCGGCCGCGGTCGCCCTCGATCACCAGAATGGTCTTCCTCATGCCACGCCCCTTCGCGGGGCATGGCATCCGAGGCGGCCAGCGCGCTCAACGGGTTAATACGATAGTAAACGAGCGGTCGTTGCTGGCCGCGATGCGCGGGGCGGCGTCAGGCCGTGCCGGTGATGCCGGTGATGCCGGTGATCTTGTCGATCGCCGCCATGTCGTCCGGGGTGAGCGCCCAGCCGGTGGCGGCGACGTTCTGCTCGAGCTGCTCGGGTTTGGTTGCGCCGGCGATCACGCTCACCACCGCGGGTCGGCGCACCAGCCAGCTGAAGGCGAGCTCGAGCAGGCTGCGGCCGCGCTCGGCGCAGAAGCCCCCGAGCCGCTCGACGGTCGCCCAGTTGGCGTCGGTCATGAAGCGGTCGGCGAGACGCTGGGTGGTGGTGAGCCGGGTTGCGGTGTTCAGCTTGGTGTCGCGCTTGTACTTGCCGGTCAGCAGGCCGCTGGCGAGCGGGAAATACGGCAGCAGCCCGAGCCCGTAGGCCTGCATCGCCGGTAGCAGCTCGCGCTCGATGCCGCGCACCACCAGGCTGTACTCGTCCTGACACGACACGAAGCCGTCGAGGCCGCGCGACCGCGCGGTCCAGGTCGCCTCGACGACCTGCCAACCGGTGAGGTTCGAGCAGCCGACGTAGCGCACCTTGCCCTGGCGGACCAGGTCGTCGAGCGCCCGCAAGGTCTCCTCGATCGGCGTCAGCGGGTCGGGACGGTGGAGCTGGTAGAGATCGATCCAGTCGGTCTTGAGGCGTTTGAGGCTCGCCTCGACCGCCGACATGATGTAGCGCCGGGAGCCGCCCTTGAGGGTCTCGGCGGCGTCCATCTCGATGCCGAACTTGGTCGCCAGCACGATGTCCTTGCGCCGCGCGCCCAGGATCTCGCCGAGGATGGTCTCCGAGCCGCCCTTGTTGCCGTAGACGTCGGCGGTGTCGAGCAAGGTGATGCCCAGATCGAGCGCCTTGTGCACGACCGTCTGGGACGCCGCCTTGTCGATCCACATGCCGAAATTGTTGCACCCCAGTCCGACCAGCGAGACGCGCAGGCCGGACGGGCCGAGATTGCGCTGTTCCATCGAAGCTCCTCTCGCGTTGGATGCGCCGTCGAGCCGGGCCCGCGGGTCCTAGGCCGGCGCGGGCTGCGGCGCGCCGACGGGCTGGGCGGCCGGCTCGGGTCCGGCGCAGACGCGGTTGCGGCCGCCCTGCTTGGCGGCATAGAGCGCCTGGTCGGCAACGCCGATGACCTGGTCGAGCCGCATGCCTTTGGTGTACGAGCTGACGCCGATGCTGATCGTGAACGAGAGCGCCTCGCGCTCGGTCGGCAGCACGATCTCGGCGACCGCCTCGCGCAGGCGCTCGGCGACCCTCACCGCGGCGGCCTGCTCGGTGTGGGTGAGGGTGATGATGAACTCCTCGCCGCCGTAGCGCGCGACGAGGTCGGTCGGCCGCATGGTCTTCTGGCAGGCCTGGGCCATCGCCTGGATCGCGAGATCGCCGACCTGGTGACCGTAGGTGTCGTTGACGCGCTTGAAGTGGTCGATGTCGATCATCAGCACGGAGTAGGTCGTGGCGTAGCGATCGGCGCGCCGCTGCTCGCGTCCCATCAGCTCCATGAAGTGGCGCCGGTTGATCACGCCGGTCAGCGGATCGGTGGTCGCCAGGCGCCGCAGCACGTCGGCCGACAGGCTGTTGCGGTAGACCAGGAAGCACACCGAATAGAGCACGATGGCCGCCATGACGCGGTTGGTCTCGATGTTGTCGAGATTGCCCTCGAAGTCGGTGAAGTCGTCGAACGAGGCGACGCCGCTCAGCACGGTGCAGATGAGGCCGTAGGCGATGTACACCGAGGGGCTGTTGATGCCGTAGAACAGGCCCACGATCGGGATGTAGAGCGCCGCGGCGAGGAACGTCGCCGAGGTCGTGAAGTCGAGATAGAACACCAGCGCGGCGAGCACCAGCGCGGAGATCACGCGCTCGCGCACGCCGAACCGGTCCAAAACGACGTCGATGAACATGCGGACTCGATCGCCCCGGCATTGCTCGGCCGCCGGGACGGCCGCCCGCGGCGGCCGGACCGTAACACAGATCAGCGAACCGCGCGACGGCAGCCGAACCCGCGGCAGGCGCCAGCCGCGAACGCCTCCGACCCGC
>DATJNS010000524.1:0-7383 GCA_035507915.1 Candidatus Sulfotelmatobacter sp.
GCGCGGGCAATGGGCGCTGCCCAGCTTCATATCAAGGAGCGCCACGTCGCCAATTGTCTACGCGCCGACTCCGCGTACGGGGCCGGTGTCGCGCATGCCCTGGGGTTGACGGCGTCGCGCGCTGCCCAATAGAGCGCGGCAGGGCAGCGGCGCGAAGAGCTTCTCCAAATTATTCTCAGCGTTTTCCGCGTTGGCGGGATCGACGCCTGGCGGCCTGATCTCACACCACCATCCACGCCACACCAAGGAGAGACTCACATGGCGACGATCACGGTCAAGGACGGGACGCAGATCTTCTATAAGGATTGGGGCAAGGGCCAACCCATCGTGTTCCATCACGGCTGGCCGCTGAGCGCGGACGACTGGGACAACCAGATGCTCTTCTTCCTTCAGAAGGGCTATCGCGTCATCGGCCACGATCGGCGGGGCCATGGTCGGTCGACGCAGACCGACACCGGCAACGACATGGACACCTATGCCGCCGACGTCGCGGCGCTGGTCGCTGCGCTCGATCTGCGCAACGCGATCCACGTCGGTCATTCCACGGGTGGGGGTGAGGTGGCGCGCTACGTCGCCCGCCACGGCAAGAGCCGCGTCGCCAAGGCGGTGCTGATCAGCGCCATCCCGCCCGTCATGGTCAAGAGCGTGAAGAACCCGGGGGGCACGCCGGTCGAGGTGTTCGACGGCTTTCGGGCCGAGCTCGCCGCCAACCGCGCGCAATTCTATCTCGATGTGGCAAGCGGTCCGTTCTACGGTTTCAACCGGCCGGGCGCCAAGATCTCGGAGGGTTTAATCCGCAATTGGTGGCGCCAGGGGATGATGGGCAGCGCCAAGGCGCACTACGACTGCATCAAGGTGTTCTCGGAGACCGACCTCACCGAAGACCTCAAGGCGATCGACGTGCCAGTGTTGATCATGCACGGCGACGACGACCAGGTGGTGCCGATCGCCGACTCCGCCCTGCTGAGCGCCAAGCTGGTCAAGCACGGGACTCTCAAGGTCTACAAAGGCCTTCCGCACGGCGCGTTCGCCAGCCATCCCGACATCATCAATCCGGACCTGCTGGCCTTCATCAAGGCCTAGTCGGGTCCCGGACCGGAGAGTGGCGTCTCAAGCGCCGCCCTCGGAATGGTGCACTTTTCAGTCGAGGGCGCGCCGCGGACACTGGAATCACCACGAGGACGCCGACTACTACTCGCAGCCCGGAGCCCTGTCCCGGCTGATGAATCCGGCGGCGCAGCGGGTGCTGTTCAGCAACACCGCGGCGGCGGTCGGCGGCGCGCCGCGCGAGATCCAGACGGTGGTGCACCTGGTGGGCGGCCTCTATATCGCCAGCGTCCCGAGCAGTGCCTCGGCGCTGGTTACTTTGACAGCCGAGCCTTGAGCCGTGGCACAGCGAAGTCGAGGAATGCGCGCAGCTTGACCGGCAGGAAGCGGTCCGCGGCATAGATCAGAGTGACCGGCATGGGCGCGGGCTGATAGTCGTCCAGCACCGTCTCCAGCGGTCCGCTCTCGACAGCCGCCGCGACGTGAACTGAGAGCACCCGGGCGATGCCAGCGCCGGCGCGGGCCGCGTCACACGCAGCCTCGGCGTTGGAGACGAGGAGCCTCGAATGAACCTCAACGGCGATGTCGGTCCCATCGCGCACGAACGCCCAGCTATTCCCACCGGACAAGCCCTCGAAGACGATGCAGTGGTGTCCTTGAAGATCGCTCGGCGCGCGGGGCATTCCGCGTGACGCGAGGTAACCGGGAGCGGCGCAAACGACGCGACGAACGCTCCCGAGCCGCACTCCGATCAACTGGCTGTCGGGCAGCTCGCCTATCCGTATCGCCACATCAACGTGAGCCTCGGGCAGGACTACTATCGCGCGATCGAGGACGAGACGGATGTCGATGTCGGGATAGTACTCCAGGAATTCGGCAACGACGGGAACCAGATGCAAGCGCCCAAGAGTGGGCGTCGCGGTCACCGTCAGCTCACCAGTGGGCGCGGTGTACTCACCGGCGGCGGTGCGCTCGGCTTCCTCCATCTCCGCCAGGATCCGCCGGGACGCCGCCACGTACGTGCTGCCCGCGTCGGTCAGAGCCAATCGCCGCCCCGATCGGTGAAACAACTTGGTGCGGAGGTACGCCTCGAGCTCGGAGATCTTACGGCTAGCCGTCGCAACCGGTGTGTTCAGGCGGCGCGCCGCAGCCTGCAGGCTGCCAGTTTCGGCGACCGCCAACACGAACGACATGGCTTCGAGGCGATCCATGTCTCTGTTCCATAGGTTGGAATCGTGAGTTCCGATCTTACCCAATAGTCGAATCTTTGGAACGAACCATCTTCGCTGGCGACGGATGCCCCTTGAGGTCCGCACCAGAGGCGATGCCATGACGACCGCGACGATCACACGCCCGCTGAGCTTGGCTGGCGTTCCGGCGAGCGCTTGGGCTTTCGGGATCCGCATCTGGGTCGCCATCGTCGTCGCCTTGGCGGCAAGCTTCTGGCTCGAGCTCGAGGTGCCGTCCTCGGCGGCCCTGACCGTGGCGATCCTGGCCTTGCCGACGCGCGGACAGGCCTTGGACAAGGCGGTCTACCGGTCGATCGCCACGCTGATCGGCGTCACCGCCTCGGTCGCGATCATCGCCATCTTCTCCCAAGCCCGCGACCTCTTGCTCGCCGCCCTAGCCGGGTGGATCGGCCTGTGCGTCTACGCCGCCGGCTTGATGGACGGCACCCGTGCCTACGCCGCGGTGCTCTCCGGCTACACGGTCGCGCTCGTCGCCATCCAGCAGCTCGACACGCCCGAGCATGTGTTCGAGAGCGGCGTGGCGCGCGGCGCCGCAATCGCGATCGGCATCGTCGCGATCACCGTGGTCAACGACGTGTTCGCCGCGCCCGACAGCCACCCGCAGCTGGCCGCGCGGCTCGCCGTCCTCCATGGCCGGGTACGCGACTATGCGAAGGCGGTTTTCCAGAATGCAGCTAGTGATACGGCAGCCGCCGCGGGGCTGCTGCGCGACGTCGCGGCGCTCCACCCCGACCTGACGAGCCTCGCCAGCGAATCGTCGACCGGTGCGGTTCGGGGCGCCGCCGCGCGCAGCACCGCCGTTGCGCTGGTCGCAGCGGTGTCCGCCGCCCGCGCCCTGAAGGCTCTGCCCCCGACGATCGATCCCGCAGCGGCCTCGCGCGAGCTCGCACGGCGCGACGCCGAGGTTCGTGAAGGCCTCGTCGCGTTGAGCACCGGCACCCGGCCGCAGCGCGCGTGGCGCACGCCGCTCTATCGCTCGCAGTGGATTGCCGTTGCGGCCGGCATCCGCGCGGCGGCATGGCTGGCGCTGGCAGCGGTCTTCTTTGTCTTGGCGGGATGGCCCACGGCGGACGCCGCGCTGTCGACGGTCGCGGTCGTGATCGGGTTGGGCGCGACGACGCCCAATCCCAACGGCTTCACCGTCATCGCCTTCGTCACGGCACCGATCGCCGCGGCGCTTGCGGGCACGCTCGAGTTTCTCGTCCTCGACGGGGTCAACGAGTTTCCGTTGCTCGCGCTTGCACTCGCTCCCTTCGTAATCGGCACAGCGGTGCTGATGACGCGGCCCAATCCGTCGCTGGCGTCGCTCGGCCGGTTGAGCCTGGTCTTCATGATTGTGATCTTCGCGCCCAACAATCCGCCGGCCTACGACCCGCAATCCTTCCTGTTCACCTCGCTGTTCGTCGGCGTTTCGACCGCACTCCTGCTGGCGGCGCAGATGCTCGTGCCAACGGAGTCGAACGAGCGTCGGCAGCGCTGGCTCCTGGCATCGGCGCGCCGCGACTTCAAGCGCGTGCTGTCACGCCGGGATCACAGCCTAACGCCTGAAGAAGCCATGTTCCGTGACGCCACTCGGATCGCGCAGATCCCGGTTAGAGCGGCGAGTCCCCGCGACGGCGCCGTGCTGGCAGAAGCCCTCTCGTATTTCGATCGCGCGGCTGCGATCCGGCTCGCACGTGCCCAGGAGATCGTGTCGTGATGCACTCCTTTTCAGAGTTGATCATCGGCGACGTCTTCGTCGCACCATTCGTCGGCTACGCGGTGACGGCCCTCGTCATCATCCTCGCCCTTCGCCCGATCCTGCGCCTGTGCCGGTTCGACAAGCTGTTCAGCCATCCGGCGGTCGCTGAGCTCAGCCTCTACGTGACGATCCTCGGTCTTCTGACAGTTGCTTTCTAGGGAGAGAGCCATGGACGGTCTCCAAGCAGCGGCGCACACGATCCGTCAGGTCGAGCCGAGCGTTGCAGCACCCGACGGCATCGTCGAGACGATACCCCAGCAGCCCGCGGCCGAGCCAGTCGCGCGAGCACGGCGCGCGTCGGCTGGACGACGGCTGGCGGTCCGCTGGATCGGTGCAGGGGTCAAGCGACTCGCAACACTGGCCATCGCGCTCGTCGCCCTGACCGCGGGATTGGTGACTTGGGACTACTACGTGACGGCGCCATGGACCCGAGACGGTCGCGTGCGCGTGCAGGTCGCGAGCGTGGCGCCGCAGGTCTCCGGCCAGATCGTCGAGTTGCGCGTCGGCGACAATCAGTACGTCCACAAGGGCGACGTCCTTTATGTGATCGATCCGTTCGACTTCGAGGTAGCGTTGCGCGCCGACAGGGCGCAGTTGCAACAGCGAGCCGCCGACGAGCAGGTCAAGCAGATACAGTCCGAGCGGCGCCAGCGCTTGTCGGACCTCGCGACCACGACCGAGCAGCAACAGGTCTTTGCCGGCGCTGCTGTCCAGGCGAAAGCTGCATTCGATGCAATGCAGCAGCAGGTGGCGCAGGCCGAGATCAATCTGCGCCGCACTCAGGTTCGCAGCCCGGTCAACGGCTACGTCACCAACCTGATGATGCGGGTCGGTGACTACGCCCATCAGGGCAGCGTCAATATCGCGATCATCGACACTGACAGCTATTGGATCGACGGGTATTTCGAGGAGACCAAGCTGGCACGGGTCTGCATCGGCGATCGCGTCGAGGCGAAGCTGATGGGTTATGCCGAGCCCATCCTCGGCCACGTAACCAGTGTTACGCGCGGCATCGGCGTGTCGGATGCCGCGTCCGGCACGCAGGGACTGCCCAACGTCAATCCGGTCTTCACTTGGGTACGCCTCGCGCAACGCGTTCCGATCCGCGTAGCGATCGATCAGGTTCCGCCCGGCATTCCGCTCGTCTCCGGCCTGAGCGCGACGGTGACGATCCAGGAGGGCGACGCGATCGGCGTCGACACGCGCCCCTGGCTCGAGCGCGCGATCGCGGCCGTCGAGATCCGGCTGTCCGATGTCCTCAACAGCCCGCCGGCCCGGCCCGGATGCATCCCAGCGGCGACCACTGAGCGCGCCGTACCGATATCGCTGCCCGTCGACAAGGCCAAGGCGGGGGCCGCTCCCGAGCAGCTCACCCCGGGCCTCGCACCCAGCATCAACGCATCGCCACGCAACAGGAGCTGATCATGCGCGATCAGCCAAGCGAGCCGTCTCTGTCGACGACACCGACGCGGTTCTACCGGCAGGTCACCCTCCTCACGGGCGCTCCCACCGGCGTCCTCATCGCGACCGTCGCCTGCGGCGCTCGCGTCTGGGACGCGCTCGGCGACACCGGGATGAGTGCGGGCGGTCATGTCGCCTTGGCCGTCGGGGTTCTCGTCGCCACGGCGTTGCGCGGCGGCCTGATGGGATTGGTCTTTTACCGCAACCGCCGGGGGATCGACGACGCGGTCCGCACGAGCGCGTCCGCGACCGACGAGGCGGGCGAGCCCGACTTTCCCACTTCCCTATAGAGACCGATTCACTTGACGCCCGCGAGGCGATTCAAGCGGCCATGCTGATGGCGATGCGGGCGCTGACCGATACCGCCGCGCAGAAGACCCTCGCGGCATGCTCGCGCGCCTGGGCAGCCGAATCCCCAATGACCTCTTTGACCGATCTCGAGTCCGTGCGAACTGCGCTCGTCGAAGTCGAGGCCGCCATTTCGACCGCCAACACAAAGGCGATCCAAACTGCGATTGTCGGGCTGGCCATGGCGATAAGAGACTCGGTCGAGCGCTGTCCGGGCGGCCTCGAGAGCTTCCCCAACCTTAGGGAAGCCTGCTGTGCCCTCGATGCGACCGCCTCATCCAGCGTGGTCAATGGGTTTTGGACGGAGATGGCGTTGAGCCCTGCCGCCTGAAGTCGCGAGATGACCTCCGACCAGGACGACCCATCGGCGAACAAACCGTGGACCAGCACCACGTTTCGAGCGGTGGTGACGGCTGCTGCTGCACGACCTTGCCCGAAAGTGGCTACCAGCGTCGTCGCGGCAAGCCCGGTCGCGAGCTGTCGGCGACTCAGCGTCATATCTATTGCCATGTCCCTCTCCTTCCGAGCCGTCGCGCCGCAAGAGGCCGCTGAGCCTATCCGCGGCGCCATCCGGATCCCTGGATCACGGTGGTTAGAATGTCCGCCCTCGTCCAAGAGATCTCCCGAGCTGGAAGCGCCCGTTACGAAAAAGCACGATCTCGCAGAGCAGGGGCTCATCCTCCAGACTGCATACCCTTCCGCGGATAGCCGGCGTTGGTGGCTGCCTCCTACATCCCGACGAGGCCGTCACGAGGCGAGCCATCACGGGACTTGCTGTCACGTTGACGTGCCATGTGACGCGCCGTCAGGGGACGCGCCACCACGGGACTTGCCATCACTGGACGCGTCGGTCACGTGACGCGCCGTCACGGGCCGCGCCATCATGTGACGCGCCCATAGGTGGAAATTTGATGCGAATTGCGTCAACCCTTTGATCTGCATATCTTTTTGGCTTGACAGAAATTTGGGTCTGTTTCAACATAGTCATCGGAAGCCGCGGGCTCACCATGCCTGCACATCGACCTCTTCAGCGTCAGCGTCTACGCGATAACGAGCGCTTCGTAGGGGCTCGCCTAGCGCGCTGTCGATCCCAGGTTCAGTTCATTTTTGCACAGGCCCAACGGCGTCGCGCAGCGGCGACCGCTGTCCGTGCTCGTACCGGAGGTCCGACATGATTCAGAGGATGCTGGCGTTGCTCGCCAAGTTGGAGCGCGTCCGAGGCAGACCGAACCTGCCCGCAGTTCTGTCCGGCACCGTGCGAAATGCGAGGACTCTGGCCGGATATCGCATTTCCGCTCGCTCCCTGGAGGCGGTCCGTCCTTTCCTCCTGCTGGCCCTTAGCGAGTGCCCCGATTTCAAACGCCAGATCGTGCGCCTGAGGAGGATTGCCCTCCAGGACGCCCAAGCAGGCGATGAGATGGTGATGGGTCGGCTGTGGTGGCTCGAGCTGATGCACGATGTTGCTGACCACCGTGCCGCCAACCTCAGCAGCCTCGCGCAGCTGCTCGCCGATGTGCTTCGGCTCGTCGAACCCAC
>DATJNS010000525.1:0-6755 GCA_035507915.1 Candidatus Sulfotelmatobacter sp.
ACGCGCAGCGCTGCCTGCGCGATGAGCAGCCGGTACGCACCAATGCAGACAGGCGTCAGTCGAGCGCGTTGAGTCGGTACCCGACACCCGGCTCGGTCAGGAAGATCTTGGGTCGGCTCGGATCGGTCTCGAGCTTGAGCCGCAGCATGCGCATGTAGCTGCGCAGATATTGGACCTTGTTGGTATGCCGCTCGCCCCAGATCTCGCGCAGCAGATAGCCGTGCGTCAGCACCTTGCCCGCATGCGTGATGAACAGGCGCAGGCAGTCGTACTCGCGGCGGGTCAAATGAACCGGCGCGCCCCGCACGGTGACGATGCGGCGCCCGAGGTCGACGCGCAGATCATGGAGCTCGAACACCGGTTCCTGGCGCGAACGGACCGCTTGATGACGGGCGGCCGCGCGCAGGCGCGCCATCAGCTCCGGCAGGCTGAACGGCTTCGCCACGTAGTCGCTGGCGCCGCGGTCGAGCGCCGCGACCTTGGCGGCGTCGTCGTTGCGCACCGACAGCACGACGATCGGCGCATCGCTCAGCGCGCGGATCTGCGGGATCAGCTCGACGCCGTCGGCATCGGGCAGCCCGAGATCGAGCAGCACCATGTCGGGCTTGTCCTGCGCGACGCGCCGCAGCCCCTCGGTGCCGCTCTCCGCCTCGACGACATCGTAGCCGTGTGGCGTCAGGCTGGTCGCGAGCAGGCGCCGAATTGCCGGCTCGTCGTCGATGATCAGGAGCTTGACGCGTTCAGCCATCGATCAGCCGGATCCCGAAATCGCAATCCGGTGCCAGGATGGCCGGGCCGAACGCGTCGCCACGCCAACAAGCGCGCGGCGGTCCATAAAAAATCGAGGGGAAACTCCGCGCCGGCGCATCAAGATTGCATGAAATTGCACGGCAGCGTTGCAGTCCGACGGCACCGGGCGCGCTGGCCGGCCGGGCGCCTGCGCGTCGTCGGATCTGGGTCAGGCTGAGGCCGGCGATGCCAGCCCCGCCGCGGTCCGCGGCTTGGCCTCGGGCGCTCCGGCTGTGGGCGTCGACGATGACGCCGGAATCGGCAACGTGATGGTCAGCACCGCGCCCGAGCGTTCCGGCCGGTTGCCGGCGGCGATGTGCCCGCCCATCGCTTCGATGAAGCCCCGACAGATCGCCAAGCCCAGCCCGGTGCCCGCGCTCTGTCGATCGGTCGCGTGTATCCGGTAGAACGGGTCGAACACGCGCTCGACGTCCGCCGGCGGAATTCCCGGGCCGTCGTCGATCACCTCGACGGCGATCAGCCGGTCGCGCCGGGCCGCGCGGATCCGGATCGTGCCGCCCGGCGGCGTGAATTTGGCGGCGTTGTCGAGCAGGTTCACGAGGATTTGCTCGAACAGCAGGAAGTCGACGTCGACCCGCGGCAGGTCGGCCGCCAGCTCGAGCTCGACCCGATGGCTCGCCAGCATCTTCGAGCTGCGCTGCAAGGCCGTGCCGACGATCTCGTCCAGATGGGTGAGACCGCGAGTGAGGGCGAGCGCGCCCGATTCCAGCCGCGTCATGTCGAGCAGATTGCCGACGAACCGGTTGAGCCGCTCGGTTTCGTCCTGGATCGTCGTCATCATGATGTCGCGCGCGGTCCTGTCGTAGGTCTCGCCGTAGGCGCGCAGACCGGTGATCGCGCCCAGGATCGCCGCGAGCGGCGTGCGGAGATCGTGCGAGATCGAGCGCAGCAGCGCCGCGCGCAGGCGTTCGGTCTCGGCGATCAGGCGCGTTTCATCGATGGTGTCGGCCAACCGGACACGCTCGAGCGCAACCGCCGTCTGGGCGGCGAGGGCCTCGAGCAGCCGACGCTCCTCGGCCGTGAGCACGGGCGGCCGCCCGTCGCGATCGACCGCCAGCAAACCGATCGTGTTGCGCTCGGTGCGCAACGGCAGGAACAGCCGATCGTCGTTCGGCGCCGACCCCGCGCCGTGCTCGAACGCCAGGCTGGAATGCCACACCGCATGGGCGCCCGCGGGCACGATGCCGTCGATCGCGGCGTTCGGCGGATGGGCGAACGCGCGCGCCAGGTCGCCGCCCTCGGGCAGCAGCAGAACCGCGCGCAGCTTCAGCATGGTCGAGATCTGGCGCGTCGCGGCGCGACCGAGGTCGTCGAGGCGGGCGATCCCCGCCAGCATGCCGCTGTAGCGCTGCAGCTCGGCCGTCACCGCGGCGCGATGCTCCGCGATCTTCGCCTGGCGGCGCGTCAGCGCCGCCAGGTTGCTGACCAGCACGGCGCTGGCGAAGAACACGATTGCGGCGACGACATTGGGCGGATCGGCGATGTCGAAATGGAAGACCGGCGGCAGGAAGAAAAAATCGTAGGACAGCACGCTGAGGGCGCTGGCGAACAGCGACGCGCCCAAACCGTCGCGGATCGCACAGATCAGCACGCCGATCAGGAACACGAGCGACAGGTTGGGGATGGTGATGCTCTGGTCGATCACCGCAGCGCCGGCGGTCGACAGCGTGACCGTCACGATGGCGCGCAAATACGCGGCCGGACGAAATCGCAGATGTTCGACGAACCGCAAGAGGCTCGTCTCCCGCCGTTTCGTGCCGTGGAACCCCAGCGCCATGTCGTTTTGCATTGTCGTCCACCGCATCCAAGGCAGTGTCGGACATGGGCAAGCGATTTTCATGCCGTTCGATGCGATCGGGCTTCTTTTTTATATATTTTATATGTTTCTCGACCTCACCCCGGCTCGATTTTTCATGCATGCGCCATCTAGTCTTTGAGCATTCGAATGGCGAACGGCGGGATGCCCGTCGGCTACCGATACCGCGCGCCGGGGAGTAAGGTCCATGCGTGTCTCGCTTGCAGTTTCCGCTTTCCTCATTCTGGCGGGACCGGTCGCGCCGGCGTTCGCTGCCGACGCCGGGTGTGACGCGGCGCTCGCGTCGGTGACGCAGAAGTGGCAGGCCGCCGGGTTTTCCACGCCGGCGAAGCCGAGCCAGGCCTATGTCGCGGGGCGGGACGGCCGGCAGGTTTCGGCCACCGACGTCGCGTTCATGCGCGCTCAGATCAATCAGGCCGCGTATGACTGCCGCAACGGTCAGAGCAATCAGGCGCTCGAGCGGCTGAGCGTCGTCGATCGGCGCCTGACCGCGACGGACACGACGCAGCTGGCCGGCCAGCCGACCCGCTGACGCTTACCGATCCGACCGCGGCTACGGGTGCGATGCGAGCCACCGCATCGCGCCCGTTCGTTTTTTCATGATTCTTTCATGTGCATCACGATACCAGCACGTGTTGGCTGATTCGCGATCAGGCTGCGTCAGTCCAAGGCATCGAGCCGGTAGCCGACACCGGGCTCGGTGAGAATGATGCGCGGACGTGCCGGATCGGTCTCGATCTTCCGTCGCAGCATGCGGATGTAGCTGCGCAGATAGTCGATCTTGTCGACATGCTGCTCGCCCCAGACTTCGCGCAGCAGGTAGGCGTGCGTGAGCACCTCTCCGGCATGCATGATGAACAAGCGCAGACAGTCGTATTCGCGGCGGGTCAAATGGATCGGCGCACCGCAGACGGTCACGACGCGCCGCACCAGGTCGACCTTGAGGTCATGCGCCTCGAACACCGGCTGGCGCCCCGCGCGCGCCAGCCGGTGGCGCGTCGCCGCCCGCAGGCGCGCCATCAGCTCCGGCATGCTGAACGGCTTGGCGATGTAGTCGCTGGCGCCGAGGTCGAGCGCCGTGACCTTGGCGTTGTCGTCGTTGCGCACCGACAGCACGATGATGGGCACGTCGCTGATCGCGCGGATCTGCGGGATCAGGTCGATGCCGTTGACGTCGGGCAGACCGAGATCGAGCAGCACCAGACCCGGTCTCTCCTCTTTCAGATGCAGCAAACCCTCCGATCCGGTCGCCGCCTCGATGACGTCGTAGTCCTGCGCCGCCAAGCCGACCTTGAGGAAGCGGCGGATCGCTGGCTCGTCGTCGATGACCAGGAGCTTGGTGCGTGTGCTCATCAATCATCCTGCGGGCGCGGCACCTGAGCAGCCAGGCCCGCGGCGCAATGCGCCGGCTGTCACAGGCGCTGAACCGTCATGGAAAATCGAGGGGAAACTCCGGGCGTCGATATCAAAAAAACATAAGAATCCGCGTAAAAAATGGCGACGAAGCCTGCGTTGCGACCGTGCGCGATTTACCGGCGCTTTCACAGGGACGCCGCCAAGTTCGGCTCGATTTTCCACGCGCGCCCGTCGTTGAGTCCGGCGTCGGTGCAACCGCACGCGGAGATCTTGATGCGTCATTGGTGGGTGTGGGATCGGCGGACCAGCGTCACCGAAACCCTACGGGCATGCGGTTTCGTGCTGCCCCTCGATGCTCGCAGCTTCCTGAGATCCGAGGCCGGACACACCGAGCCGACGATCGGCACGCGCGACGATGCCGCCGAGACTGCCCAACCGCCCTACGCCTTAGCGCCTGCCGTGAAGTTTTTGCGCGGCGCGTGAAATTTCCATGAAAATCTCGTCGCATTGAATTCCGAATGGCAGTACTATCGGCCTCACCGGACGGCGCAGCGCCCAATAAATAGCCAGAAACCAAGAAAGGGCTTCGACGCCGTCGTCAACGGTGGAGGAAGCCATGCTGAGAATCCTGACGCTCGCTTGCGTGCTGGCAGCGGCCGGCTGCACGACCTATCCGGTCCAGCTCGCCCAGGACGGCACGCCGGTGATCTGCCCGCCCGCCAATGACGGCGGCAGCCCGACCTGCTATCCCGTGCATTCGGCGCCCGAGAACTACAAGCCGTCGAAGAACCGCTAAACGCGGTCGACCAGCCGGCGAGCCCGCCGTGCGCCTCAGACGAGGCGCGCGAACCAGTCGTGCAGCCCGTCGTGGAGCGACACGGCGCCGTGCATGGCGAGCGCGAGACGCGCCGCCAGCACGAGCGCCAGCCCGAGCGCGCCCAGCAGCAGCGCCAGCGCGATCTCGCGGAGCCGCACGGCGACCCGTGACAGCGGCAGCTTCAGCCGCGGCTCGGCGCGGCCGAAGATCGCGACCCACAGCATCGCGGCACCCGGGCCGGTCAGGCCGGCATCCAAGCGCCGTGGCGCGCGGCGCCAGGCCGACACGCGGAGCGGATTCATCGTCAGGGCGCGCGCGCGCATCAGCCGTGCTCCAGGATGCGCGCCGTGAAGCCGGAGTCGCGCAGGCAGGCGATCACGATCTCGGCCTCGTCGCGCGGCACGTGTCGGATGACGGCCCCGGTCGTGATGCTGCGGTGGACCTTGAGGCCCAGCCCCTCGGCCGCCGCTTGGGCGTGCGCGGGGATCGCGATATCGACGAAGTCTGACATGATCATCTCCAGGATCGCGGGCCCCGTGGGGCCCTCTTGGCGGCTCCATTGGTTGGTCGCGTCGCCGGCGCGAGGCGTCAGCGACGACGCGCCATAGATGCGGCGCGGCTTGTGGAAAATCGAGGTGATCCGGCGGCCGCCGGCGTGAAATCCGTGTGAAGCGTGCTCAGGCGACCGGTGCGAGCTTCGCCTTCATGTCGCGCCAGCGGACCGCGTCGGGGAGGCCGCGAATCGCGGGGCTGCGCAAGCACGCGGCGATCTCGCGCCGCGTGGCCTCGCCGGCCTCGCACAACGGCAGCCGAACCGCCGCCGACATCAGCCCCATGAGGGCGAGCGCGTGCTTGACCGGCACGGGATTGCTCTCGAGGAACAGCGTGCGGCTGAGCGCCACGACCGACAGCGACAGCGCCTCGGCCTTCTCGAAGTCACCGGCGCGCCACGCGGCGTGCAGATCGACGCACAGGCGCGGCGCGATGTTGGAGACCACCGAGATGCAACCGTCGCCGCCGCGCGCGAAGAATCCGAGCGCGTTCGCGTCCTCGCCGGTCAGCAGACGGAATGCGGTTCCCAAGCGGGCGCGCAGGCGGCCGGGACGCGCCAGGTCGCCGGTCGCGTCCTTGAGGCCGGCGACGCGGGGCAGCGCCGCCAGACGCACGACGGTGTCGTCGGCCAGGCCGCAGCCGGTGCGCGACGGCACGTCGTACAGCAACACCGGAATGTCGACCGCGTCGTGGATCGCGCGGAAGTGACGGTAGAGTCCCTCCTGGGACGGGCGATTGTAATAGGGCACGACGACGAGCAACGCGTCGGCGCCTTCGCCTTGGGCGGCGCGCGCGAGATCGATCGCGTGCGTCGTGGCGTTCGATCCGGCACCGGCGATCACCGGCACGCGGCCGCGCGCGATCGCGACCGCGCGGCGCACGAGCAGCTGCTGCTCCGCCGGGCTCAAGGTCGGCGCCTCGCCGGTGGTGCCGCAGACCACGAGGCCGGACACGCCTTCGGTAATCTGCCAGCTGCACAATGCCTCGAACGCCGCCTCGTCGACCTGACCGTAGCGGAACGGCGTCGGCAGCGCGCTCGCGTAGCCGGTCAGCTGGGCGATGGATTTCGGGATCATGGGTTGCCTCACGCGGCGCGCTGGTGAAGCACGCCGAGACCGCGCGCCGCGAGCTCGGAATCGACCGGGGACGCGCGCAGCGACGCGCGCGCGGTGCGTGCGAACAGGAACACCGCGCGCCGGGGATTGCCGTCGGCCTGCTGGAGGCGCAGCACGCGGTATTGCAGGAACGCGGCGGCACGCAGTAGCCCGGCCGGCGCGACGCGGGCCGGATCGGCCGAGACGTCGAGCACGATCGTGCCCGCCGGCTCCAGGCCCGAATTGGTCGACGCACAGCGACGCGGCGCGCCGGGCAGCGGCTCAGGGGGTTCGGCGGCAGGATCTCGCA
>DATJNS010000526.1:0-2541 GCA_035507915.1 Candidatus Sulfotelmatobacter sp.
CGCCACCGTGCGGCGGCTGGTCGGCGCGCACCAATATCCGCGCGAGGTCACCTTCGTCGCCGAGCTGCCCAAGACCACGACCGGCAAGATCCAGCGCTTCAAGCTGCGCGCGCTCGGTTAGCCGCCATTGCGAGGAGCGCATGCAGCGAATCAATCCAGAGGACGCCTGGATTGCTTCGCTGCGCTCGCAATGACGACAAGAATGTTGACGTCATGTGGTCCAACACCCCACGGTTCGCACCATGAATCTCTCCGGCGAAGTCACCGTGCGGGCGCCGCGCCAAGCGGTGTTCGATGCGGTGCGCGACGCGCGCTTCTTCGCGTCGTGCATCGACGGCGTCCACGATCTGGTCGAGACCGACCCGACCCACTACGCGGCGCGGTTCCGCACGAAACTCGCCTACATGAGCTTCACCTTCGCCGTGTCGGTCGAGGTGACCGCGGCCGTGCCGCCCGAGCGCATCGAGGCCAAGCTCGAGGGCACGCCGCTCGGCGTGGTCGGCCGGCTGAGCGCGCGCTCGACCACGACCCTGCGCGAGGCCGGCGACGAGACGGCGATCGCCTACGCGATCGAGGTGGCGCTGACCGGCAAGCTGGGCGGCCTCGGTCGGCCGGTGCTGACCGCCAAGGCCAAGGAGATGGAGCGCCAGTTCGCCGAGCGGCTGCGCGCGGCCTTCGCGCCGGACGCCGAGGGCCGGCGGGCGAGCGCATGATCCCGTTCGAGCTCGTCCAGCCGCGCTCGCTGCGCAAGGCGGCGGCGCTGCTCGACCCCGACGATCCGTCAATCCGGCCGATCGCCGGCGGCACCGCCCTGATGCTGATGATGAAAGCCGGCCTGTTCCGGCCGACCAAGCTGGTCAGCCTGCGCGCGGTCGAGAAGCGGTTCTCCACCATCGGGCGGAGCGCGGACGGCCGCGTGCGCATCGGCGCGCTGACGCCGCTGGCCGCGCTCGAGCGCGCGCCGGCGATCCGCCGCCGGCTGCCGGTGGTCGCCGACACGCTGCGCACCCTGTCGAACGTGCGCGTGCGCAACGTCGCGACCCTGGGCGGGCACTTGGCGCATGCCGACCCGCACATGGATCTGCCGCCGGTGCTGATCGCGCTCGGCGCCGAGCTGGTCGTGGTGGGCCCGTACGGCGAGCGGACCTTGCCGCTGGCCGAGCTCTATGCCGGCTACTACGAGACCGTGCTGGCGCGCGACGAGCTGATCGCGCAGGTGCTGGTGGCCCCGCAGGCGCCACGCTGCGCCGCCTATCTGAAGTGCACGACGCGCTCGGCCGACGATTGGCCCGCGCTCGGCATCGCGGCGGCGATCACGCTCGACGGCAACGCGCTGCGCGACGTGCGCCTGGTGCTCGGTGCCGCCTGCGAGACGCCGCGCCGGCTCGCCGCCGCCGAGCGCGTGCTGGCCGGCGCCGCGCGCGACGACGACGCGGCGTTGCGGCGCGCCGCCGATGCCGCGGCCGACGAGGCGCCGGTGCTCGCCGATCCGCAAGGCTCGGCGCCCTACAAGAAGCAGCTCGTGCGCGTCTTCGTGCAGCGCGCGATCCGGAAGGCGCTCGCGTCGTGAGCGCGCGCCACCAGCAGGTCGGGCGGTCGATCCCGCGCACCGAGGGCCGCGCCAAGGTGACGGGACGTGCCGAGTACGTGCATCACCTGCGCCTGCCCGGCATGCTGGTCGGCAAGATCTTCCGCAGCACGGTGGCGCACGGGCGCATCAGGCGCATCGACGTCGACTCGGCCGCCGCGACGCCGGGCGTGTATCGCGTGGTGACCGGCGCCGACATCCGCAGCCTCATCCCGCAGCCCTATTACGGCCCGGCCTTCCACGATCAACCGATCCTGGCGCTCGACAAGGTGCGCTATGTCGGCGAACCGGTCGCGGTCGTTCTGGCGGGGGATCCGCACGTCGCCGAGGCGGCGGCGCAGGCGATCGTCGCCGAGTACGACGAGCTGCCGGCGGTGTTCGACGAGGTCGAAGCCTTGAACTCCACCGCCATCGTGCACGAGGTGCTCAAGCCGGCCGGCACCTTCCCCGACCTCAAGCATCTGGAAGGCAAGCGCGACACCAACGTCGCGCTCGACTTCCAGCTGCGCCGCGGCGACGTCGACCGCGCCTTCGCCGAGGCGGCGCATGTGCTCGAGCAGGAGTTCCGCACCCAGACCGTGCTGCACGTGCCGCTCGAGCCGTTCGTCTCGGCCTGCGAGCCGACCGCCACCGGCGTCACCCTGCACACCGCCTCGCAGAGCCCGTCCTTCGTGCGCATCGAGATCGCGCGGCTGCTCGGCTGGCCCGAGAACCGCGTACGCGTGAAGGTGCCGTATCTCGGCGGCGGCTTCGGCGCCAAGCTCTACATCAAGCTCGAGGCGCTGGTGACGGCGCTGGCGCTGCTGACCGGTCGGCCGGTCAAGATCGCGCTCTCGATGGAGGAGCAGTTCTATACGCTGACCAAGCACGCCACCACGGTGCGCATCAAGAGCGGCGTCACGGCGGACGGCAAGATCACGGCGCGGCGCTGCGAGGTCTATTGGAACGGCGGC
>DATJNS010000527.1:0-5021 GCA_035507915.1 Candidatus Sulfotelmatobacter sp.
GTGTAGGGCACCGGCCAGTCGACCAGCGCGTGGCCGGCGCAGCCGTCGTCCGGATCGGGCATGCCGTGGCGCGCGACATAGCTCGGACTGGCGTAGAGCGCGTAGCCGACCGCGGCCAGCCGGCGTACGCGCAGGTCGCCCTGGTGCGGCCGCAGCAGGCGCAGCGCGACGTCGGCCTCGCGCCGTCCGAGATCGAGCGCGCGAATGTCGGTGACCAGCTCGAGCGCGATTCCGGGATGGCGCGCGCGGAACGCGGCGAGCGCCGGCACCACCAGACCCGACGCGATCGGCTCGGTCGCCGTGATCGCCACGGTGCCGTCGAGGCCGCGATCCTCGGCCGACAGCGCGAAGCCGAGCGCGCGCACCTCGCCCTCGACGCGTCGCGCGTGGGTCAGCAGCTTGGCGCCGGCGCTGGTCGACTTCAGGCCTTGGCGGCTGCGGTGGAACAGCTTGCAGCGCAGCTCGGCCTCGAGCGAGTCGAGCCGGCGCGACACCGTCGCGGTGTCGACGCGCAGCGCGCGTGCCGCCGCCGACAGGCCGCCGGCGTCGGCCACCGCCAGCACGAAACGGAGATTGTCCCAGTCCATGCCTTATTCGGTCGTGATCATGCGGGTCCCGCTAGCCGCATCGGCGCAACACGGTTTGGCGATAGTTCTTGATTCGCCGTGCGCGCGCTTGGGCGCATTTTGGCCCCCTCGAAAGCATCGACGAAAGCCGCCGCCATGACCAGCGCCGTGATGCCGACCTACCAGCGTGCCGCCGTCGCGTTCAGCCACGGCGAAGGCTGCAGGCTGACCGACCGCGACGGCCGACGCTATCTCGACTTCGCCGCCGGCATCGCGGTGTGCGTGCTCGGTCACGCGCATCCGCGTCTGACCGCGGCGCTGACCGCGCAGGCCGCGCGCCTGTGGCATTGCTCCAACCTGTTCGAGATCCCGGGCCAGGAGAAGGTCGCGGCGCGGCTCGCCGCGCTCAGCTTCGGCGAGCTGGTGTTCTTCGGCAATTCGGGCGCCGAGGCGAACGAGGCGGCGATCAAGATCGCGCGTCGTCATCACGCCGCGGCGGGCCATCCCGAGCGCTGGCGCATCGTCGCCTTCGAGGGCAGCTTCCACGGCCGCACGCTCGCGACCTTGGCGGCGGCCGGCAATCCCAAGAACCTCGCGGGGTTCGGGCCGCCGGTCGCCGGCTTCGATCACGCGCCCTACGGCGACCTCGACGCGGCCGCGCGGCTGGTCGGGCCCGAGACCGCGGCGATCCTGGTCGAGCCGATCCAAGGCGACGGCGGCGTGCGGGTGCCGCCGCCGGGCTTCCTCGCCGGCTTGCGCGCGCTCGCCGACTGCACCGGCGCACTCCTGATGTTCGACGAGATCCAGACCGGCATCGGCCGCACCGGCACCTTGTTCGCGCACCAGCGCCTCGACGTGGCGCCCGACGTCATGACCTTGGCGAAGGCGCTGGGCGGCGGCTTCCCGATCGGCGCCTGCGTCGCGACGCGCCGCGCGGCCGGCGCGATGACCGCGGGCAGCCACGCCTCGACCTTCGGCGGCAACCCGCTCGCGGTCGCGGTCGCCGACGCCGTGCTCGAGGTCGTGACGGCGCCCGGCTTCCTGGCTGCGGCCGAGAGCGCGGGAGTGACCTTGGCCGCCGGGCTCGATGCGCTGGTCGCGCGCCGTCCGGCGGTGTTCGAGGCGCGTCGCGGGATCGGCCTGATGCAGAGCCTGCGCTGCCGGGCGGCGCCGGCGCCCCTGGTCGAGCGCCTGCTCCAGGCCGGTCTGGTCGTGGCGCCCGCCAACGATCAGGTGATCCGCCTGCTGCCGCCTTTGATTGTAAGCAGCGCGGAGATCGAGGAGGCGCTCGGCATCCTCGATACGGTCGCCGCCGCGGGCGCCTGACGCCCGACGGGGGTGTTGTTCCGCCCCACGCCGTCATGATCTGATCCCGCCGCGACGGCAGCGGCGGAGGCGGGCATGGCGGCGAACCTCGGGGTGATCGGTCTCGGCATCATGGGCGGGTCGATCGCCGCCAACCTCGTCAAGGCGGGCTTCGACGTCGCCGGCTACGACGTGCTGGCCGACAAGGTCGCGGCGCACCGCGCGCGCGGTGGGCGCGCCGCGGGCTCGGTCGACGAGGTCGTGCGGCACGCCGAGATCGTCGTGACCTCGCTGCCGAGCGTGGGCGCGCTCGATCGGGTGACCGACGCGCTGGCCGCGGCGCCGCGGCGCGGCCTGATCGTCGTCGAGTGCAGCACGTTCCCGATCGAGGACAAGCAGCGCGCGCACGACCGGCTGGCGCCGGCAGGCATCACGCTGCTCGATTGCCCGCTCAGCGGCACCGGCTCGCAGGCCGTCACCAAGGACCTGGTGGTCTACGCCAGCGGCGCGCGCGCCGCCTACGACCGCTGCACCGCGGTGTTCGACGGCTTCGCGCGCGCCAACTATTTCCTCGGCGCGTTCGGCAACGGCAGCAAGATGAAGTTCGTCGCCAACCTGCTGGTATCGATCCACAACGTGGCGACCGCCGAGGCCTTCACCCTCGGCATGAAGGCCGGGCTCGACCCGCAGCAGATCCTCGAGGTGGTCGGCGCGGGCGCCGGCGTGTCGCGCGTGTTCCAGCTGCGGGCACCCATGATGGTCGCCGACCGCTATGATGAAGCGACCATGAAGCTCGACGTGTGGCAGAAGGACTTGTCGATCATCGGTGCGTTCGCGGCCCACCTCGGCTGCCCGACGCCGCTGTTCTCCGCCGCGTTGCCGATCTACGCGGCCGCGATGGCCCAGGGACGCGCGAGCGAGGACACCGCGGCGGTGTGCGCGGTGCTCGAGGAGATGGCGCGCGTCGAGCGGCCCACGCCGTCTTGAGATCCCGCATGCGCGTCCCGCCGATGCCGGGCTGCCGCCGCCGGCGGCCGTGACGGGGAGCGGGATGCTCAGCCGTTGGCTCCAGATCCTGGCGGTGGCGCTGCTGGTCGTGATCGCAGGGATCCGGGCCCGCGAGCTGATCCAGGCGCGCGAGATGGCGCTGGCCGACGCCTCGTTGCAAATGTCCCGGCTCGACATGGTGTTCGCGGAGCAGACCGGCCGCGCGTTCGAGAGCGTCGACCTCGTTCTGCGCGGCGCGATCGAGGGTGCGGCACCCCGGATGGCCGATCCGGACGCACGCGACGCCGTCGACGCGGCGCTCCAGCGGCGCATCCAGGGCGTCCGCCAGCTCAAGGCGCTCGACATCGCCGACCGCGCCGGCCGCATCGTGTTCAGCTCGCGGTCGAGGGGCGCCGACCGGTCGTCGATCGCCGACCAGAGCTATTTGGCGGACTACCGCGCCGGCCGCACGCGTGCGATGCAGATCGGCGAGCCGCTGCGAGGTTCGGATGGACGGTGGGAGATCCCCATGGCCCGTCCGATGCTCGACGCCGACGGCGCAGTTGTCGGCATCGCGGTTGCGGCCGTCGATCCGAGCTATTTCGAGGACTTCTACAAGGCGGTCGACCTCGCGCCCGACGGCGCCATCCTGCTGCATCGCCGAGACGGCCTCGTGCTGGCGCGCTATCCGCGCGACGATCGGATCATCGGCACGAGCTACGCCGAGCTGCCGCCGTTCAAGGACGTGCTGGCCCACGCCATCGCGGGAACGGTGCGGATGGACAGTCCGATCGACGGCACGCCGCGCGTGCTGGCGATCCGAGCGCTGAGGGCTTTCCCGCTGGCGGTCAACGTCTCGATCGGAGAAGGCGCCGCGCTGGCGCAGTGGCGGCGTCAGACGCTGCTGTTCTCGCTGACCGGCGTGGTCGCCGCGGGCTCGGTCGCCATCCTGCTGCTGCTGCTCGCCCGCCAGACGCGACGGCTCGAGCGCGCCAATGTCGAGCTGCGGGCCACCATGGAGGAGCGCGAGCGCGCCCAGGCCGCGCTGCGCCAGTCGCAGCGTCTCGAAGCGGTCGGCCAGCTCACCGGCGGCGTGGCGCACGACTTCAACAATCTCCTCACCGTCATCCTCGCCAGCCTGTCGATGCTGCGTCGGCGCAGCGAACTCGGCCCGGAAATCATCCGGCGCATCGACACGATCGAGGGCGCGGCACGGCGCGGCGCCACGCTGACCGATCAGCTCCTGGCCTTCTCGCGCAAGCAACCGCTGGTGCCGGCCGCGCACGATCTCAACCGCGTGATCGGCGGGATGACGGGGTTGTTGCGCAGCACGCTCGGCAGCATGATCGAGATCGAGACGACGCTCGCCGCGTCCCTGTGGCTCGCGATGGTCGACCCGACCCAGATCGAACTCGTCATCCTCAACCTCGCGCTCAATGCCCGGGATGCGATGCCTGACGGCGGCAAGCTCGTGATCGAGACCGCGAACGTGACGCGCGGTCCGCCGGCGCGCCCCGAGGACCCCGTCGCGGGCGACTACGTCATGGTTTCGGTGACGGACGCCGGCCAAGGCATGACCGAGGAGGTGCGCGCGCGGGCGTGCGAGCCCTTCTTCACCACCAAGGAGCCCGGCAAGGGCTCGGGGCTCGGCCTGTCGCAGGTGTTCGGCGTCACGCGCCAGCTGGGTGGCGGCCTTGTGATCGAGAGCGCGCCCGGTCGCGGCACCTCGGTCAAGGTCTACCTGCCGCGCGCCGCAGCAAGCGCGACGGCCGCCGAGGGGCCCGCGGTCGGTGATGCTGTGGCGGTGCCGCCGCGTCCAGGCCGACGCCGCGTGCTCCTGGTCGACGACGATGAAGCGGTCCGCGGCGTGACGGCCGGCGTGCTCGAGGATCTCGACTATCGTGTCGTCGAGGCGGCGGGCGGCGACGAAGCACTCGACTGGCTGCGCCGGGACGATCCGATCGACGTGATGCTGACCGATCTGGCGATGCCCGCGATGAACGGCGCCGAGCTGGCGCGTCGCGTCCGCACGCTGCGGCCCGGCCTGCCGATCGTTTTTCTCACCGGCTTCGCCGACACCGAGGCGCTGGCGGGCGATTTGCGTCCCGAGCGTTTGGTGCGCAAGCCGTTCCAGCCCGCGGAGCTCGACGGCAAGCTCAGGGC
>DATJNS010000528.1:0-2229 GCA_035507915.1 Candidatus Sulfotelmatobacter sp.
ACGCGCAGCCAGGACGGCATGACGTTGATCGAGCGCGACGGGCCGGCGCTGCATCTGCCGGCGGAGGCGCGCGAGGTGTTCGACGTCTCGGGCGCCGGCGACACGGTGGTCGCGACACTGGCGGCCGCGCTCGGCAGCGGCATCGAGCTGCGCGAGGCCTGCATGCTGGCGAACGTCGCGGCCGGCATCGTCGTCGGCAAGGTCGGCACCGCGGTGATCCACGCCGCCGAGATCGTGACCGGCCTGCAGACTCAGGACCTGGCGCACGGCGAAAGCAAGGTCGTGACCTTGCCGGCCGCGCTCGACCAGATCGCGCTGTGGCGCGCCAAGGGCATCAGGGTCGGGTTCACCAACGGGGTGTTCGACCTGCTGCATCCCGGTCACGTGTCGCTGCTCAGGCAGGCGCGCGCGCAGTGCGACCGGCTGGTCGTCGGGCTCAACTCCGACGCCTCGGTCAAGCGCCTCAAGGGGCCGAGCCGGCCGATCCAGGCCGAGACCGCGCGCGCCGTCGTGCTCGCCTCGCTGAGCTCGGTCGATGCGGTGGTGATCTTCGGCGAGGACACGCCGATCGGGCTGATCCACGCGATCCGGCCCGATGTGCTGGTCAAAGGCTCGGACTACACGCTCGAGACGGTGGTCGGCGCCGAGTTCGTGCAGGGCTACGGCGGCCGCGTCTATCTCGCCAAGCTCGCCGCCGGCCACTCGACCACCGACACGATCGCGCGCATCGCCGGCTGACGTCCGCGGGCGCCCGGGTCGCCGGCCGACCTAGTGTCGGCGCGGCGGCAGCACGACGTCGAGATCGATCGACTGGGCCATGGCGAGATAGCCGGCGCGGTTCGGGTGCAGGTGGTCGCCCGGCCCGCCGGTGGTGCTCTCCGGCACGAACGCGGCGCGCATCCGACCGGTCGCCGGGTCGAGGGTCGCGCGGTCGAAATCGACCACGCCGTCGAACAAACCACCGGTGCGGATCAAGTCGTTCAGCGCCTGGCGCTTGGCGTCCTGCTCCGCAAAGCCGTGATTGGGGTTGGTCGAGCCGAGCGCCGACGTCACGGTGGCGCCGATCACGCGCACGCCCGGCCAACGCCCGCGCATCCGTCCGACCGCGTCGCGCATGCCGGCCGCCACCGCCTCGACCGTCGCGTTGCCGTTCTTGCTGAAGTCGTTGATGCCCTCGAGCCAGATCACCGCGGCGACGGACCCCGAGACGCTCAACACGTCGCGCTCGAGCCGCTGCACCGCCGCCGGTCCGCCGGGGTAGGGCTGGTCGGGTCGGTATTCGGCCGGCCCGACGACCTGATTGCCGCCAATGCCGGCGTTGACCACCGCGACCGTCTCGCCGTCGCGCGCATGCAGGCGGCGCGACAGCACGTCGGGCCAGCGGTCGTCGCCGTTCATGGTCGAGCCGGTGCCGTCGGTGATCGAATCGCCGAACGCGACCACGACGCGCGTGTCGGCGGGCGCCATCACGTCGAGCGCGTCGAGGAAGAACCAGGACGCGGTGCTGAACGGGAATGCGCGCTCGTCCTCGGCGGCAGCCGCCGCCCCGGCGCCCGGCGCGGTGATGTAGGAGGTGGTGAGCGCCTTGGCGTGCCAGGTCATCGGGCCCGACTCGCCGACGACGTGGACGCTGACCGCCAACCTGCGTCCGGCCAATGTCGCGGGCTCGATCGGCAACGCGACGGCATCGCTCCATGCCGCGGCACCGGGCGCCACCGTGACGCCGGACCGCCCGGCGAACCCGACCGGCCGGTTGCTGCCGGATATCAGCGCGGCCCCGCTGAGCGGCACGCCGACATGGACGTCGTCGAACGTCACCGGCCGCGTGCCGAGCGCGTTCGACAGGCGCACGCGGAACTCACGGCCCCACAGATCGGGGCGCACGACCAGGCGGAAGGTCTGGTCGCGCGCGCCGGCCATCGGATCGGGCAGCGCGAAGCTGAGGTCGGGCTGGGCCGATGCGTTGCCGACCGGGTAGGGTCCCTGAACCGAGGCGACCCAGCTGGAGATCCACGTTTGCGGGACGGACATGGCGTGGCGAGTGCGGCGATCGGGAGCGCCGATGATGCGCGAGCCGGCGGCGGCGCGGCAACCGCCCGGGATTCCGCCGGTCAGGCTTGAGCGGATTTCGGTCGCGTCCGGTTTTCGCTAGACTCCGCGCCAATTCATCGGGAGGGGGCTCTCCGCATGCTGATCCGGACCGTCGAATCGATCGCCGTGCGCGGCGAG
>DATJNS010000529.1:0-6227 GCA_035507915.1 Candidatus Sulfotelmatobacter sp.
GATGCATCGCGGGCGATGCATCCGGGGACGCATCCGCCGTCCGGCACCGAGGCGTCTGGAGGAAACCGATGACCGCGCTTGCCAATGCTCGTCCCGGAGACGCGATCTGGCCGCGCACCGACTACTCGCGCGTGCCGTTCCGGTTGTACTGGGATGCCGACATCTACCGGCAGGAGATCGAGCGCATCTTTCACGGACCGACCTGGTCCTATGTCGCGTTCGAGGCCGAGATCCCCAAGCCCGGCGACTTCCGCACCTCGTTCGTCGGCGACACCCCCGTGATCGTCAATCGCGACGAGCAGGGCAAGGTGCACGTGCTGGTCAATCGCTGCGCCCACCGCGGCGCGATCGTGCGGCGCGAGGCCTGCGGCAACGCCGTCGAGCATGGCTGCATCTACCATCGCTGGCTCTATCGCCTGGACGGTTCGCTGCAGGGCGTGCCGTTCAGCCGCGGCCACAAGGGGCGCGGCGGCCTGGCCGATGATTTCGACTTCGCGCAGCACGGGCTGCAGCGTCTCGAGGTGGCGATCTTCTGCGGCATCGTCTTCGCGTCGTTCAGCGCCGCCGCCGAGCCGATCGAGCCCTATCTCGGCGAGCGGATCTGCAGCCATCTGCGGCGCCTGATGGCGCGGCCGATCCGCATCCTCGGCTATCAGCGCCAGAAGATTCGCGGCAACTGGAAGCAGTATCTCGAGAATCAGCGCGACACCTACCACGGCAGCCTGCTGCACGAGTTCCAATCGACGTTCGGCATCAGCCGCGCCACCCAGGTCGGCGGGGTCAGCATGGACGACCGCCATCGTCACAACCTGACCTGGGCCAAGACCGGCACCGACGACGAGGCCGAAGCCGCCAAGGCCTACGCCGAGAACAAGGTCCACGACTCGCGGCTCAAGCTGCTCGACCCCGCGATCCTCAAATTCCATCGCGAGTTCGACGACGGCATCAGCCTGGCGATCTGCGGCGTGTTCCCCAACGCCACCTTCCATCAGATCTCCAACAGCCTGGCGGGTCGTCAGCTGCGGCCGCAGGGACCGGATTGCTTCGAGCTGCATTGGACGCTGTTCGGCTATCAGGACGATCCGCCCGAGATGATCGACCACCGCCTGCTGCAGGCCAACATGGTCGGCCCGGCCGGCCTGATCTCGATGGAGGACGGCGAGGCGATCGAGATTTCCTATCGCGCGGCGCTGGCCGCGGGCGAGGCCTGCTCGGTGGTCGAGATGGGCGGGCGCGGGCCGATCCGCAGCCTCGATCACCGCATCAACGACGTGCCGGTGCGCGGCTTCTGGTCCTACTGGTCCGAGCTGATGGGTCTCGAGCCCGACGGGGCGGAACGGTGACGTCGCGCCGCGAGCAGGCGATCGATCTGCTGTTCGAGTACGTCACGCGCATCGACCAGGACCGGCTCGAGGAATGGCTCGAGCTGTTCGTCGATCAGGCGAGCTATCGGATCGTGCCGCGCGAGAATGTCGAGCAGGGCCTGCCGGCGTCCCTGATGCTGTGCACCAACAAGAACATGCTGCGCGATCGCATCGTGTCGCTGCGCGAAGCCAACGAGTACAACCTGCATTATTGCCGCCATCTGGTGAGCGCGCCGCGCGTCACGGAGATCGATGCGGACCGCGTCCGTCTGCAGGCGACCTACAGCGTGTTCCAGACCGACCTCGAAGGCAACTCGAAGCTGTTCGCGGTCGGCGACTATGACGACGAGGTCACGTTCGTCGCCGGCCAGCCGTTTTTCCTCAAGAAGCACGTGGTGCTCGACAGCTACTGCGTGCCCAATCTGCTGGCGGTGCCGCTCTAGAACCCGGAACGGAGGTGGTCGTGCGGATCTCTCGAGCTGCCATCGCCCTCGGCGCCGTCGCGGGCCTGCTGACCGGGATTCTGGTCGGCGCGCCGGCGGCCGCCGCCGAGCACGTCAGCATGCTGATGGATTTCCTGTGGCAGAGCAGCCAGGGCGGCTTCACCCTGGCCGCCGATCGCGGCTACTACGCGGCGGAAGGCCTGGAGGTCAGCATCGACCACGGCCAAGGCTCGGGCGACACGATCTCGAAGGTGGCGTCGGGCACCTACGACATCGGCTTCGCCGACATCAATCTGCTGGTCAAGTTCAACGCCGAGAACCCGAACAACAAGGTCAAGGCGTTCTTCGTCGCCTATGACGCCAGCCTGGCGTCGATCGTCACGCTGGCGCGGACCGGGATCAAGGCGCCCAAGGATCTCGAGGGCCGTACCATCGCGGCGCCCGACTACGACAATGTCCGCATGCTGTTCCCGACGTTCGCGCGGCTTGCCGGCATCGATGCCGCCAAGGTGAAGTGGCTGTCGGTGCAAGGCCAGCTGCGCGACACCATGCTGGCGCAGGGCCACGCCGATGCCAGCGCCTCGTTCTCGACGACGGCCTACCTCGCCCTCACGTCGTTCGGGATCCCGCCCGCCGACATCGTCACCATGCGGTATGTCGATTACGGGCTCGATCTCTACGGCTCGGCCTTGGTGGCCAGCGAGCGCACGATCGCCGAGCGTCCCAAGCTGCTGGCCGGGGTCGCGCGCGCCGTGGTGCACGGCCTCAAGGATGCGCTGGCGCGCCCCGAGGATGCGGTCGCGTCGATCCGCCAGCGCGATCCGCTGCTCAAGGACGACGTCGAGCTCCAGCGCTTCAACATGGTCGCCAAGCAATCGATGGTGACCCCGAGCGTGCGCCGGCTCGGTCTCGGCGCCGCCGATCCCGAGCGCTTGGCGCGCACCATCGGCTTCGTCGCCGAAGCCTTCAAGATCGCCAACCCGCCGCGGCCCGATGACGTCTATACCGGCGCGTTCCTGCCGCCCCGCGAGGCGCGCCTCGTGAACTGAGCCGATCGGCCCGCCGAGCACGGCGCGCGGCTGAGAGCGAATCAATTCAGGTCGTCATCCCCGCGCACGCCGGGATCCAGGAGTCGAACGGCGGCGCGGGCGACTCTGGATGCCCGCTTGCGCGGGCATGACGGATTTCCTTGAACCGAGGACGATCCGCCCTGATTGAATCGCCACCTCTCCTCGTCATCCCCGCGAAAGCGGGGATCCAGGAGTCACGTGCGCGATGTCGGTGCGAATGGCCCCTGGATGCCCGCTTGCGCGGGCATGACGGGTTTCATTGGACCGAGAAGGCCGGCTAGAAGCGGTAGCCGAGGCCGAGGACGGAGAAGAACTGCTCGTCGGCGGTGTTGAGGCCGAACTCGCCGAGCGAGCGCCGGTAGCCCAGCACGCCGCTGAGCGCCCAGCTCTCGCTGAGGCTGTAGGTCGCCGAGCCGCGCAGGCCGTAGTCCCGCACGCCGGTGTCGCCCGCGAACCGGTTCAGGAAGCCGCCGGCGCCCGAGCCGCCGGTGCCGAACAGCGAGGCCGTGCCGTCGTTGCCCATCGACACGGTCGGGCCGACGCTGAACGCCAGCCCGTCGCCGAGCTGGCCGCCGTAGCCCATGGCGAACTGCGCCACCGAGCCGGGGCGGCCGGTCCCGGCCGGCTGCAGCACGTCGACGCCGAAATGCCAGTTGCCGAGCGAGACCTGATTGCCGCCGCCCGCCAGGTCCAAGGTCTCGCCGGGGCGGGGCGGCGCCAAGTTGATGCCGTAGCCGAGGCCGCCCAGGAAGCGCCGGTCCTGCGCCAGCAGGTCGGTCGACACGGCGTCCAGCGGATTCTCCTGGACCCAGAAGCGATCGGTGGTGGTCGCGGTGACGCCGGTCGTGGTCACGGACAGGCGCTCCTGGGCCTGCGCGCCAGCCACTCCGCCGGCGGCCAGCCCGGCCGCAACCGCCACCCCGATCCAGAACGCCCGCCTAACCATCATCCTACCGCAATGGTATCCTGACGCGCACAGTCCGCGCATTTAAGCCTAACCGGTGCTAATTACATGCTGCACCCGGCAGCGTTGCACAAGGGTTAAGCGGCGCCCCCGGACCGCCGGCCGTGCGGATTTGAGCCGCGTGTTGCAGCGCACCCACAGAGCCTCTAAGTACTCGCGTCATGGCGCTCCGCTTCCTCAAGATGCATGGCCTGGGCAACGATTTCGTGGTGCTCGACGCCCGCGCGGCGCCGCTCGCGCTCGACGCCGCCCGGGCGCGCGCCATCGCCGACCGCAAGACCGGGGTCGGCTGCGACCAGCTGATCCTGATCGAGCCGCCGCGCGACCCCAAGGCCGACGCCGTGATGCGCATCTACAACGCCGACGGCGGCGAGGTCGCGGCGTGCGGCAACGCCACGCGCTGCATCGCCCGGTTGCTGATGGACCAGCAGGGGCGCGACCGCGTCGTGGTCGAGACCGATGCCGGGCTGCTCGACGCCGCGGCCGCCCAGGGCGGGCTGATCCTGGTCGACATGGGCCCGGCGCGGCTCGGTTGGCGCGACATCCCGCTGGCCGAGGCATGCGACACGCTCAGCGTGCCGGTCGAGGCCGGCCCGCTCGCCCGGCCGACCTGCGTCAGCATGGGGAACCCGCATGCCGTGTTCTTCGTCGCCGACGCGGCCGCCATCCCCCTCGCCGAGCTCGGGCCGGTGCTCGAGCACCATCCGATGTTCCCCGAGCGCGCCAACATCGGCGTCGCCGAGGTGCGCACCAAGCAGCGCCTGCGCCTGCGCGTGTGGGAGCGCGGCGCCGGCATCACGCTCGCTTGCGGCACCGGCGCTTGCGCCGCGGTGGTCGCCGCCAACCTGCGCGGCCTGACCGGCCGGCGCGCCACCGTCGAGGTCGACGGCGGCGAGCTCGTGATCGAGTGGCTGCGCAACGGCCACGTCACCATGACGGGGCCGGTCGCCACCAGCTTCGCGGGCGAGCTGTCGGCCGAGCTCGCGCGCGGCCTCAACGGCGGCGGCGCATGAGCGACGTTCCGGCTGGCGCAAACGGGCCGACCACCGACGTCATCAATTTCGGCTGCCGCCTGAACGCATATGAATCCGCGGCGATGCGCGAGCTCGCCGCCGCGTCCGGCATCACGGACGCCGTGATCGTCAACACCTGCGCGGTGACCGCCGAGGCCGAGCGCCAGGCGCGCCAGGCGATCCGCAAGGCGCGGCGCGCGCGGCCCGGCGCGCGCATCATCGTCACGGGCTGCGCGGCGCAGATCAACCCGGCCGCGTTCGCCGCGATGCCCGAGGTCGACCGCGTCGTCGGCAACGCGCGCAAGCTCGAGCCCGCGAGCTTCGCGCCCGCGACCGACGCCGCGAGCGACGCGCGCGTGCTGGTCAGCGACATCATGGCGGTGCGCGAGACCGCGGGCCACCTGGTGCACGGCTTCGAGGGCCGCGCGCGCGCCTTCGTGCAGGTCCAGCAGGGCTGCGACCATCGCTGCACCTTCTGCGTGATCCCCTACGGCCGCGGCAACAGCCGCAGCGTGCCGGCCGGCGCGGTGGTCGAGCAGGTCCGCACCCTGGTCGAGAACGGCTACGGCGAGATCGTGCTGACCGGCGTCGACGTCACGGCCTACGGCGCCGATCTGCCGGGCCAGCCGACGCTCGGCACGCTGGTGCGCCGCGTGCTGCGCCTGGTGCCCGCGCTGCGGCGCCTGCGCCTGTCGTCGCTCGATCCGGTCGAGATCGACGACGCGCTGTGGCGCGCGCTCGCCGAGGAGCCGCGCCTGATGCCGCATCTGCATCTGAGCCTGCAGGCGGGCGGCGATCTGGTGCTGAAGCGCATGAAGCGGCGCCACACGCGCGCCGACGCGATCGCGGCGTGCGACCGCGCGCGCGCGCTGCGGCCCGACACGGCGTTCGGCGCCGACCTGATCGCCGGCTTCCCGACCGAGACCGACGACGACTTCGCCGCCACGCGCGCGCTCGTCGACGAGTGCGGCCTCGCCTACCTGCACGTGTTCCCGTTCTCGGCGCGGCCCGGCACGCCGGCGGCGCGCATGCCCCAGGTGCCGGGCGCCGTCGTCACGGCGCGCGCGGCGGCGCTGCGCGCCGCGGGCGCGGCGGCGCTCGCGCGCTTCCTCGACGCGCAGCTCGGCCGCGCCGTGTCGGTGCTGGCCGAGCAGGCCGATCTCGGCCGCGCCGAGAACTTCGCGCCGGTGCGCCTGCAGGACGCGACGCCGGGCCGCATCGCCGCCATGCGCATCACCGGACGGCACGCCGACGCGCTGCAGGCCGAGCGCGCGGCGTGATGGACGACGCGCGCAAGGACGACACAAAGGACGGACCGGAGGACGCACCGCCCGACGGCGGCAAGCGCGGCGGCTGGTTCGCGCGCTTCCGGC
>DATJNS010000530.1:0-2013 GCA_035507915.1 Candidatus Sulfotelmatobacter sp.
GGCGACGATCACCCGCCGCTTGGGATCGACCGCGACCAGATCGCGGGCATCGCCGATACCGCGGACGGGGCATCCCACGCGTTCCGCTGGACCCCTAGGAGCCCGTTGAACTATCGGCCGCTTGATGGCGGCCGATTTCGTTTAGGCAGCGGGCGAGCAGTGCGGTGAGCCAGCGGATCGTGTGCATCCGGGCGTGCGTGTCGCTGGCCTCGGTGTGTCCGAGCGCGTCCTGGTGGCCGAGTAGGCGCTTGAGGTTGATGGCGGTCGCTGCGGCCAGCAACTGCAGCTGCAGCAACCGGGTGCCGCGGCAACGCGCGCGTCCGGTGCCGTGGCGTTTGAGTTCTGAGATCGCGCCTTCGGCGTGTGCTTGGCGATCGACGGCCGCGTCGCGTCCGCTCGCCGTGCGCATCCGCGCTCGGGCGGCCTCGGCGGCGGCATGCTTGGCGCCGGGCTGGGGCGAGATCAACGCCGTCGCGCCCAGCGCGTCGAGCGTGTCATAGGCGCCCTGGCTGGCATAGCCGGCGTCAGCAACGACCTCGCGCGCGCCGTGACCGGCAAAGCGCGCACGCCGAACGAGCAATTCGAGCGCGTCGGCCTCGCTGCCGGTCGCGCGCTCGGCCTCGACGGCGACGATCACCCGCCGCTTGGGATCGACCGCGACCTGGCCGCGATGAACCAGATGCGTCCGCTGCCCAGGCTTGTGGCGCAGCTTGCCGTCCGGATCAGTCCGCGAGACCGCGGTCGCATTGCTCGCCTTGCGCTTCGGGGTCGGCCCCGACCTCGGTCCGGCCAACGTCAGCGCGGGGCGCTCCTCGGCGACGCTCCCGTCGCCGTCGCCGTCGCCGTCGCCGTCGCCGTCGCCGTCGCCGTCGCCGGGCTCTGGTTCGACGAGCGAGAGCTCGGCGCGCAGGCTCTTCAACGCCGCGTCAGCCTCGACGTGGGTGGCATCGACCAACAACCGCTGCCCGCCGACCAAACCCGCCTGCGTGCAGCGCCGCAGCACCTGCGTGAAGAGCTGCTCGAACACCGAGGAGTCCGCAAAGCGCTTGGTCTGCGCATGACTGAACGTCGAGTGATCCGGCAGCCGCTCGGTCAACCCGAACCCGAGAAACCGACGGATCGAAACATCCGTAGCGGCCACCCGCAAGGTCTGACGCATCGACGGCAACCCACGCCACGCCAACACCAACGCCAACTTGACCAACACCGCCGGATCGATCCCCGGCCGACCCGCGCCGCCCGGCCGATAAAACGGCGCCGCCGTCCGGCGCACGTGATCCCAATCAACCAGCCGCTCGATCCGTCGCAGATCGTCATCCGCCGGAACGAGATCGTCCAAGCAGACCATCTGCACCTGCCGAGTCTCCTCGCCCGACCTGACCGCAAACGCCGCATACGCCATCCCCACAGGATCCCGGTCAGACCGGACGAAACTTCAACAGGCTCCTAGCGGAGCGGAGCGGCGCAGGAATCGAACCTACCCACCGACGGGCTGCGCCGGCTGACCGGTTTTGAAGACCGGCTGGGGCACCAGCCCCGTGCCGCTCCGCGGGCCAGGGTACGGGTCAGGCGAGGGCGAGGAGCTCGGCCTCGCGCTCTGGGCTGAGAGGTTGGGGGCGCAGCTCGGCGTGCCAGTCAGGGAGGCCGGCCTCGCCGCCGGCGCGCAGCCAGGCGGCGACGTCGGCGACGGTGGCGGCGATCGGGCGGGTGCGCAGGCCGGCGGCCTGGGCGCGGGTGGTGCTGACCCGCCAGGTGCCCGCCGCGGGCAGCCACAACGGCAGCTCGGTCCAGGGCTCGACGCCCGCGGCCGCGAGGGCGCCGTCGGGGATCCAGCGCAGGTCGGCGTCGCCCGCGGCCTCGAGCACCTCGCGGAACGTGGTCTGGCCGATCGGGGCCGTGCCGTTGAACGTGCCGGGGGTGCGCTGCTCGGCGAGGTCGATCAGGAACGTGGCGAGGTCGCGGGCGTCGATGAGTTGCATCGCTCGCTCAGGATCGCCCGGGGCCGGGACGGCC
>DATJNS010000531.1:0-11059 GCA_035507915.1 Candidatus Sulfotelmatobacter sp.
GCGCCTTCGTAGATGCGCAGCGCGCGGATCTCGCGATAGAGCCGCTCGACCGCGTTGCCGCTGACCACGCCGTGGCCGCCGAAGATCTGCACCGCCTCGTCGATCACCTGCTGCGCCGCCTCGGTGGCGAACAGCTTCGCCATCGAGGCCTCGCGCGTGACCCGCGCGCCGGTGGTGTCCTTGGTCCAGGCCGCGCGATAGACCAGCAGCGCCGCCGCGTCGATCGCGGTCGCCATGTCGGCGAGCTTGCCCTGGGTCATCTGCAGCGCCGCCAGCGGCTGCCCGAACACGACGCGGGCGCGCGCATGCACGACCGCCTCGGCGAGCGCGCGCCGGGCGAAGCCGAGCGCCGCCGCGCCGACCGAGGCGCGGAACACGTCGAGCGTCGCCATCGCGATCTTGAAACCCTCGCCGGGCGCGCCGATCAGGCTGTCGGCGTCGACCCGGCAGCTGGTGAACCTCACCGTGCCGAGCGGGTGCGGCGCGATGATCGGCAGCCGCTGGGTGACCGTGCAGCCGAGCGTGTTGGCGTCGACCACGAAGGCGGACAGGCCCCGCGCGCCGGCGGCCTCGCCGGTACGCGCGAACACGACGTAGAAGTCGGCGATGCCGGCGTTGGAGATCCAGGTCTTCTCGCCGTCGATCACGAAGCCGTTGCCCTCGCGGCGTGCCGCGGTGGTGATCGACGCGACGTCCGACCCGGACGCGGCCTCCGACAGCGCGAAGGCCGCGATCTTGCGCCCGGCGCGCACTGCCGGCAGGTAGGCCTGGCCTTGGCGCGGCGTGCCGAACAGCGAGATCGGCGCGCTGCCCAGGCCCTGCATCGCGAAGGCGAAGTCGGCGAGGCCGTCGGCGGCGGCCAGGGTCTCGCGCGCCAGGCACAGGCTGCGCACGTCGAGCGCGGCCTCGCCGTCGGCCGGCACGGCGTGGGCGAGCCAGCCGGCATCGGCGAGCGCGCGCACATATCCGCGCGTCGCGCTGTCGACCGACGCTTCGGTGTGGCCGACCGCCACGACGTGGCGCAAGGTCCAAGCTTCGAGCGACCGCGCCAGGCTGCGGTGGCGCGCCTCGAAGAACGGCCAGGCGTGGAACGAGCGGTCGAACGCGCCGGTCACGTCGGCGAGCGCGCTCATGCCATGACCTCGCCGCCGGCGATCACGATCGCCTGGCCGGTGATCGCGCCCGCCGCCGGGCGGCACAGGAAGGCGACCGCGTCGGCGACCTCCTCGGGGCGGACCAGCCGGCCCTGCGGGTTGGCGCGCGCGAGCTCGGCGCGCGCCTCGGCCTCCGAGCGGCCGGTCTTGGCCGCGATGGTGCGCGCGGCGTCGGCGACCAGATCGGTGTCGGTGAAGCCCGGGCAGACCGCGTTGACCGTGACGCCCTGGCTCGCGGTCTCGAGCGCCAGCGCGCGCGTCAGCCCGACCAGCCCGTGCTTGGCGGCGGCATAGGCCGCGACATAGCGGTAGCCGACCAGCCCCGCGGTCGACGCCACGTTGACGATGCGCCCGAAGCCGCCGGCGAGCATCGCCGGCAGCACCTGCTGGCAGGCCAGGAAGGCGGCGGTCAGGTCGATCGCCAGCACCCGGTTCCAGTCGGCCAGGCTCTGCTTCAGGAACGGCGCGCTCGGCGCGATGCCGGCGTTGTTGACCAGGATGTCGGCCGGGCCGAGCGCCTCGGCGGCGGCCCGGAAGCCGGCGACCAGCTGCTCGGGGTCGGCGAGATCGGCGCGCGCCGCGGCGATCCGCCCGGCCGCGCCGGCGGCGACCAGCCGCGCGCGCTGCCTCTCGAGCGTCGTCGGGTCGCGCCCCAGCAGGGTGACGTCGGCGCCGTCGCGCGCCAGCGCGGCCGCGATCGCCGCCCCGATGCCGCGCGCGCCGCCGGTCACGACGGCATGGCGTCCGGTCAGGCCGGCGGTCGTCGCTGGCGGGGGCATCGCGCGATCCCTGCTTGCCACGGTCCCAAAATATCGCACGATCGCGGGCGGACAAGACGGGAGGAGCGCGATGCGGATTCTGCAGCCGCCGGGTTGGGCCAAGCCGCGGGGCTATTCCAATGGCATCGCGGCCAGGGGCACCCAGGTGTTCGTCGCGGGTCAGATCGGTTGGGCGGCCGACGGCACCTGGCAGACCGACGAGTTCGCCGGCCAGTTCGCCCAGGCGCTGCGCAACGTCGTCGCGGTGTGCGCCGAGGCCGGCGCCAAGCCCGAGCACATCGTGCGGCTGTGCTGGTTCATCACGTCGAAGCCCGAGTATCTCGCGTCGCTGCCGGCGATCGGTGCGGCCTACCGCGAGATCATGGGGCGCCACTACCCGACCATGACGGTGGTCGAGGTCGGGGCGCTGGTCGAGGACCGCGCCAAGATCGAGATCGAGGCGACCGCCGTCGTGCCCGACTGAGCCGCGCCGGTCCAGCGACACGAGCAGCCCCTGCTCGTGTCACGCGCGGCGTGCGACAACCCCCCTCATGGTCGTATGCGGACTTCGGGGACCTGCATTTCGCGAGGAAATGCAGGGCGGACGCCTGCCCGGCGCGGTCCGGATCGTCGCGCCGGTTGGTGTCGGTCTACAGCGTGCGGATCTGCACCTTGCGGAACTTCACCACGCCGGTGTCGACCACGGCCTTGCCGTACTGCAGCGCGATCCAGCCGCTGGCGTGCTTGTAGTCGACCGCGCCGTTGACCGTGCGCTTGCCGTCGAGCACGACGGTGAAGCGCGGGCCGCGCGCCGTGATGTCGTAGAAATTCCACTTGCCGGCCGCCTTCGGCATCGGCACGACCTTGGCGACATTGACGATCGCGCCGGTGCCGTAGGTCGGGTGTATGCATCCGGCGAGCGCCGCGCTCGTCGCTAACCGCCGTGCTTGAGCGCCCGCTCGAAGACGATCTCCCCTCTTTCCCGACGGCCGGTATCGGTCCAGCCGTTGCGGCGATAGAACCGCTCGGCGCGGGTACCGGGATCCGTGGTAAGCCTTGCCACGGTGTAGCCCGCCATCCGCAGGTCCTCGCAGGCAAGCGGCAGTAGGGCCCGGGCGATTCCGCGGCCCTCGTAGTCCGGGTGCACGAACAGGCCGAAGATCGTCCCGTCACGTACGTCCGCTACGGCGAAGCCCTGCACGGCGCCATCCTGTTCCCACACCCAGAACGTGCCGTGCTCGTAAATCCAGCGCGCTGTGTCCGACACGCGCGAGGCATTGCTGGGCGACAGGCGGTTCTCCCGAACTGCGCTTCTGACCTCGGTAATCCGTGATTGGTCTTCGGTTGTCGCCTTGCGGATCATAATGAAGGGGGAACGTTTGCAGGCGCCAGAGTCAGAGACAGGATGAAGTGGGCGGCCTTAATCAATATTCGCCCGAGTGACGTGTTCAAAGCGCGGAAATTGTGGCAATCACGCTGCCAGTGTGACAGAGCGCGCTTTCCAGTTCCAGGGCAGTAGCTCATCGAGGCGCGAGGCCGGATGATCGTTGATCCGGCGCAGCACTTCCGCGAGCCAGGCCTGTGGATCGACGTCGTTGAGCTTGGCCGTGACGATCAGTTCATACATTGCGGCGGCGCGCTCTCCGCCGCGGTCGGAGCCGGCGAACAACCATGCCTTTCTTCCGAGAGCTACGCCACGCAGCGCCCGCTCGGCAGCATTGTTCGACACGCAAATCCGCCCGTCGGTAAGGAGGCGCGTGAACGCGGGCCAGCGCTTGAGCATGTAGTCGATCGCCTTGGCGATCTCGGCGTGACGCGAGACCCGGGCACGCTCGGCGCGCATCCATTGCTCGAGGTCGGCAATCAGCGGCGCGACGTGCGCCTGGCGTCGCGCCAGGCGCGCCGCGACGGACAGTCCGTTGATCTCGCGCTCGATGGCGAAGATGGCGTCGATGCGCTGCACGGCCTCCAGCGCAAGCGGCGCTTTGGTCAGATCGGCTAGGACGAAGAACTTGCGCCGGCCGTGCGCCCAGCACGCCGCCTCGGTGATCGGGCCAGGCTGGCGATCGGCGCGGTAGAGGTCATTGAAGCCGCCATAGGCGTCGGCCTGAAGGATGCCGGCGTAGCTGGCCAAGTGGCGCCGTGGGTGCTCGCCGCTGCGGTTGCGCGAGTAGAAGAAGATCGCCGCCGGCGGGTCCGTGCCGCCAAACGGGCGGTCATCGCGCACGTAGGTCCATAGTCGGCCGGTGATAGTGCGTCCCGGCGCCAGCACAGGCACCGTGGTGTCGTCGCCGTGCAGCCTGGCCGCCGCCAGCACATGGCGGCGGACCAACGCATTGAGCGGCGTCAGGACCGCGGTGGCCGCGCCGACCCAGTCGGCCAGGGTCGACGTGTCGAGCTCCACGCCTTCGCGAGCGTAGAGTTCGCTCTGCCGGTTGAGCGGCTGGTGCTGGCCGAACTTGGCGCACAGCATCATCGCCAGCAGGTTGGGGCCCGCGCGGCCGCGCGCGATGACGTGGAACGGCGCCGGTGGCTGGCTGATCGTCTCGCACGCCCGGCAGGTCAGCTTCTCGCGGACCGTCTGGATGACCTTCCATTGGCGCGGGACCACCTCGAGGGTCTCGGTGATATCCTCGCCGATCTTCGAGAGCTTCCCGCCGCAGCAGGGGCACGCCGTCGGGCCCGGCACGACCACGCGTTCGCGCGGCAGGTGAGACGGGAGCGGCGCGCGCACCGGCTTGCGCCGCGCGAAGCCGCGCACCGTCGCGTCGTCCTGACCGACCTTGGCGGTCTCCGCCGCAGCCTCTTCCGCCGCCGCCGTCGTCTCCATATCCTCGAGCTGCAGCTCGAGCTGATCGATCAGGTGCTGCTGGCGCTCGGACGAACGGCCATGCTGGTCGCGCCTCAGCTTAGCGATCGTCAGCTTCAGGTGTTTGATCATCGCCTCGGCGCCGGCGGCGCGGGCTTCCGCCTGCTGGCGCGCTTCCCGTTCCATGGCAAGCGCTGCGCGCTCGGCAGCGAGAGCTGCCTTCAACGCGTCGATGTTGTCGGGGTCGGAGTGATCCGTCACATCGTTGAACGAATCAGATCAGCATCGATTCGGGCGAGCAGAATCCGCGAACCGAGTCATTCCGTCGCATCCTCAGCCGGCGCGCGGCGGTCGCCAGGTCGGCCGCGGATTGCGCCAATCAATGCCGTCAAGCATGTACGCGAGCTGTGCCGCCGATATCGCCACCACGCCGTTGCTCGGCGAGGGCCATACAAAATGCCCGTGCTCGAGCCGCTTGGCGTAGAGCGACATGCCAACGCCATCGTGCCACAGGATCTTCACCAGGTTGCCGCGACGTCCGCGGAACACATAGAGATCGCCGGCGTGAGGGTCGCGCTGCATCTCCTCCTGGACCTGCAGCGCCAGGCTGTTCATGCCCCGGCGCATGTCCGTGTGCCCGACCGCGAGCCACACACGCACGCCGCTTGGAACCGGGATCATCGAGCCGGACGCAGCGCCGCGATCAACGTCTTGAGGGCGGCTGCCGGATACCCAACCGGAATCTCCAAGCGCAGCCCATCGGGCCAGGTGATGACCGCATGGCGTGGCAGTGGCGGTACCGCGCTATCGAATGGACCCGGTGCTGCCGGACCAATCGCCCCATCAACCATCACCGGGATCAGTCGCGTCGCTTCCGGGGTGATCCCATCGGCTAAGCCGGGGAAGCGCTTGCGCCAAGCGAACAGGCAGCTCGTCGCCACCCCATGCACTCTGGCCACGTGCGAGATGACGGCGCCGGGCGCAAATGCCGCCGCCACCAGCCTGCGCTTCTCATCATCGCTCCAGCGCCGCCGAGGTTCCTTGGCGCTGATGATCTCGACCCGCTGTACCAACGGAGCCTCCAATGGAACTCCAATGGAGACTCCGTTCCGTCAGCGCCAATGCGCAAGGCGGCCCTCGGCGGATGGCTACGGTCGGGTCGGGGCGCTGATCGAAGATGTTGACCTCGTAGGCGTTGGCGCCGGTCACCGAGGTCGGGTCGCCGCAGCGGATGAAGACGCCGCTGTTGGCGGTCTCGTTGACCCAGAACTCGACCTTGAGCTCGAAATCACCGTAGCTGTCCTTCGACATCAGGAAGCCGTTACCCTTGTCGGCGACCGCGGCGCCGTCCTCGAGGCGCCAATTGGCGTCGCCGATCGGGGTCCAGCCGGCGAGGCTGGTGCCGTCGAACAGCGTGACCCAGCCGGCGGCCGCGTGGGCGGCATGGTGCATCATCGGCATCGACTTCTTCTGCTGCGCCTGCGCCGCGTCGGGCCGGCCGAGAAGGGTGTATCCGGCGGCCAGGAGGCCTCCGGTGATGAGGGACCGGCGCTTCATCGTGCGTTCTCCCGCTCTTGATGGTCCTCTGATGGGGCCGCGGACCTGATCATCCGGATCCGGCCGCCCCGTGGCGTCTGCCACAATAGTGAAACAGACCGCGACTGCCTAGCGAGCCCACCCCGTCCGACGCACGCGGATGGCGCGGCAACCCGGCAGCATCAAGAATCTCGTGGGCTCGATCAGTCCTCCGCGCCCATGCCCCGAAACACTTCGGTGAGCTGGACGCTCATGGGCAGGTCGAGCCGCTCGCCGGTCGGTGTCGGCTCCAGGAACCAACGACGATAGATGTCGGCCAGGGTCCGGCTTTGCGCCATCGTCTGGAAGGCGCGGGTCACCGCTGCCGCCATCAGCGGGTCGTCCCTGCGGAACATGATGCCGTAGGGCTCGTAGGTGATGAAATCGCCCACCACCGCCATCGTCGCGTCGGTTCGCTTCGCGGCGACGAAGCCATACAGCAGCACGTCGTCGGTCGCGAAGGCGTCGGCCCTGCCATCGGCGAGCATCGTGTAGCTGGCGTCGTGATCGCCCGCCGAGACGATCGCGATGCCGAGCTTGAACTTGTCGTTGAGCTGCTTCATTGCGGCTTCGTTGGTCGTGCCCGAGGTGACGACGAGCGTCTTGCCGCCGAGGTCCCGGTACGAGCCGATGCCGGAGCTGCGCTTAACCAGCAGCTTGGTGCCGGCGACGTAGATGATCGGCGAGAAGGCGACTTGCCGTTGCCGCTCCGCGTTGCTCGTCGTCGAACCGCATTCCAGATCGACCTTGCCGGACGCGACCGCCGCCAGGCGGGTATCGGCGGTCACCGGCGCATAGGCGACCCGGATCGGCGTGCCGTTCAGCTCCCGCACGATCTCGTCGACGATGCCCAGACACAGATCGATGGAATAGCCGAGCGGTCGCGGCGCGCCCGGCCGGACGAACGAGAAGGGAAAGGACGCTTCGCGATAGCCGATCGTCACGACGCCGCTGGCGCGCACCGCCTTCAGCGTTCCGGTGAGGATGGCGGCCGTGTTCTCCTCGGTCGCCGGCGGCGGCTTGGTGAGGTCGGCGCCGATCAGATCTTCCGCCCCGGCGTGTGCGATGGTCAGCGCCGCGATGCCGATGGCGAGCGCGATGGTCTTGATCAAGGCGTACCCCCCTCGCGTGAAGCCGGATGCGCGCGCCGACGCGCCTGGCACGGTCGGACGACGGTCAGGCGTGCGCCGGCTTCGGAGCGGCGCCGGGGGCATGGTCGAGTGCCGGTCCCAGCTCCTTCTCGAACTTGGCGACGGCGGATGCCGCCAGCGAGTTGCCGATCACGTTCGTCGCGCTGCGGCCCATGTCCAGGAACTGGTCGATGCCGAGGATGAGCAGAAGCCCGGCTTCCGGGATGTTGAACTGCTTCAGGGTCGCCAGAATGACGACCAGTGAGGCGCGCGGCACGCCGGCGACGCCCTTGGAGGTCAGCATCAACACTGCCGCCATGACGATCTGCGTGCCGATCGTCAGATTCAGGCCGTAGGCCTGCGCGATGAATATGGTCGCGAAGGTGCAATACGCCATGGTGCCGTCGAGGTTGAACGAATAACCGAGCGGCAGCACGAAGCTGGCGATCTTCTTCGAGACGCCGAATCGCTCCAGCTGCTCGAGAATCTTCGGATAGGAGGCTTCCGAGCTCGCCGTCGAGAACGCCAGCAGGAAGGGCTCGTACATCCGCCTCACGAGGTCGACCATGCGCGATCCGAGCGCCAGATAGCCGACGAAGATCAGAATGATCCACAGAAAGCCCAGGGTGAGATAGAAGCCGCCGAGGAACTTGGCGAAGTTGAGCAGGATGCCGGGCCCCGACTTCGTGATGACCGAGGCCACCGAGGCGCACACCGCGATCGGTGCCAGCTTCATGACGTAGCCGGTGATGACCAGCATCATGTGCGAAACGTTGTCGGCGACTTCGATCAGCGGGTGGCCGCGCTCGCCGAGCGCCATGATGGCGACGCCGGCGAACACCGAGAACACCACGATCTGCAGGATCTCGCCATCGGCGAGCGCCTTGAAGAGCGAGTTCGGCACGACGTGTTCGACGAAGTTCTCGATGCTGAAGGCGTTGGTCGACAGGTTGGCGGTCGTGGTGCTCTGGTCGGCGATCGCGATGCCGACGCCGGGCTGCAGCAGGTTGACCATCAGGAGGCCGAGCAGCAGCGATACGATCGACGCGCAGACGAACCATCCCATCGTCTTGGCGCCGACCCGCCCGACCGTCGCCGCGTCGCCCATGTGGCCGATGCCGACCACCAGCGTCGACAGCACGAGAGGTCCGATGATCATCTTGATCAGCCTCAGGAAGATGGTGCTGATCAAGGACATGTATTTGGCGACGTCGGCAGCCGTCGCCTTGTCCGGAAAGGAGTAGTAGCTCGCAATGCCGAGCGCGACGCCGAGCACCAAGGCCGCCATCACGTAGAGGAAATTTCTGTTCAATGCGGCCTCCTGCCGGGTGCGTCATCGATTCTGCCATAAAATTGCCACATATTGTTCGCGGCTGCATCCCAGATTTGCGCACGCGCCGGCCCGTCGGATGGCGCGGGCGGCCGGCACGACCGCGCGCAGAGGGAGGTGGCTGACGGGGAGGGCGTGTCATAGGGTCGCCGTCGGACCGCATCGCCGACCGGGAGTGCACAGGGCGCCGGGATGCAACGTGAAAGGCGAACTCGAGCCGGGTCGCGGGAGTCCGCTCGCGCCGATGCCAAGCAGGGCGCGGCGCCGGACGACCGGCTGCCGCCGCTCAATGCGCTCCGCACCTTCGAGGCGGCGGCGCGCCACCGCAACTTCAGCCGCGCGGCCGAGGAGCTGCACGTCACCCATGGCGCGGTCAGCCATCAGATGAAGGCGCTCGAGGGTCATCTCGGCGTCGCGCTGTTCCGCCGCCAAGGCCGCGAGACCGTGCTCACCGAGGCTGGCCGGCAGCTGCTCGAGCATGTGCAAAGCGCGCTCCAGCGCCTCAAGCGCGGCGTCGCCGAGCTGCGCGGCCAGCGGCGCGCCGAGGTCCTGACCGTGACGACGACGCCCGCCTTCGCGACGCGCTGGCTGGTGCCGCGGCTGGCCGATTTCCAGGCGCGCCATCCGGCGATCGAGGTCAATTTGCGCGCCTCCGGCACGGTGTTCGACTTCGCGCGCGACGACATCGATCTCGGCGTGCGCTTCGGCCCCGGCCACTGGCCTGGGCTCGAGGCCGAGAAGCTGCTCGACGAGGCGATCTTTCCGGTCGCGAGCCCGACGTTTCGCGGCGGCCGCCTGCCGGCCGCGCCGTCCGAGCTCGCCGACGTGACCTTGCTGCGCGATCCGCGCCAGCCGTGGCGCGACTGGTTCGTCTCGGTCGGGCTCGACTGGCCCGAGCCGGCGCGCGGTCCGCTCTACGACGACGCCGGCCTGCTGCTGCAGGCCGCGGCCGAAGGGCTCGGCGTCGCGCTGGCGCGCGGCGCGCTGGTCGCCGGCGAGCTCGAGGCCGGCCGGCTGGTGCGCCTGTTCCCCGACAGCGCGCGCTCCAGCTTCGCCTACTACATCGTGCACCCGCCGGGCGCCGCCGCGCTCGCCAAGGTGGCGGCGTTCCGCGACTGGCTGCGCGGCCAGGTCGCGGCGCCGGAGGCGGCGCGCCATGCTTGAGCCGGACCGCGCGCGCCAGCGCTGGCATCGCTTCCTGCTGGTCTGGATGATGGCCACCGCGCTGTGGCTCGCCGCCCTGCTGATCGCCGAGGCGGCGATCCGTCCGGCGCCCGCCTTCAGCGTGATGGCGCCGCTGCTGGTCGGCGTGCCGGCGCTGGCGCTCGGGCTCGGCGCGGTGCTGCTGCGCCGGCGCGCGCGCCGATGACCGAGACGGCGGGCGCGTCGCCGCGGTCGGCGCTGACGGCCGACCTGGTCGATACCGTGGCGTGGCTGTGGCGCGACGATCCGCTGACCGTGCTGGCGGTCGAGGCGCGTGCGCGCCTGCTGCTGCTCGATTGCCTCGGCTGCGCGCTGGCGGCGCTGGTCAAGCCCGAGGTCGCGCGGCTCGCCGTCGCGCTCGGCGCCGATGCGGCGGGCTCGATCGCGTTGCCTGGCGTCGCCGCGCGGCTGACGACCGCGAATGCCGCCGCGCTGCTCGCCGCGGCGATCTGTTGGGACGAGGCGTGCGAGGGCCTGCCGCGCGCCCACGGCCGGCCCGGCATCCACGCCGCCGCGCCGGCGCTGGCGCTCGCACTGGCGCGCGCGACGACGTTGGGCGACGTGCTGCGCGCGCTGGTCGCCGGCTACGAGGTCGGCGGACGGCTGGGCGCGGCGTTCCGCATCAAGCCCGGCATGCATGTCGACGGCACCTGGGGCACGTTCGCCGCGGTCGCCGCAGCGGCGCGCCTCGACGGGCTCGACGCCGCCGCGACGCTCGATGCGCTCAACGCCGCCGCCTGCCAGCTGCCGTTCAGCCTCTATCTGCCGATCGCCGAGGGTCACACGGCGCGCAACCTCTATCTCGGTCACGCGGCGCAGCTGGCGCTGCTGACGGTCGCCGGCGCGGCCGCCGGCATCGGTACGCCGACCGAAGGCGTGGCGACGCAGCGCCGGCTGGCGCTCGGCCTCGCCGACGACGTCGCGCTGGTGCCGCCCGGCACGTTCCTGATCCTCGAGGGCTACCTGAAGCGCTTTGCCGGCGTGCGTCACGCGCACTACGGCATCGCCTGCGCGCGCGCCTGGCGCGCCGAGCGCGACGCCGATTTGCAAACCATCCGCGCGCTCACGCTCGCGACCTATCCGGAGGCGCTGACCTACGC
>DATJNS010000532.1:0-9248 GCA_035507915.1 Candidatus Sulfotelmatobacter sp.
GAGAAGTCCCGCAAGCTGCTGGTCGACGACAAGGTCGCGGCCGTGTTCGGCTGCTGGACGTCCGCCTCGCGCAAGGCCGTGCTGCCCGTGTTCGAGCAGTACCACGGCATCCTCTACTACCCGACCTTCTACGAAGGCCTCGAGGAATCGCACAACGTCTTCTACGAGGGCCAGGAGGCGACGCAGCAGATCATCGCCGGGCTGAACTGGATCACCGACACCAAGAAGGCCAAGACCTTCTATCTGCTCGGCTCCGACTACATCTGGCCGCGCACGTCGAACAAGATCGCCCGCAAGCACATCGAGAACCACCTCCATCTGGAGGTCGTCGGCGAGGAATATTTCCCGCTCGGCAACACCGAGTTCAACTCGGTCATCAACAAGATGAAGCTCAAGAAACCCGACGTGATCTACGCCATCATCGTCGGCGGCAGCAACGTCGCCTTCTACAAGCAGCTCAAGGCCGCCGGCATCGACATGGTCAACAAGCAGACCCTGCTGACCATTTCGGTGACCGAGGACGAGATCCGCGGCATTGGCGGCGAAAACATCGTCGGTGCCTATGCGGCGATGAAATACTTCCAGAGCATCGACACGCCGGACAACCACAAGTTCGTCGACGCCTTCAAAAAGATGTGGGGCGCCGAGAGCGTAATCGGCGACGTCACCCAGGCCGCCTACGAAGGGCCGTGGCTATGGAAGCTCGCGGTCGAGAAAGCCGGCAGTTTCGACACCGATAAGGTCATCGCGGCATCGCCCGGCATCGTGTTCAACGCGCCCGAAGGCCCGGTGAAGATCCACGAGAACCACCATCTGTGGAGCAACACGCGGATCGGCCGCGCGCGCTCGGACGGGCAGTACGACATCGTCTACGTGACGCCCGAGCCGATCGAACCCGATCCCTTCCCCAAGGGCTACCAATAAGGCACTGCGCGGCGGCGGGGGCGTCGTCGGGCGTCCCGCCGCCGGCTTTTCCGCGCACACGGAGCCGCACCATGCTGGGCTATTCCCTCGGCGACCTTGCCTCGATTTTCGCCATGCAGGCCTTCGATGGCCTGATCCTGTTCTCCGTGTTCGTCCTTATGGCGCTCGGTTTGGCGATCATTTTCGGCCAGATGGGCGTCATCAACATGGCGCATGGCGAGTTCATGATCCTCGGCGCCTACATGACCTATCTGTGCTCGACGCTGTTCAAGGCGTACCTGCCGAATTTCTATGGCATCTATTTCTTCGTCGCGATGGTGCTGGCGTTCGTCGCCGCGGGCGCACTCGGCATGCTTACCGAATGGGCCTTGATCCGGCATCTCTACAAACGACCGCTCGACACTCTGCTTGCGACTTGGGGCCTCAGCCTGTTCCTGCAGCAGGCCTACCGCTCGATTTTCGGCGCGCGCGAGGTCGGCGTCGACGTGCCGGGCTGGATGCTCGGCGCGATTCCCGCCAGCGACACCATCCAAATCCCGATCAACGGCCTGTTCGTGATGGGCTTGACGACCCTGATCACGATCGCCGTGTTCCTGCTGCTGTTCCGCTCGTCCTGGGGCAAGAAGGTGCGCGCGGTGATGCAAAACCGCGCCATGGCGGGCGCCGTCGGCATCGACACGGAGAAGGTCGACCGCTTCACCTTCGGCATCGGCTGCGGCATCGCCGGAATTGCCGGCAGCGCCTTCACGATGATCGGCTCGACCAGCCCGAGCGCGGGCCAGCTCTACATCGTCGACACCTTCCTGGTGGTGGTTTTCGGCGGCGCGCAGAGCCTGTTCGGCACCATCGCGTCGGCCTTCACGATCTCCCAGGCGCAGTCGACCATGGAGTTCTTCCTCAGCGGCTCGATGGCCAAGGTGCTCGCGCTGCTCGCCGTCGTCGGCATCCTGATGCTGCGCCCGCAAGGGCTGTTCGTCCTCAAGGTCCGCCGGTGAGGAGCAAACCATGACCACGCGCATCCTGTCGCTCGACCGCAAGGAGCTGATCGGCGTCGTGCTGCTGGCGGTGCTGATCATGGTCGTCTTCCCGCTCGCCTTCGACATCTTTCGGCTCAATCTGATCGGCAAGTACCTGACCTACGCCTTCGTCGCGCTCGGCTTGGTGCTGTGTTGGGGCAATGCCGGGATCCTGAGCCTCGGTCAGGGCGTGTTCTTCGGCCTCGGCGGCTACTGCATGGCGATGTTCCTCAAGCTCGAGGCCTCGAGTCCCGAGGCGACCAAGATCCAGTCGACCCCGGGCATTCCGGACTTCATGGACTGGAACCAGCTGACCGCGTTGCCGTGGTTCTGGGAGCCGTTCCACAGCCTCGTCTTCACCCTGCTCGCGATCGTGCTCGTGCCCAGCCTGTTCGCCTTCATTATCGGACTGGCGATGTTCAAGAGGCGGGTCGGCGGCGTCTATTTCGCCATCATCACCCAGGCGATCGCCGCCATCATGACGATCCTGATCATCGGCCAGCAGGGCTATACCGGCGGCATCAACGGCATAACCGACCTGCGCACCCTGCACGGCTGGGACATCCGCACCGACGGCGCGAAATACGTGCTCTATTTCGTCAATGCCGGGCTGCTGATCGGCTGCCTGCTGCTCGCCCAGTGGGTACGCAGCACCAAGCTCGGACGCATCCTGGTCGCCATGCGCGACCGCGAGGACCGTGTCCGCTTCTCGGGCTACGACGTCGCCGGGTTCAAGATCTTCGTGTTCTGTTTCGCCGCTGCGCTGGCGGCGGTCGGCGGCGCCATGTTCACCCTGCAGGTCGGGTTCATGTCGCCGTCCTTCGTCGGCATCGTGCCGTCCATCGACATGGTCATCTTCTGTGCGGTCGGCGGGCGGCTGTCGCTGCTCGGCGCAGTCTACGGCTCGCTGCTGGTCAATGCCGCCAAGACGAGCTTCTCCGAGAGCTTCCCCGAGCTCTGGCTGTTCGCCATGGGCGCGCTCTACATCGCCGTCGTGCTCGCCTTCCCGGATGGGCTCGCCGGGCTCTACGAGACCTACCTGGCGCCACGCCTGCCGCGGTTGTTCGGCCGGCGCGCACCGCGGCTCGATCCGCTGGCGGCCAAGTCCGGCGCCGCGGCCGAGTGAGGGAGCGCCGCGCATGCCCGAACAGAAAGAGTTCCTGTTGGCGGTCGAGGGTCTGACGGTGTCGTTCGACGGCTTCAAGGCGGTCGACGATCTGTCCTTCTATGTCGACGAGAACGAGATCCGCGTCATCATCGGCCCCAACGGCGCCGGCAAGACGACGGTGCTCGACCTGATCTGCGGCCGCACCAAGGCCAGCGCCGGCTCGATCAGCTTCCGCGGCCAAGATCTCACCGCCCTCAAGGAGCACGAGATCGTGCGCGCCGGGGTCGGCCGCAAGTTCCAGAACCCGTCGATCTACGAGGATCTCACGGTGTTCGAGAATCTGGAGATCTCGTTCCCGCGCGGCCGCTCGGTATTCGGCGCGCTCGCGTTCCGGCGCGACAAGGCCGTGACCGAGCGCATCAGCGATGTGGCCGAAACGATCTTCCTTACCGACCAGCTCGGCATGCGCGCGGAGTATCTCAGTCACGGCCAGAAGCAGTGGCTCGAGATCGGCATGCTGCTCATCCAGGATCCCGAGCTCCTGATGCTCGACGAGCCGGTCGCCGGCATGAGTGTCAGCGAGCGCAAGAAGACCGCCGAGTTGCTGCACCGCATCATCCGCGACCGCTCGGTGATCGTGATCGAGCACGACATGAAGTTCGTCGAGGACATCGCCCACCGTGTCACCGTGCTGCACCAGGGCAAGGTGATCTCCGAAGGCTCGATGGCTCGGGTCAAGGCCGATCCCAAGGTCGTCGAAGTCTATCTCGGACATTGAGAGGGACGACGCCATGCTGCGCGCGACCGACGTCAAAGTCTCCTACGGGCAGAGCGAGGTGCTGCACGGCCTCAACTTCGCCGTCGCACCGAGCGAGATCATCGCCATCATGGGCCGCAACGGCATGGGCAAGACGACGCTCATGAAATCGCTGATCGGCATCATGCCGCTGCGCCAGGGCGCCATCCATATCGGCGACACCGACGTCACCGCACTCAAGAGCTTCGAGCGGGTCGCTGCGGGGGTCGCCTACGTGCCCCAGGGCCGCATGATCTTCTCGGCCATGACGGTACAGGAAAACATCGAGACCGGGCTGTTCGCCTCGGGCGAGCGCAGCGTACCGGCTGACATCTACGAGCTGTTTCCCGTGCTGCTCGAGATGAAAGCGCGGCGCGGCGGCAATCTCTCGGGCGGCCAGCAGCAGCAGCTCGCGATCGCTCGCGCGCTGGCGACGCGGCCCAAGGTGCTGCTGCTCGACGAGCCGACCGAGGGCATCCAGCCCTCGATCATCCGCGACATGGCACGCACCTTGAAGCGCATCCGCGACGAGCGAGGCCTCAGCATCGTGGTGTCCGAGCAGGTGCTCAGCTTCGCGCTCGACATCGCAGACCGCGTGCTGGTGCTGGAGAACGGCGAGATCGTGCATGAGGACGCGCGCGCCGACATCGACGAGGAAAAGGTTGCCGCCTATCTGTCCGTGTAACTGCTGCCAGGCAACGCCGCACGCCAACCACCTTCGAGAAACGGAGAGAAAAAATGGCCGATACGCTGATCAAGATCGACCTCTCGCAGTCGCCTTACGAGAACGACATGATCCACAACCGGTGGCACCCGGACATTCCGATGGTCGCAACCGTGAAGCCCGGCGACGAATTCATCATCCAGACCTACGACTGGACCGGCGGCTTCATCAAGAACAACGACTCCGCGGACGACGTGCGCGACATCGATCTCAGCATCGTGCATTTTCTGAGCGGTCCGATCGGCGTCAAGGGCGCGGAGCCAGGCGATCTCCTGGTCGTCGACATTCTCGACATTGGCGCCCTGCCCGAGAGCCTGTGGGGTTTCAACGGCTTCTTCTCCAAGAAGAACGGCGGCGGGTTCCTGACCGACCATTTTCCGCTGGCGCAGAAATCGATCTGGGACATCTCCGGCATGTTCACCAAATCGAGGCACGTGCCCAACGTCAGCTTCGCGGGCCTGATCCACCCCGGCCTGATCGGATGCCTGCCCTCGAAGGCGCTGCTCGAGACCTGGAACGCGCGCGAGGTCGGGTTCATCGCGACCAATCCGACGCGCGTGCCGCCACTCGCCAACCCACCCTTCGGCCCGACCGCGCACATGGGCCGCATGACCGGTGGTGCGCGCGAGGACGCCGCAGCGACCGGCGCGCGCACCGTGCCGCCCCGCGAGCACGGGGGCAATTGCGACATCAAGGATCTGTCGCGCGGCGCGCGCGTCTACTTTCCGGTCTACGTCAAGGAGGCCGGCCTTTCGATGGGAGACCTGCACTTCAGCCAAGGCGACGGCGAGATCACCTTCTGCGGCGCCATCGAGATGGCCGGCTGGCTGCATCTGCGCGTCAATCTGATCAAGGACGGCATGGCGAAGTACGCCATCAAGAACCCGATCTTCAAGCCGAGCCCGATCACGCCGACCTACAACGACTACCTGATCTTCGAGGGCATCTCGGTCGACGAGAAGGGTGCTCAACATTATCTCGACGTTCACATCGCTTACCGGCAAGCGTGCCTCAACGCGATCGCCTACATGACCAAGTTCGGCTACTCGCCGGCGCAGGCCTACGCGATCCTCGGCACAGCGCCGGTGCAGGGCCACATCAGCGGCGTGGTCGACATTCCCAACGCCTGCGCGACGTTGTGGCTCCCCACCGAAATCTTCGACTTCGACATCCGGCCAGGCGCCGACGGACCCACCAAGTTCGTGAAGGCCGGCGTCGACGTGTGCCTGTCGCCAGATCGCTGAGAGCCGCGCTATGCCGCTCTACGACTACGACTGCGCACGCTGCGGGCCGTTCACCGTGCTGCGCCCGATGGCGGAATGCGAAGCGCCGCACGACTGCCCGGACTGCGGCGCCAGCGCACCGCGCGTGATCCTGACTGCGCCGCGCCTGGCGCTCATGGATGCGGGGCGCCGGAACGCCGCCACCGTCAACGAGCGCAGCGCACATGCGCCGCGCCGTTCCGCCGAAAGCGGCGGCCATGCACCCGGCTGCACCTGCTGCACTGGCTCCAGCCGATCGCGAACGCGGCGCGACGCCGACGGCGCGAAGAGCTTCCCAAGCAGCCGCCCCTGGATGATCAGTCACTGACGCCGGAGCGGCCGAAATCGCCCTGGCGGATGACGTATTCGCGTTCGCCGTCGCCGTACTTGCGCTCGAGCTGCTCGTCGGTCAGCAACGCCTGCTCGAGCTTGGTCACCCGCTCGTACCCGACGAGCTTGGTGATGTCCTCCATGCTGAAGGTCAGATCCGGGCGATCGGCGGCCTCGCCCGTCTCCATGCACTGTTTCATGACCTCGAGCGCCTTCCGCATGCCGGCGAGCGCCGACGACGACAGCATGCGGGGCATGCTGGCGCGCGCCACGCCGAGCTCCTTGAGCCGGCGCAACGAGAAGAGCGGCGTGGTCGGACGCGACCGGATGCCGAAACCCATGCCGATGTTGACGGGCGCGTCGGGCACCGCATCGACCAGTCGCTTCACGTCGTCCTCGTTGCGCACGGCATCGGGATAGATCATGTCGGCGCCGGCGGCGGCATAGAGCTTGACGCGCTTGACCGCCCCCTCGATGCCCTCGACCGCGATCGCGTCGGTGCGCGCGTTGAGGATGAAATCCGGGTCCTTCTTGGCCTTGAGCGCCGCCTCGATCTTCATCGCCATCTCGCGCGGCTCGATCAGCTCCTTGCCGCGCATGTGACCGCAACGCTTGGGCATGACCTGATCTTCGATGTTGATCCCGACGATCCCGGCTTCCTCGAAATACTGGACGACATGATAGACCGAAACCGCATTGCCATAGCCCGTGTCGGCGTCCGCCATCAGGGGAATCGAAACGCTGCGCGCTAAATGCCGACACGCATCGACGTTCTCGCGCAGCGACAGGAGCCCGATGTCGGGCTGCAGGATCAGGGAGTTGGACAGCGCCGACCCCGACACGCCGGCGGCCTTGAAGCCCATGGCCTCGACCAGCAGGAGTCCGTACCCCTCGTAGACGCCGGGCGACACCACGGGTCGCTCGGTGCGCAGCAGCTCCCGCATCTTGCGGGCCTTGGTCATCGATTGGGTCATCGCCGACGCTCTCCTGGTCGTCACTTCGGGTGTACGCGATACGCACGCAGGAATTCGGGATCGGGCTCGAAGCCGAGGCCGGGACCCTGCGGAACCTTCAAGACGCCGCCGTTCGGCACGCTCGCCGCGCCGTACATGCTCGCGTCGAAATCGACGAACGTGTAGGCGTAGGCGCTGTCGTCGCGCAGGGTCGCGATCAGGTGCAGCGACGCCAGCAGCGCCGGTCCCTGGAACGGCGTATGCGGCGCAACCGTGACGCCCTTGAGCGCACACAGCGCGGCGATCCGCTTGAACTCGGTCACGCCGCCGCCGGTGCAGGTGTCGGGCTGTGCGAACGCCAGCACGCCGGCGTCGAGCAGCTCCTGGAACCGCCACACGGTGCTGGCGTCGCCGCCGGCCGCCAGCCGGACCCCAAACCGGTTCTTCAGCTCGCGCAAGCCGGCCAAATTTTCCGGCGGCCAGATCGGATCCTCCAGCCAGTAGGGATCGCAGTCCATCAGCGCCGGCAGCACCTGAATGGCGTGATCGAGGCCCCAGTGGCAGTTGACGTCGACCATCAGGCGCACGTCAGGACCGACCGCCTCGCGCACCGCGCGCACGACACCGATCTGGCGTTCGTGGATCTTGACGCGCCGATAGCCTCGCCGGACGGCGACATTGGCGGCGGCGGCCGCCGCCGCGGGATCGAGATACGAGCTCATGCTCGCGATGCACGGGATCTCGGTCTTGTGCGCGCCGCCGAGCAGCCGATGGAGCGGTTGGCCGCTGACGCGCCCCGCGATGTCCCACAGCGCGATGTCGAGCGCCGCCAGCGCATTGGTGATCAGGCCGCCGCGCCCGAAGAACGCGACGCGCAGCTGGATGTCGTGGACCAGCGCGTCGATGTCCCCGGCGTCTCGTCCGATCGCCATCGGCACGATCGCGTCTTCGAGCAGGCCGATCATGGCGCGCTGCAGGAAGGGCTGGTAGGTGAACGTCTCGCCGTAGCCGACGACGCCGTCCTCGGTCTCGACCCGGAGAAGCGTCAGATGGTGCGCGCCGCCGTCCCGCCCCGGCCCTGCCGGATCGCGGTACGGGACCTGGAGCGGGATCACCTCGCATCGCTTGATCTTCATGGCCTTGGTCCCTCGCGGCGGCTCGGCCGGCTCATCCTCACTGGGCGGGACCACGCACTACGCGCCCCAATCCCGCGACCACAATAGCCCGACGACCGCCATTCGGAAGAGCATCGGCGATCGTCGCCGCGGAGTGGCCAGCCGCGAGGGCGCGGCTGGCCGAACTCCTGGCGGCCCGCGGACGCGCTGGCGTCTAGCCAGCCGCCGGCCTTAGCGGTCGTATTCGGCCGAGATGTCGCGGCCGGTATAGTCCTTCAGGCAAGCGGTGGCGATGATCGAGATCACCGCGGTGATCGCGATGTAGATCGCGATCGGCATCGTCGAATGATACGAGGCGAACAGCGCGGTCGCGATCAGGGGCGCCGGGCCACCGGCGGTAATCGAGGCGAGCTGGTAGCCGAGCGAGGCGCCGCTGTAGCGCAGGCGCGGCGTGAAGCTCTCGGCGATGAGCGCCGCCTGCGGACCGTACTGCATGTCATGCGGGATCAGCGACAAGAGGATGGCGAGGAAGATCAGCACCGACGACGCCGTGTCGACCATGCCAAAATAGACGAAGCCGAAGATCCCCATCGTCACGCAGCCGATGATGTACATCTTCTTGCGCCCGATCCGGTCCGAGATGTGGCCGCTCAGCGGAATCGTGATCGCCGACAAACACACCGCGGCGAGCACCGAGATCAGCAGGAGATCGCGCGAGGCATGCAGCGTGCCGGTGCCGTAGGCGAAGATGAAGGCGGTGAAGATGTAGAACGGTCCCTGCTCGGAGGTACGCGCGAGCGCCGACAGGATGATGGTGCCCCATTGCTTGCGCCACACTTCGACGATCGGCGTCTTCTCGATGCGCTGCTCGGCGACCAGCGTGCGGAACACCGGCGTCTCGAGGATGCGGAGGCGGATCCACAGGCCAATGGCGATCAGGATGGCGCTGAGCGCGAACGGGATGCGCCAGCCCCAGGCGAAGAAGGCGTCGCCCGACATCTGGCTGAACGCGAGCACCGC
>DATJNS010000533.1:0-6013 GCA_035507915.1 Candidatus Sulfotelmatobacter sp.
GAACAACGCTTCGTCGAATGGGGCTTTTGTTGAAAACTCGATCGATCTCACGCCAAGTCCTTCTACCATGCCGGTGATGGGTTACCGAATTATCAAGGCAGGCCGGCTGTTCGCCCCAGGGTTGATCTCGATCCTCGCGCCGCTGGGCGGCGCCCTGATCCTGGCCGCGCCATCGCCGCTGCGCGCCGCCGAGCACGACACGCTGACCATCGGGGTCTCGACCTACCCGCCCAACCTCAATCCGCTGATCGACGCCACGGTCGCCAAGAGCTACGTGCTCGGCATGACGAACCGGCCGCTGACCGCCTACGATGCGCACTGGCAACCGGTGTGCATCCTGTGCACCGAGCTGCCGACCCTGGAGAACGGCAAGGCGGTGCGCGAGGACCGTGCCGACGGCAAGCACGGCATCGCGGTCACCTTCACACTCAAACCCGGCCTCAAGTGGGGCGACGGCACGCCGGTCACCACGCGCGACGTGCGCTTCACCTGGGAGATCGGCCGCAACCCGAAATCCGCCACCGCCAACGCCGAGCTCTTCCGGCGCATCACCGACGTGACCACGGCCGACGACCGGACGTTCACGCTGCACGTCGATCGCGTGACCTACGATTACAACGCGATCGACCTCGAGCTGGTGCCCGAGCATCTCGAGCGCGACCGCTTCGACGACCCGGCGCAGTATCGCGTGCGTACGCGCTACGAGACCGAGCCGACCAACCCGGGCCTCTACGACGGCCCCTATCGCATCGCCGAGCTGACGCCCGGGAGCCACGTCGTGCTCGACCGCAATTCGTCCTGGGCGGGCAAGCCGCCGGCGTTCAAACGCATCGTCGTGCGCGCGATCGAGAACAGCGCGGCGCTCGAGTCCAACCTGCTGTCGGGCAGCGTCGACTACGTGCCCGGCGAGGAGGGTCTCAGCCTCGACCAGGCGATCGCGCTCGAGAAGCGCACCGGCGCGCGCTTCGATGTCATCTACAAGCCGAGCCTCTACTACTCGCACATCGATCTCAACCTCGACAATCCGCTGCTCCAGGACGTGCGCGTGCGCCGCGCGCTCCTGATGGCGATCGACCGCGAGGGCATCAATCAGCAGCTGTTCGGCGGCAAACAGCCGCCCGCCGACTCGTTCGTCAGCCCGCTCGACTGGATCTACGACCCGAACGGCGTCAAGTACGCCTACGATCCCGCCGCCGCCGGCAAGCTGCTCGACGACGCGGGCTGGGTCGCGCGCGACGGCGTGCGCCAGAACGCGTCCGGACAGAAGCTCAGCCTCGAGCTGATGGGCGCGACGGGCAATCGCACCAGCGAGCTGGTCGAGCAGGTGATGCAGAGCGAGTGGCGCAAGGCCGGCATCGAGGTGACGATCCGCAACCTCGCCGCGCGCGTGCTGTTCGACAATTTGACCCACCGGCGCTTCACCGGCATGGCGGTGTTCGGCTGGGCGAGCGCGCCCGAGAACGTCCCGCGCACCATCCTGCGCTCCGACCAGATCCCGAGCGAGGCCAACAACTGGGACGGCCAGAACTATACCGGCTACAAGGACCCGGCGACCGACGCGCTGCTCGACAGCATCGAGACCGAGCTCGACCGCGAGAAGCGTCGCGCGCTGTGGCACGCGCTGCAGCGCCGCTACGCCGAGGCGCTGCCGGTGCTGCCGCTCTATTTCCGCTCGATCCCCTTCATCATGCCGACGTGGCTGGGCGGCATCACGCCGACCGGCCACATGTTCCCGACCACCTTGTGGGTCGAGGACTGGACGGTGAAGTGAGTTTCGTCGCGGTCCGCACCCCCCATCCCAACCTTCCCCCTCAAGGGGGGGAGGAGTCTGATTTCAGCAGCGTCGTCGCTTCCACAATCTCACCCCCTCCCCCCTTGAGGAGGAGGGTTGGGGAGGGGGGTACTGTCGCGGAGCGACATCATTGACCGCCGATACCGATCAGCCGCTGCTCGAGGTGCGCGGGCTCGCCGTGCGCTTCGGTGCCCTGACGGCGGTCGAGGACGTGTCGTACCGGCTGGCCGCCGGACGCACGCTGGGCGTGGTCGGCGAAAGCGGCAGCGGCAAGACGGTGAGCGCGCTCGCGCTGCTCGATCTCGTGCCGCCGCCCGGCCGGATCGCCGCCGGCGCCGTGCGCTGGCAGGGCCGCGATGTCGACGCGGCGGCGCGCCACGCGCTGCGCGGCCGCCACGTCGCGATGATCTTCCAGGACCCGCTGAGCGCGCTCAACCCGGCGCTGACCATCGGAGCGCAGGTCGCCGAGTCGCTGATCCTGCACCAGGGCCTCGCCGGCGCCGCGGCGCGCGAGGCGGCGCTCGGCTGGCTCGAGCGCGTCGGCCTGCCCGAGGCGCGCCGCCAGGCCGCGTTCTATCCGCACGAGCTGTCGGGCGGCCTGCGCCAGCGCGCCACCATCGCGATCGCCTTGGCCTGCGGCCCCGCGATGCTGATCGCCGACGAGCCGACCACCGCGCTCGACGTCACGGTGCAGGCGCGCATCCTCGATCTCCTGCTCGACCTGCAGGCCGAGCTCGGGCTGGCGCTGCAGTTCATCAGCCACAATCTCGCGGTGGTGTCGGAGATCGCCGACGACATCGCGGTGATGTATGCCGGCACGATCGTCGAGATCGGCCCGGCGCAGCCCCTGTTCGCGGCGCCGCACCACCCCTACACGCGCGCGCTGCTGGCGGCGCTGCCGCGGCCCGGGCAGCGCCGGCCGCCCGAGCCGATCGCAGGCACGGTGCCGACCCCGGCCGAGCGCGCGGCGGGCTGCCTGTACGCCGATCGCTGCCCGCTCGTGCTGCCGGCCTGCCGGCTGGCGCGGCCGCGTCTGACCGACATCGGCGACGGACGCAGCACCGCCTGCATCCGCCAGGGCGAGGTTGGCGCATGAGCGGGTTGCTCGCGGTCGAGCGGCTGGTCAAGGAATTCCGCGGCCGCGGCGGGCCGGTGCGTGCGGTCGACGACGTGTCGCTGGCGGTCGAGCCCGGCGAGGTCGTGGCGCTGGTCGGCGAGAGCGGCTGCGGCAAGACCACGCTCGCGCGCCTGATCGTCGCGCTCGAGGCGCCGACCAGCGGGCGCGTCCTGCTCGCGGGCACGGCGCCCGCCGGGCGCAAGCGCACCGCGCGACGCATCCAGCTCGTGTTCCAGGACCCGTTCGGCTCGCTCAATCCGCGGCTGAGCGCCGCGCGCATCATCGCCGAGCCGCTCGCGATCCACCATCTCGGCACGCGGCGCGAACGCGGCGAGCGCGTCGCGGCGCTGGCGGCCGCGGTCGGGCTCGATCCGGCGCAGCTCGGACGGCGGGCGCGCGCCTTCTCGGGCGGCCAGCGCCAGCGCATCGCGATCGCGCGCGCGCTCGCGCTCGATCCCGAGATCCTGATCCTCGACGAGCCCTTGTCGGCGCTCGACGTCTCGGTGCAGGCGCAGGTGCTGCAGCTGCTGCTGGCCTTGCGCGAGCGCCGCCGGCTCACCTACCTGTTCATCAGCCACGACCTCGCCGTGGTCGAGGCGATCGCCACGCGCGTCGCCGTGATGTACGCCGGCCGGATCGTCGAGGAGGCGCCGCGCGACGCGCTGTTCGACGACCCGCGCCACCCCTACACGCGCCTCCTGCTCGCCTCGATCCCGCGCCTCGGCGCCGGCAAGCGCCGTCACGACACCGCGCCCGAGCCGGCGCGCGACGCGCCGCGCTGGACCGGCTGCGCCTTCGCGCCGCGCTGCGCGCGCGCCGAGGACCGCTGCCGCGCCGAGACGCCGGCGCTCGCTTCCGTTGTCGGTATGTCGGCGCATCGTGCGGCCTGCCACTTCCGCGACGAGGCCGCCGCATGATGCGCTTCATCGCGCGGCGCACCGTGCAGGCCTTGATCGTGCTCGCGCTGATGTCGGTCGCGATCTACGGGCTGATCGGCCTGATGCCGGGCGACCCGATCGACGAGATGATCGCCAACGATCCGCGGCTGACCACCGCCGACGCCCAGCGCCTGAAGGCGGTCTACGGTCTCGACCGCCCGCTGCCCGAGCGCTACCTCGCCTGGGCCGAGCACGCGCTCGCCGGCGAGTTCGGCTATTCGCGGCTCTACAACGCGCCGGTGCTCGACGTGATCGCGCCGCGGCTCGCCAACACCGTCGGCCTGATGGCGACGTCGCTGGCGCTGGCCCTGATCGTGGCGCTGCCACTCGGCGTGCTGGCGGCGCGGCGCGCCAACGGCTGGCTCGACGGCGCGATCAATCTCGGCTGCTTCGCCGGCATCTCGGTGCCGACGTTCTGGCTCGGCCTGATGCTGATGGTGGTGTTCGCGGTCCGGCTGCGCTGGCTGCCGGCCGGCGGCACCGGCGTCGCCGAGGGCGGCACCGTGATCGAGCGCGCGCGCCACCTGATCCTGCCGGTGGCGACGCTCGCCGTCGTGACCGTGCCGGTCTATACGCGCCACGTGCGCGCCGCGCTGATCGAGATCCTCGGCCTCGACTTCGTGCAGACGGCGCGCGCCAAGGGCGCCAGCGAGGCGCGCGTGATCTGGCGCCACGCGCTGCCCAACGCCCTGATGCCGGTCGTCACCCTGCTCGCGCTCGAGCTCGGCGGGCTGTTCTCGGGCGCGCTGGTGACCGAGCAGATCTTCGCCTGGCCGGGCATGGGCAAGCTGATCTTCGACGCCATCATGGGCAACGACTACAACCTCGCCTTGATGGCGCTGCTGTTCGCCACCGCCGCGACCCTGGTCGGCAACCTCGCCGCCGACCTCGCTTACGCGCGGCTCGATCCGCGGGTGCGCTATGACCGTCGCTGATCCGTCGCCGGCGCTCCGTCGCGGCCCGATCCTGTCGGCGCGCAGCGCGGCCGGCCCGATCGGCCTCGCGATCCTGGCGCTGCTGGCGCTGGCGTGCTTCGGCGCGCCGCTGATCGCGCGCTGGAGCGGCTACGACCCGCTCGCGGTCGACCTGACGAACCGGCTCGCCGGCCCCTCGCTCGCGCATCCGTTCGGCACCGACGACATCGGGCGCGACGTCGCGCTGCGCGTGCTCTATGGCGGCCAGGTGTCGCTCGCGGTCGGCATCGCGGCGGCGCTCGCCGCCATGGTGATCGGCACCGTGATCGGCTTGGTCGCCGGCTACAACGGCGGCCGGATCGACGGCGTGCTGATGCGCGTGACCGATTGGATGATCGCGCTGCCGCTGTTGCCGCTCCTGATCGTGCTGAGCGCGCTCGACCCCGCCAAGCTCGGGCTGCCGGCGGATCTCGCGGCGTCGGCCGACCTGTCGCTCTACCGCATCGTCGCGATCATCGCGCTGACCGGCTGGACCCTGGTCGCGCGCCTGGTGCGCGGCGCCGCGCTCAGCGTGCGCACGCGCGACTACGTCGCCGCGGCGCGGATCGCCGGCGCCGGGCCGCTGCGCCTGATGTTCGTCCACATCCTGCCCAACGTCGCCTCGCCGCTCTTGGTCGCCACCACGCTCTCGGTCGGCAACGTGATCCTGACCGAGTCGGTGCTGAGCTTCCTCGGCCTCGGCATCCAGCCGCCGACGCCGAGCTGGGGCAACATGCTGTCGAACGCCCAGGACCTGATCACCACCGCGCCGGCGCTGGCATTCTATCCGGGCGCCTGCATCTTCGCGACCGTGGTCGCCTGCAACCTGGTCGGCGACTGGCTCCAGCGGCAGCTCAGGGATTAAAAACGAAATCGAGCTACTGCTCTCCGCGACGCCGCGCCCGCGCGGTCGCCGACGCGCCGGCCTAGTAGCAACCGAGCGTGCGCGCCTTCTCGATTAGGAGCCCGGTCACCGTGTCGAGATGCGGCGTCGGCACGCCGCCGGCGCGCGCGAAGCGCTGCACCGCGACCAGGATGGCGTCGATCTCCATGGGCCGGCGCAGCTCGAGATCCTGCAAGGTCGACGGCTTGTGCTTGGAGCCGTTCTTGGCGAAGGCGAGGCGCTTGTCGACGTCGGTATCGAGCGCGATCCCGTCGGCCCGCGCCGTCGCGATGGTTTCGCGCATCAGGTTGGCCGCGAGCTCGTAGAGCT
>DATJNS010000534.1:0-13419 GCA_035507915.1 Candidatus Sulfotelmatobacter sp.
GCGATAGCGGCGGGTTGAACGCCGCTGCCGGCTTCGAGGTCAGCATCTCGGCGCACAATGTCGATTGGGACGACCCGTCCGGCGACCTGCCGATCAAGCCGGTCGACTATCTGATCGACCTCGAGCCGTACTTCAGCGGCAGGCACGCCCAGTCGTCCGACAAGTCGTCCTCCGATCAGTCGTCCTCCGATCAGTCGGCTGGCACTTCGCAGAGCACGACCCCCCAGGGGCAGGACAGCGGGCAGACGACGAGCCGGACGTCGTGCAACGATCCCGAATCGGACCAGTCGCATTGCCGTAGCAAGTAACCTCCGCGGCGCGAAATCCGCGCCCGGACGGGCTTTCCGGCTGCGATAGTTTGCATTTTCAGCATGATCCGGTATCACCCGTGGGGTGACCAACGGAGTCGCCGGGGCCGCAGCACGGGCGTGATGACCATCTCCCCCTCCACCCGGGTAGCGGCCGCCCGCGCCGGCCGGGCCTTGCGGACCGTGGCGAGCGTCGCGCTCGTCCTGTCGGCGGTCATCCCGGCGTCGGCGCAGGCCGGTCCGCCGGCGCAGCTGTCGCAGCTGCTGCCCCCCGACGCGAGCGGCCGCATCGAGCAGCGCCTGCGCGAGGCGCCGTCGCCGCCGCCCAGCGGCGCGCCGCCATCGCTCCAGGTCGAGCCGCCGCCGATCGAAAAGGCACCCGAGAGCGCGGCGAACATCCCGCTCACGATCCAGTCCGTGCAGCTGATCGGGGTGACGGCTTACCGCACCGAGGAGCTCGAGCAGTACTGGAAGGACAAAGTCGGCAAGCCCGGTACGTTGGGCGACCTGTTCGCCATCGCGTCGGAGATCACGGCCCGCTATCGCAACGACGGTTACGTGCTCAGCCGCGCGGTCGTGCCCGCCCAGGAGATCGAGGGCGGCAAGGTCCAGATCCGGGTCGTCGAGGGTTACGTCGCGCGGGTGGTCTTCGAGGGCGACGACACGCGCCCCGACATCCTGCGCGAGACCGGCGACGCCATCACGAGCGCGCGGCCGGTCCGGGTCAGCGACCTCGAGCGCTACCTGCTGCTGCTCGGCGATCTGCCCGGCGTCACCGTGAGCTCGGTCTTGAAGCCGTCCACCGAGGAGACCGGCGGGGCGGATCTGATCATCAAGATCGATCGGGATTTAATGCAGAGCTTCGCGACCCTCGACAGCCGCGGCACGCGTTATGTCGGGCCGCTTCAGGCGACCTACGGCACGCGCGTGAATTCGCCGTTCGGCCTCGGCGATCAGACCTTCGTGCGAATGATCACGACGCCGGCGCTGCCGAACGAGCTCATCGCGTTCGATCTGAACAATCAGCAGAACCTCGACGGCGAAGGCACGACGCTCGGGCTTCAGTTGAACTATGCCGAGGCGCACCCCGGCTTCACGCTCGAAGAGCTGAACCTGACCAGCGACGCTTCGACGATCGCAGTCGTGCTGGCCCGGCCGGTGATCCGGTCGCGCGCCCAGAATCTGCGTCTCAGCCTGACGTTCGCGGTCAACGAGTACAAGACCGAGGCCAATCCGGTGACCGTCGGCGTGTTCCCGATCCTGCACGACAACCTCCGCTCGTTGCGCCTGTCGGCCGTCTGGGACAGCCTCGACGAGTACCATGGCGCCAACCTGCTTGGCATCCAGCTCAGTCAGGGGCTCGACATCCTCGGCGCGTCGCGGCCGGGCTCGCCCTACTTGTCCAATCCGCTCGGACACAGCGACTATACCAAGTTCAACTTCGACGCCTCGCGCCTGCAGTCGCTCGGCTGGGAGGGTTGGTCATTCCTCAGCGCGGCGACGGCGCAGATCGCCCTCACGCCGCTCTTGTCGTCCGAGCAGTTCGGTCTCGGCGGGTCGCAGTTCCTGCGCTCCTACGATCCGTCCGATCTGGTCGGCGACAGCGGCATCGGTGCCAAGTTCGAGCTGCAGTACGGCGAGCAGCCCAAGACGTGGTACCTGAAGGACTATCAGGCCTACACGTACTTCGACATCGGCCGCGTGCAGAATCTGGTCCAGCAGCCCGGCGTCAAATCGGACGACGCCGGCATCTCGATCGGCGTGGGCAGCCGCTTCACCCTGACCGACTGGGCGTCGGGCTACGTCGAGGTCAGTCAGCCGGTCATGCGCGGCGTGCCGACCGAGGACACCTACACGTTCGCCCCCCACACCCACCGCCCGAGAATCTTCTTCGCGCTGATCTCGAAGTTCTAGCCGTCCGTCGCGACGACGCGGGCGGCCGGGCAGCCCCTGCGGACGCCCGAGGCCCGGATGTTGATGCGCGCAGGGTCGGACCGGCGCTAAGCTCGGAGCCGGCCCTCATCGTCTCGGACGGGGCCGCCCAGGAGAGCCGCCATGACCGCCGGTCCGGAGTCGAGCTTCTTTTCGCGCCAGGACTATTCGCGCGTTCCCTATCGCGTCTACCACGATCCGGCGATCTACGAACGCGAGCTCGACCGCGTGTTTCGCGGGCGCGCCTGGAGCTTCCTCGGGCTCGACGCCGAGATCCCCAACCCCGGCGATTTCCGGGCCTGCTTCATCGGTGACACGCCGGTGATCTACAACCGCGACACGAACGGCGTCGTGCACGCCTTCGTCAATCGCTGTGCCCATCGCGGCGCGCTGGTGCGGCGCGAGATCGCGGGCAACGCCGACAGCCACGCTTGCATCTACCACCAATGGTGCTACGGGCTCGACGGCCGCCTGCTGTCGATCCCGTTCCGCCGCGGGGTCAAGGGCCGCGGCGGTCTCGATGCCGGGTTCGACCTGGGCGCTCACGGCCTCAGGCGGCTCAAGGTCGATGCCGTCGCAGGTGCGCTGTTCGCCACCTTCGCCGACGATGCCGAGCCGCTGCGCGACTACCTCGGCCCGCCGGTGGTGGCGCAAATCGAGCGCTTCTTCCAGCGGCCGGTTCGCGTGCTCGGCTATCAGCGCCAGCGCATCAACGGCAACTGGAAGATGTTCGCCGAGAACACGCGCGACAACTATCACGCCAGCCTGCTGCACGAGTTCCTCGTCACCTTCGGCATCGACCGGACGACCCAGACCGGCGGCGTGACCATGGATGCGCGCCACCGCCACAACATCACGTGGGCGGAGGCCGCCAGCGACAATCCCGAGTTCGCCCGCGACATGTACAACCAGGTCAACATCCGCAACGACTATCTCAGGCTGCGCGATCCGCGCCTGGTCGCCTACCACCCGGAGCGCGCCGACAATCGCAACCTGGTGGTCACCACGGTGTTCCCCAACGGCGTGTTCGCGCAGATCAACAACAGCCTGGCGACGCGCCAGATCCGGCCCAAGGGCGTCGGCTGCTTCGAGGTGTTCCAGACCCTGGTCGGCTATGTCGACGACGACGACGCGATGACCGGCCACCGCCTGCGATCGGCCAATCTCGTCGGCCCGGCCGGCTACGTGTCGATGGAGGATGGCGAGGCTGTCGAGATCGCCTACCGGGGCTCCGAGCCGCAGATCGAGGGCGCCACCGTGATCGAGATGGGCGGCGGCGGCGAGATCTCGGACCGCGACTACCGCGTGACCGACGTGCCGCTGCGCGGATTCTGGTCGTACTGGGCCGAGCTGATGGGGCTCGAGCCGGCCGGCGCCATACGCTAGGCGCGACGGATGATCACCGCAGCCGAACGCGACGCCGTGCTCGCTTTGTACGGCGAGTACGGCTGGCTGATCGACGAGGGACGCTTCGACGAATGGCTCGACCTGTTCGCCGAGGATTGCAGCTACAAGGTGGTGCCGCGCGAGAATCTGGCGCAAGGCCTGCCCGGCTGTCTGATCCTGTGCGAGAACAAGGACATGCTGCGCGATCGCATCACGTCGCTGCGCGAGGCCAACAAGTTCAACATCCATGTCGCGCGGCACCTGATCGGGTTGCCGCGCGTGACGCGGGCGGCATCCGACATGCTTGCCGTCGAGGCCGCCTACAGCGTGTTCCAGAGCGATCAGGACGGCGACAGCCGGCTGTTCAGCGTCGGCAGCTACGTCGACCGGTTGCGGCTGACGGGCGGCGTGCCGCGCTTCGCCGAGAAGCTCGTGATCGTCGACACGTTCTCGATCCCGAGCCTGCTCGCGACCCCGCTCTGATCTCGTCCCCGCAACCGATCGCCCGCAGCAGGAGGCTCGCATGTCGGTGTCGTATTTCGTGCGCTATCAGGGCAAGCCGAACGATCCCAAGGCGTTTCTCGATTACTATCGGCGCACGCACGCGCGCTTCATGCAGGCGTTTCCCGGCGTCCGCGGCGCCATCCTGCATCACCCGATCGGTTGGAGCGATCCCGTGCCCGTGAAGCCCGACCTGCGCTACATGCTGGCCCAGGTGCTGTTCGACGACGCGGCGGCGCTCAACGCCGCCCTGCAGTCCGAGGCGCGCATGCGCTCGCGCGACGATTTCAAGAACATGCCGCCGTTCGCGGGCGAGGTCACCCATCAGGCCTGCGAGGCCGAGATCCTGTTTTGAGCACCCGCGCGTCGGACACGCTGCCGGTCTATTTCGTCGACGCGTTCGCGGACCGGCCGTACGCCGGCAATCCGGCGGCGATCTGCCCGCTCGATCGCTGGCTGCCGGAGCCGGCGATGCAGGCGATCGCCGCCGAGATCGGCTTCTCGGAGACCGCCTTCATCGTGCGCGAAGGCGAGGATTGGCGCATCCGCTGGTTCACCCCGACATTGGAGGTCGATCTGGTCGGCCACGCCACGCTGGCGGCCGCTTTCGTGATTCTCGAGCGCATCGATCCGCGGCGGGCGGAGATCCGTTTCGAAAGCCGCGGCGGTCCGCTGATCGTCGGCCGGGCGGGCGATCTCCTGTCGATGGATTTCCCGGCGCGCGTCGCGGCCCCGGTGGTCGCGCCGCTGCGCCTGGTCGAGGGGCTCGGCAAGCCGCCGGTCGCGGTGCTCGCCGCCACGCACTACCTCGCGGTCTACGCGGACGCCGCCGACGTGCGCGGCCTCGCTCCCGACATGGCGACGCTGGCCGCGCTCGACCGCGCCGCCGTGATCGTGACGGCGCCCGGGACGCCCGAGCTGGGCGCCGATTTCGTCTCGCGCTTCTTCGCGCCGGCCAACGGCGTGCCCGAGGATCCGGTGTCGGGCGTCGCCCATTGCACGCTGATCCCCTACTGGGCGAGCCGGCTCGGCAAGACGCGGCTGATCGGCCGGCAACTCTCGAAGCGCGGCGGCGAGCTCGTGTGCGAGGATCGCGGCGCACGCGTGCTGATCGCCGGCCGCGCCGCCCTCGTGCTCGAGGGCCGCATCGTCAGGCCCTGACGAAAAAGGGCCGGCCCCTGGGGGCCGGCCCTGCACGTCGATCGTGGGCGCTGCGCGGCAGGGGCGAAGCCCCGCGAGCGCGCCAAACAGCGAAGCGCTGCGCGCCCTCCCGCGCTTACGGGATCGGGCTGTACTCGTCGTGCGGCATGTTCCAACGCCACGCGTCGTGCTCGGGCGCGTAGTTCCGGTTGGTCTGCACCGGGTTGCGGTTCACCAACGGCCGCGCATAGAGCGGATGCGTCATGCTGCGGATCTCGTGCTCGATGGTGAACAGCACCTTCTTGGTCTTCAAGTCGACGATGTCCTTGAAGCGGTACTGGAACTGATCGCTCTCCTCGGTGACGAGGCCGCGCTCCTGCAGCCGCCGGTGCGGACCCGAGAAGTCCGCCAGATAGATCTGCAGATGATGGCCGTCGTACTTCGGCAGCTTGCGGTCGGTCTCGCGGAAGATCAGCTCCTGCTTCAGGCCGACCACGGCGTGCGCCGCGCGGCCGTCGCCGTTTCCGGTGACGTAGGCGGGCGTGTCGATGACCTCCTTGTAGAACCGCACGATGCCGTCGGCCGTGCCCTCGGGCACGTCGAACTCGACATAGGGGATGCCGAGATTGATGCGCCCGAAACGCTCCCGGTCGGGCTCGTAGAGCCGGATCACGTTGCCCCAGGGCGAGACCGCCTCGACGTAGGCGTTGTGCTCCTTGAACGCGAACTTGGTGCCTTTGAGGTGCGGCTTCACGCGCGCGAGCCGCTCGAGCAGGGCCTGGCGATCGGGCATCACGATGCCGACATGGCCGCGCAGCACCTGCGGCTTGCCGGTCGGCATGTGGAACTGGCTGCGGCCGACGTTGATCCACATGTTGTTGGTGCCGGCCATGATGTAGGGATCGCGGGTCAACCCCAGGCCGGCGACGTAGAAGCACGTCGAGACCGTCTGGTCGGGGATCATCACGTTGACGTGCTCGAGGCTGACCGAATTGCCCACGTCCTCGGCGGCGCGGTCGTACTGCTTGTCCATCTACTTCCTCCAGCTATGCACGGGCGCCGAAATCCCGTAAAGCCTTGGTTCAGCGGCGTTATTCGGGATCGGGCAGAACCCGCGGCAAACTTATCAGGCGACCAGCATAGCAGCCCCGCCGCGCCAGGCGTAGCGCCCGCGTGAGATCAGCGCAGGCGATATTTGTCGATCAGCTTCCAGTCGAGCGCGAGACCGAAGCCGGGGCCTTCGGGCACCGTGATGATGCCGTCCTTGATCGGCGCCCGGTTGAGGATGAGGCGTTCCCACAAGGGGTCGCGCGCGGGATCCGGGAAGCACTCGACGTAGGTGCCGTGCGGGATCGCGGCCAGGAGGTGCGTGGCGATCTGGGGCTCCTCGTGGTGCGCGACCGCAACCCCGTGGACCGCGCAGAGCGCCGCGGCACGCCGCCATTCCGTGATGCCGCCGCCCTCCGACGCGTCGAAGTTGACGATGTCGACCGCGCCGGCCTCGATCAGCCGGCGCACGCCGTGGCTCGAGATCTCGCTCTGCCCGGCGTTGATCGGGATGGTGGTCCGCCGGCGCACCGCCGCCATCATCGCGGCGTCGTCGTACCAGTGGCACGGCTCCTCGAACCATCGGATGTCATGGCGCTCGATCAGGCGCGCGAAGCGCACCGCCTCGTCGACCGGCCAACCGCGGTTCGAGTCGACCGCCAGGATGAAGTCGGGGCCGGCGCCGGCGCGCGCGGCGGCGACGCGCTCGGCGTCGGCCTCGGCCGAGAGGCCGCCCACCTTCATCTTGCAGCCCGCCATGCCGCGCTGGCGCAGCGCCACCATCTCGCGGCCGAGATCGGCCGGCGTCTTGCCTTCCTCGTAATAGCCGGCGATCGCGATGATCGGCAGGCTCGTGCGGGCGCCGCCCAGCAGGCGATGGACGCTGGCGCCGAGCGCCTTGCCGGCGACGTCCCACAGCGCGGTGTCGACGCAGGCGATCGCCTCCATGACGAGCTTGCGGTCGCGCATGGCGTGCGCGACCGGAAACATCTTGGTCCACAGGCGCTCGATCGCGCGCGCATCCTCGCCGATCACCAGAGGCGCCAGCTCGTCCTCGATGATCGCGACCAGCTCGCGCAGGTGATGGCGGTTGTCGCCGTTGTAGACTTCGCTCACCAGCCCGCCGGCGACTCGCAGGCGCGTCACCACCGTGCACCGCGTGCTGACCCGGTACTGGCTGCCGCCGAACGTCTTGGCGAGCGGCACCTCGACCGGAATGGCTTCGACGCTTTCGATTCGCATGACCGCGGCTCCCCGGAACTGCGATACTGGAGCATGTCCGACTTGCCGGCGCCCGAACAGGAGTATTGCCGATGAGCGATCAACCGTCCGTCTCGCTGCGCGAGCGCTTGAAGGCGCCGCCGGCGCCCGAGATGGTCGAAGCCTATTTCCGTCCCAGCACGCGCAAAGGGCTCGAGCATCAGTTCATCCACGAGATGCACATCCATCTCGCCCATGGCCTCATGCTCGCGCGCCAGGGCATCGTTGCCGACGCCGCCATGCGCCCGATCGTCGCCACGGTGCTCGAGCTGATCGACCGCGGATCCGGCGAGCTGGTGATCGACGACACCGGCGAGGATCTCTACTCCTACTTCGAGAAGCATCTGATCGAGCGCTTGGGCGCCGACGTCGGCGGGCGGCTGCACACCGGCCGCAGCCGCAACGACCTGCATACGACGTCGTGGCGCATGGCGCTGCGCCAGCGCATGCTGGCGGTGCTCGACGGCGTCAACGCGTTGCGCCGCGCCGTGCTCGCGCTCGCGTCGGATCACGCCGAGACCGTGATGCCGGGCTACACGCACTCCCAGCACGCCCAGCCGATCACGCTCGGCTACTATCTCTTGACCGTCGGCGCGCTGCTCGAGCGCGACTTTCGCCGCTTGTCGGCCGCGCTCGCGGAGACCGATCGTTGCCCGCTCGGCGCCGGCGCGCTGACGACGACCGCCTTCCCGATCGACCGCGCCTACACGGCCGATCGGCTCGGCTTCGCGGGCGTGCTCGAGATCGCCTATGACGGCGTGTCGTGCCGCGACGACGCGCACGAGGCCGCCGCGGCGCTGGCGATCATGGCCACCAACCTGTCGCGGCTGGCCTTCGATCTGCAGGCCTGGAACACCGCGGAGTACGGGTTCATCGAGCTCGACGACGGCTATTCCGCGGTCAGCAGCATGATGCCGCAGAAGAAGAATCCAAACTCGCTCGAGCATGCCAAGGCAGTCGCCGGACTGGTCACCGGCGCGCTGATGGCCGCGCTCAGCTGCACCAAGAACACCTCGCTGGCCGACGTCAGCGACGGCGTCACGGCGATCAACGAGCCGGTGCTGGACGCGGCCGAGCGGTGCCGCGTGCTGCTGCCGCTGCTGACCCGGGTCGTCGAGACCATGGCAGTGCGCGCGGGCGCCATGCGCCGGGCCGCCGAGACCGGCTTTGGCTCGGCGACCGAGCTGTCCGACATGATCGTGCGCGAAACCGGCCTGTCGTTTCGCACCGCGCACAACATCGTGGGCCACGTGGTGCGCGATGCGCTGGCAGCCGGCCGGACCGCGATCGAGATCACGCCGGAGGACATCGACCGGGCGAGCGGCGCGGTGCTCGGCCGGCCGCTCGGCCTGGCGCCGCAACGGGTGCGCGAAGCGCTCGATCCGGTGCTCAACCTCGCGAGCCGCACGGTTGCGGGCGGACCGGCGCCCGACAACGTCAGAGCGATGGTGCGCGATCATGAGGCTCGGCGGGACCGCGATTGTGTCGCGGTCGCCGCGGCGCGCGAGCGCGTGGCGCGGGCGATCGAGCGGCTGGTGGCGGACAGCCGGCGCTATGCCGCCTGATCGCCCGAGCGAGGTCCCGGCATGACGAGTCGGTAAAGATTGGACTTCGCACCCCGGCGGACCCTGGGCTAGATTTCCGCCGCGTAGGGGGAGAGGAATGGCGACGGTATGGCTTTGCCGCTACGGGGTGCCGGCGACGAGCGGCACCAGATTGGCCGAGCGGCCGTTTCCCGATTGCGTGAAGCTGCTGCGGCTGCGCAAGGCGCAGCACATGGGCGGCGTCAACGCGACGATCCAGTTCGGCAATCCGGAGGACTCGTTGGCCGCCGTCCACAAGGGATTTGCCCACGTCGTGGTCCTCGTCAGCGAGGCCGAGGCGCGCAAGTATGTCGGTTGGAACGCCGGCTACTATCCCGTGCCGGCGTCGCCGAAGGACGTCGCGGCGCGTCTGGGCGTGCCGCTGCCGCGGCCGCCGGCGCCACCGCCGCCGTCGGTGTGACGACCGGAGATTGATCATGCACACCGCGCTCGACGGGCCCGATGCCTGGCTCGGCACGGACATCGCCCAGTCGCCGGTCTGGGTCCGGGATCTGGCGCCGACGGCGCTGGCCGAGATCGACGCGGCGCTCCGCGCCGTGCAGGCGCGCGGCCTGCCCTGGCAGTCGATCACGCGCGCCGATTTTCCGCTGCCATCGTTGGACGCGCTGTTCGACGACGTCGCGCGCGAGCTCGAGCGCGGCTGCGGCATGGTCAAGCTGCGCGGCGTGCCGGTGGCGCGCTACGGCGAGGACGAGCTGCGCCAGATCTATGTCGGGATCGCGACCCATGTCGGCCGGCTGCTGTACCAGAACCGGCGCGGCGAGCTGATGCGCGACATCCGCGACGAGGGCGCGGACGTCGGCCGGCGCTACGGCCAGGTCCAGACGGGGACGGGCGGCGTGTTCCTGTCGTCCTACGCCCGCACCTTGTCGAACGGCGCGCTGCGCTTCCACACCGATCGCTGCGACGTGGTGGCGCTCCTGTGCGTGCGCCGGTCGCGCGCGGGCGGCGTCAGCAAGCTGGCGAGCTCGGTCGCGGTGCACAACACGATCCTGGCGCGCCGGCCCGACCTGCTCGAGGTGCTGTTCAAGGACTATCACCGCTCGCGCTTCGGCGAGGAGACCGGCGGCGAGCGCGTGGCCTATGCGTTGCCGCTGTTCGGCGTGCGCGACCGCAAGTTCACCAGCCATTACTCGCGCACCTACATCGAGAGCGCGCAGATGATCCCCGGCGTGCCCAAGCTCAGCGCCGAGCAGATCGAGGCGCTCGATCTCCTGGACGCGGTCGCCGACGAGCTGAGCTTCGGCATGACGCTCGAGCCCGGCGACATCCAGTTCCTCAACAACCACGTGATCTATCACGCCCGCACGCCGTTCGAGGACGATGCGGCCGCGGGCCAGAGCCGGCTGCTCTATCGCCTGTGGCTGTGGATGCCGAACAGCCGTCCCTTGCCGGCCGGCCACGAGGTGCTGTGGCGGCGCATCGAGCCCGGCGTGCCGCGCGGCGGCATCGGCCAGGAAGCCGCCGCGACAGCGGGCTGGGACGGGCCCACGGCGCACGCCTGAGGGCGTCGCCGCGGAGGTTCGCCATGGTGCTGCGTCTCAGCGAGCTCCCCGAAGCCGAGCGCGTGCATCTCGCCGGCATCGCGTGCGAACCGATGGCCGGGCGACCGTGGGTCGCGGCGGCGCCCTTGGCGCAGCGCCGGATCGCGATCGTCTCGACCGCCGGCCTGCAGATGCGCGGCGATCGCGCGTTCTCCTACGGCGACGGCGACTATCGCGTGATTCCGGGCGACGCCGACGCCCGGGACGTCGTGATGAGCCACGTGTCGGTCAATTTCGATCGGACCGGGTTCCAGCAGGACCTCAACGTCGTGTTTCCCATCGACCGGCTCAAGGAGCTCGCGGCGGCGGGCACGATCGGCTCGGTCGCCGCGTTCCACTATTCCTTCATGGGTGCGATGGATCCCAAGAACGCGGCCGCCTCGGCGCACGGGCTCGCCGGGCTGCTGCGCAAGGATCGCGTCGATGCCGTGGTGCTCTGCCCGGTCTGACCGGCGTGCACGCGCGCCGTCGGCGCGCTCGGTCACTATCTGGAAGCGGCCGGCATCGCGACCACCGGCATCAGCCTCGTGCGCGAGCACACGGAGGTGATCCGGCCGCCGCGCGCGCTGTGGGTCACGTTCGAGCTCGGCCGTCCGTTCGGCGCGCCCGGCGATCCGGCGCTGCAGCGGCGCGTCCTCAGCGCGGCGCTGGCGCTGCTCGAGGCGCCGTCGGGACCCGTGCTGGCGGACTATCCCGAGACGATTGCCGAGCCGGATCTCACGGGGTGGGCCTGCCCGGTGAATTTCGCGGCCGCGCCGGCGGCGAGCGATGATCGCGCGAGCATCCTGTTGCGCGAGATCGGCGCGCTGGCGCCGTGGTACGACCGCGCGGCGACGCGATCGGGACGCACGACGGTCGGCGTCAGCGGCCTCGCGATCCCCGAGGCGGCGCGCTTCCTGGTCGGCCATCTGGACGCTGACGCGCCGCCGGCGGCGCCCGCGGGCGTCGCGCGCGCCGATGCGATCAAGCGCGCCTGCGAGGATCTCAAGGCGTACTACATCGAGGCTCTGGGCGCGCAGCCGGGCGGCGCCGGCTCGGTCCATCAACAGGCCGAATGGCTATGGGGCGAGACCGCGCTCGGACGCTTGCTGCTCGACCTCTATCCGATCCTGACGGCCAGCGCGGATCCAGCCGTCCAGTGGGTCGGCATCCGGCTGCTGGTGCCGGCGACGCAGATCCACCGGGTGACCGGTCCGATCCACCCGCGCTCGCGCTGAACCGTAACGGCTCGGCTCACCGCGCGATCGGCGCGGCGGCAGGCGCGCCGATCGTCACGGCTCGCCCCTCATGGGTCGCCGGGCACGCCGTAGGACGGCGCCTGGGTCGGGTCGATCGCGCGCGTCAGGTAATCGGCCATCTGCGGCCGGTAGACCTCCCAGACGCGGCGCAGCTCGGCAATCGGGTCGTCGTGCCAATCGACGCGCAGGTCGCAGATCGGCCAGACCTGACGGTCGACCACGTAGAGGCCGGCCGAGCGCACCGGCGACGCCTCGCCGCCGGCCGCCAGGCCCGCCTCGAGCGCGCGCATCAGCCGCTCGGCGAGATGCGCCGACGCGTCGGCCGCGTAGGCCTCGACCATCGCGCCGGGCACGCCCGCATCGGCCAGCAGGTTGCCGGCGGCGACGCAGCCGGCGCCCTCGGCAACCGCGTGGCGGCCGAGCGTCTTGGCGCCCGAGTGGTGCGCGGTGCGGCCGTCCTGGTCGACCACGGTGAGCTGGCGATGCTCGGGATAGGCCCCGCCGTCGATCATGCGGGCAAGCGTCGCGCGCGCGGAGAATCCCTGCGCCAGCAGCGCGAGGCCGAGATGGCCGAGCCGCGGATCGGTCACGTTCTGGGTCGCGACCGCGCCGACGCCGGCGCGCGCCCAATTGCCGCAGCGCGCCGCCACGCACGGGCTCGACGACGTCACGGCGACGCCGAACATGCCCGACGCGGCGCACCGGGCGACCAGCGAGAAGGTCATCGCAGGCGCGCCTCCGTCACGCGGGCAGGGGCACGTCGTCGGGGATCACCGCGTCGATGTCGACCTCCATCAGATATTCGGTGCGCGCGAGGCCGTTGACGATCAGGCCGGTCGAGACCGGATGCACGCCCTTCAGCCAGCGTCCGATCACCTGGTAGACCGGTTCGCGATAGGCGCGGTCGGTGATGTAGATCGTCACCTTGCAGATGTGCTCGAGCGCGCTGCCGGCCTCCTCGAGCAGGATCTTGGCGCAGCGCATGGCGTTCTCGGCCTGCGCCGCCGGATCGTTGATGCCGTGGATCTTGCCGTCGAAGTCCATCGCGGTCTGGCCGCGCAGGAAGACGTGGCGACCGGCGCGCACCGCCATGCTGAGGTCGTTGTCCAGCTTCTGGTCCGGATACATCGCCTTGGTGTTGAATTTTCTGATTCGCACGTGGGGCATTTGCGTCACTCCATGTTCGCCGTCATTGCGAGCGCAGCGAAGCAATCCATGGGCGATCTTGATTGAACCGTCGCCTGGATTGCTTCGTCGCGGAGCCTGTCCTCGGGCCGCGCTTTGCGCGGACCCGGGGGCTCCTCGCAATGACGCTGACAAGACGGTTGGCCGTCGTCACTTCTGCTCCATCACCCGGTCCGACAGGCCGGCGGCGCGCTGGGTGAAGCGCAGCGCCTCGCCGAAATCGAAGTTGTTGTAGACCGCGTTGAGATGCGCGAACGGCGCCGACTGCGCGAAC
>DATJNS010000535.1:0-2621 GCA_035507915.1 Candidatus Sulfotelmatobacter sp.
AGAACCGGCACCATGCCGCCGGCGAGTCCGTCATGGTCTCCGCGGGGATTTTCGCCGTCTGCAACTCCTTGCCGGGGTTGAGGCCGAGATAGCCGCCTTGTTGGCTCTGCGCCCAGGTGCCGCCGGACGCCAGGAGCATCACCGCCGCGGTGGTCGGAAGGATCTTCCGCATCGCACTCTCCTTACGCTCTGTCGAGCAGTTCATGCATCGATGCGGGGAGGGGAGAGGAAGCCGCACTGCACGGTGTCTTTATCTTTGAGGCGGCCGTGCCATGGCTTGACTCAGATCAACGGGCGATTGACATCGGAATGAATTTACCGAGCCACATTTGTTACGCCGATCTAGCCGACGGCGACCGGCGCGCGGCCGCGTTCGCGCACGATGGCCTCGAGGCCCTCGAGCAGGGCGTCGACGTCGTCGTCGTCGTTGTACGGCGCCAGGCTGGCGCGCGCGACGCCGGGGAAGCCCATCGCGGTGACCAGCGGCTGCGCGCAGTGATAGCCCGAGCGCAGCGCGACGCCGTGGCGAGTGTCGAGCACGCGGCAGATCTCGGTCGCGTCGACGCCGTCGATCGCGAACGACACGACGCCGCGCCGTTCGTTGACGTCGAGCGGCCCGAGCACGCGCGCGCCGGCAAGACCGCTCAGGCCGACCAGCATCCGGGTGGTCAGGCGCAGCTCGTGGTACCGCGCGGCATCCCAGTCGATCCTGGCCATCCAGTCGAGCGCGGCGCCGAGCCCGATCGCGGCGGCGATCGGCGGCGTGCCGGCCTCGAAGCGGCGCGGCGGATCGGCGTACTCGACGTCGTCGAAGCCGACGCGGCGGATCATCTGGCCGCCGGTCATGAACGGCGGCAGATCGGCGAGCAGCTCGGCGCGGCCCCACAGCGCGCCGATGCCGGTCGGCCCGAAGCACTTGTGGCCCGAGAAGGCGTAGAAATCGACGCCGAGCGCGCGCACGTCGACCGGCCCGTGGGGCAGCGCCTGCGCGCCGTCGAGCATGACGGGCGCGCCGACGGCGCGCGCGGCCGCGACCAGCCGCGGCACGTCGCTCATCGCGCCGCTGACGTTCGAGCAGTGGGTGAGCGCGAACAGGCGGCAACGCGGGCCCACCACGCGGTCGAGCGCGGCGAGATCGAGGCGGCCCTCGTCGGTCACCGGCAGATGCTTGAGCTCGATGCCGCGGCGCGCCGCGAGCTGGCGCCAGGGCAGGAGGTTGCTGTGATGCTCGGCGAGCGACAGCACGATTTCGTCGCCCGGCGACAGCCGCTCGCCGTAGGCGTGCGCCAGCAGGTTGATCGCCGAGGTCGCGCCGTAGGTGAAGACGACCTCGTGCGCCGCGGCGGCGTTGAGGAAGCGCGCCACCGAGCCGCGCGCGGCGTCGTAGGCGGCGACCGCGTCGCGCGCCAGCCGATGCACGCCGCCGTGCACGTTGGCGCGCAAGCTGCGCTCGAAGCGCAGCAGCGCGGCCTCGACCGCCGCCGGCATCTGCGCCGTCGCGGCGTTGTCGAGATAGTGCAGCGCCGGGTCGGCGAGGATCGGGAACTCGCGCCGGATCGCGCGCGGATCGAAGCGCGCGGTCACGCGGCGGGGTATCCGACGGTCTGCGCGAAGGTCACGAACAGCTCCGCCGGCAGCCGCATCGCGCGCTCGAGCTTCGGATGGTCGACGGCGCCGCGGAACACCGTGGCGAGACCCTCCGAGGCGCAGAACAGATAGACGTTCTGGCCGATGAAGCCGGTGTCGACCGAGGCGTAGAGCCGGCGATCCTCGGCCGCGACGTCGGTCATGCGCTCGCCGTGCGCGACGTAGACCAGGTTGAGCGGCGCGCCGCCGACGAAATCCTGCATGCCGGTCGCGGCGCGGAGGTCGTCCGGCAGATGGGGCAGCAGCTTGTGCGCCGCGGGGTCGTAGAGCCACACGCCGTCGGCCATCGCGGCATAGACGTCGATCACCATGATGTGGCGCCAGTAGGGCGCGGTGCGGTCGCCGCTCGGCCGGTTGACGCCGAAGGCGGACCACAGCAGGTCCGACAGGACCTGCGGCGGCAGCGTCCGGTCGGCGAAGGCGCGCGTCGAGCGCCGGCGCTTGAGGGCGGCGGTCAAGGGCATGCCGCCGGTCTCGCGCGGCGCCGGCAGCACGATCGGCTGGCCGGCCTGGGCGCGCGCCACCGCGGGCGCCGCCACGACGGCTGCGCTGGCGAGCAGGCCGGCGCCGGCCTGGCGCCGCGTCATCGCCGTGCGAGCGCGCCCCGGGACCGGGGGAGTCGTGCGTGTCATGGCAGGACCTCGCGTGCAAGCAATCGGAAAAGCTAAGACCCGGCGCGCCCGCCGGCACCTTGATGTGAATCAACTGCGCGGCGCCGCCGTCTTGACCTGGCTCAAGGCACCGCGCCGGCGCGGCGGGGTAGAGGCGGGATAGAGCGGTCTCGTGATCCGCGATCACGCGAAGGAGACGACGCCCATGCATGCCCCCTGCGACGCTACCTTGCTGCGCATCTTCGTCGGCTACGACGACGTCTATGACGATCGCCCGCTTTACGACCAGATCGTCCTCAAGGCGCGGGCGATGGAGCTGGCGGGCGCCACGGTCACGCGCGGGCTCTTGGCCTACGGGCCGGC
>DATJNS010000536.1:0-43733 GCA_035507915.1 Candidatus Sulfotelmatobacter sp.
CGACGCGCTCGCGATCGATCTCGAGATCGAGGGGGCGGGCTCGCCCGACAAGCGCCGGTTCATGGAGATCGCCCGGCGCGACGGGCTGAAGGCGGCGCTCGCCTGGCGCGACGCGCGCTTCGACGCATGACGGCGCGCGCATGACGGGCGCGCTCGGGCGCGAGCTCGACGCGGCGCTCGCGCGCTTCGGTCCGGATCTCGCCGCCATCGATGCGTCCGGCGCGCTGCGCTTCGCCGATCTCGACCGTGCCGCCGATGCGGTCGCCGCCGCGCTCGCCGGCGGCATGGCGAACGAGCCCGTCATCGTCCAGGTGTCGAACCGCGCGGTCGACCTGGCGGCGTTCCTCGGCGTCTGGCGTGCCGGCGGGGTGGTCGTGCCGGCCCACCGCGCCATGCCGCCGGCGGTGCTCGACGCGCTGCTGCGGACGACCGGCATCCGCAGGGTCGTCGACGGCGCGGCCGCACAGCCCGTGCGCCACGTCGCCGACCGTCCGCCGCCCGAGCGGCCGCTGCTCGCCGATGCCGCGTTCGTGATCTTCACCTCGGGTTCGAGCGGCCAACCCAAGGGCGTGGTGCTCGGCCACGACGCCTTCGCCGGCAAGCTCGCCGCGATCGACAGCTGGCTCGGTTTCGGACGCGCGAGCCGCGTGCTCCTGGTGCTGCAGATCACCTTCAGCTTCGGGATCTGGAACGCGTTGCTCGCCCTGCTGCGCGGCGGCCTGCTCGTGCTCGAGGAGAAGTTCGAGCCCGACGCGACGATCGCGGCGATCAACCGTCACGCCGTCACGGTCGCCGCGCTGGTGCCCACCATGCTGCGCGGCCTGCTCGCGCGCTTCGCCGCGGACGCGCCGCTCGCGCCGTCGCTGCGCCAGATCCTGACCGGCGGCGAGCCGCTGAGCGCGGGGCTGACGGAGCCTTTGGCGCGGCGCTTCCCCGGCGCCGAGCTGATCGACATCTACGGCCTGACCGAGACCAGCACCTGCGACCTGCTGCTCGCGGCGACCGGCGCCGCGCGCGACCCCGCGATCCTCGGCCGGCCGACGCCGCAGGTCGCGTGCCGGATCGTCGACGCCGACGGGCACGATGTCGCCGACGACGCGATCGGCGAGCTCGAGCTGCGCAGCGCCTTCGCGATGCGCGGCTATCTCGACGCGCCCGAGCTGACGGCGGCCGCATTCCGCGACGGCTGGCTGCGTACGGGCGACCTGGCGCGGCGTGCGCCCGACGGCCGCATCGCCCTCGCCGGCCGCGCCAAGGAGCTGATCGTGCGCGGCGCCAACAAGATCGCGCCGCTCGAGATCGAGCAGGCGATGCAGCGCCACCCCGAGGTCGCCGCCGCGCTCGCCACCGGCGTGCCCGACGCCCTTATGGGCGAGCGCATCCATCTCCTGATCCTGGCGCGCGCGGGCGCGCGGCCGACCGAAGCGGCATTGCGCGACTGGGCGGCACGGCATCTCGAACGCTACAAGCGGCCGGACGTCATCCATTTCGGCGACGCGCTGCCGGTCGGGCGCACCGGCAAGGCCGACCGCGCGCAGCTGCGCGCGCTGATCGAGAGCGGTGCGCTGGGCGGGTGACCCGCGCGGTGAGCTACTCGAGCGGCCGGTCGTAGATCGAGGGCGCTTCCTTGCGCTTCAGGTCGTAACCCTCGGGGCAGTAGGCGGTGCCGTTTTCCCGCCACAGCACATCCTGCGGCTCGACCTTGGTGAACTGCGGCACGATCGAGGTACGCACCTTCAGGCACTCGCACTTGACGATCTGACAAGCGCTCGCGAGCTCGCCCTGGTTGGGGTCCTTCTTGAAGTAGCCGCACCCGGCCACGGCGCCCGCGACGATCAGCACCGACAGCAACCCTGATTTCATGGTCCTGCGACGTCCCCCCAGCGAACCGGCGGTCCTCGACTATCGTCAACCGCGCGCGCGATCAAGCGTCATCTGGCCGCGTCGCCCCGCGGCGTCGCCCGTCGGCAGCGCCGATCAGCCCTTCTTGCGGCTCTTGAAGGCCTCGACGGCCTCGCGGTGGTCCTCGGACGCCGTGACCACGGCGTAGTGCGAGGAGATCAGATCGAGATTGGTGCGCAGGTCGTTGCGCATGCCCTGATAGATGGCGCGCTTGATCAACCGGATCGAGAGCTGCGGTGCCGCGGCGATGCGCTCGGCGAGCGCCTGCACCTGGCTCATCAGCTCGCCGTCGGGCACCACCTTGTTGACCAGGCCGATGCGCAGGGCCTCCTCGGCGCCGACGAAATCGGCGGTCCAGAACAGCTCGAGCGCCTTCGACACGCCGACCAGCCGGGGCAGGAAGTGCGCGCCGCCGGCGCCCGGCACCAGCCCGACCTTGACGTAGGTCTCGGCGAAGCGCGCGCTCTCGGCGGCGTAGCGGATGTCGCCCATCAGCGCCAGGTCCATGCCGGCGCCGGTCGCCACGCCGTTGACCGCGACGATCACCGGCTTGTCGAGATCCTCGTAGGCGAGCGGGATGCGCTGGATGCGGCCCCACAGCTCGTTCTTGCGCTTGTCGGGCGGGCTGCCGAAGCGATCGCCCATGGCGTTGATGTCGCCGCCGCTGCAGAACGCCTTGCCGGCGCCGGTCACGATGACGACGCGCACGTCGTCGTTGCGCCGGCATTCGACCAGCGCCGCCGCCCAGGCGTCGATCATCTCGAAGGTGAACGCGTTCATGCGCTCCGGACGGTTGAGCGTGATGGTGGCGATGCGGTCGTGGATGTCGAAGCGCAAATCTGGGGTGGCGGTGGTCATCGGAACTCCTCCCGTCGGACTCATTCGGCGGTCAGCGTCGGCCATAGCGCGCCGCCGCCCGCGGCGGCGAGGCGCCGGCCGAGCGCGACCGACCAGTGGCTCTCGGTACCGAACTCGTCGCGCCACGACCACAGCCGGCGCGTCGCGTGATGCAGCCGATGCTCGTGGGTGAAGCCGATCGCACCGTGCACCTGGTGGACGTAGTCCGTCAGCTTGCCGGCGGCTTCGCCGGCGCGGATCTTGGCCGCAGCGACGGCGAACACGGCGTCGCCGCCGCGTGCCGCGAGAGCCGCGCTCGCGCCGTCGGCGGCGACGCGCGCGGCGCCCGCCTGCTCGGCGGCAAGCGCCAGCTGATGTTGGATCGCCTGGAACTTGGCGAGCGGCCGACCGAACTGCACGCGATCGTTGGCGTAGCGCACCGCGAGCTCGAGCGCGGTCTCGAGCGCGCCCGCGATCTGCTGGGCCCGGCACGCCGCGCCCAGCCCGAGCAGCAGCGTGGCGTCATAGGCCGACGGCACCGGCGCCGCCGCTGCGTCGGTGACGTCGAGCTCGAAGGCCACCTCGTCGCGCGGCTCGCCGGCCAGGTTGGTGCCGGCGCGGACGTCGGCGGCCGACGGCACCACCAGCGCGACATAGCCGGCGGCGACCACGACGATGCCGGCGGCCTGCGTGGCCCATGGCACGGCGCCGGCGCGCCCCGACACGCGGCAGCCGCGCCGCGCCGGCGTGACCGCGACCGTGTCGTCGGGCTCGACCGGGGCGACGGTCAGCGGCCCCTGCGGCACGGCGAGCCCGGCCCCGGCGAGCCACCAGCGCGCCAGCATGGTCTCGGCCAGCGGCAACGGCACCGCGTGCCGGCCGGCGGCGCGCAGGATCTGCGCGGCGTCGCCGAAGCCGCCCAGATCGAAGCCGGCGGCGCCCGCGACCAGCACGTCGAGGAATCCCGCCGCGTCGACCGCCTGCCACAAGGCGGCCGGCCACGTGCCGGCCTCGGCGGCGTTGACCACCGCTTCGGTCGCGAGATCGCCGAACAGCCGCTCCGCGGCGTCGAAGACCAGCGTGTCGGTCATCGCAGGCCGAGGCCGCGCGCGATGATGCCGCGCAGGATCTCGCGCGTGCCGCCGCGCAACGTGAAGGACGGCGCGTGCAGCACCGCCTCGGCGAGCACCTCCTCGAAGCGATCGTTGCTCGGCCGCCGACGCCCCGGCGCGACCAGGCGGGCGATCTCCGGGATCTCGCGCTCCAGGGTCGTGCCGAGGTCCTTGACCATCGCGGCCTCGAGATTGGGCGTCTCGCCGGCCTGCAGCATGCCGGCGACCGAGACCGACATGCGGCGCAAGGTCCACAGATGCGCGGCCAGCCGTCCGACGGTCTCGGCGGCGCGCTCGTCGGGCGACGCGCCGAGGCGGCGCATCAGCTCGACCAGCACCGTGAAGGTGCTGGTCCAGCGCTCGGGTCCGCTGCGCTCGTAGGCGAGCTCGCTGGTCACCTGCTTCCAGCCGTCGCCCTCCGCGCCGACCAGCATCGACGCGGGCACGAAGACGTCGTCGAAGCGCACCTCGTTGAAGTCGAGATCGCCCGCCAGGTTCCTGATCGGCCGGCAGGTCACGCCGGGCGCCTTGAGATCGACGACCAGCTGGGTCAGGCCCTTGTGACGGTCGCTCGGATCGACCGGCGCGGTACGGCACAAGGTGATCGCGTAGTGCGAGCGGTGCGCGTGGCTGGTCCACACCTTGGCGCCGGTCAGCGTGTAGCCGCCGTCGACCGCGACCGCGCGCGTGCGGATCGAGGCGAGATCCGAGCCCGAGTCGGGCTCGCTCATGCCGATCGCGAAGAAGGTCTCGCCGCGCGCGATCCCGGGCAGCAGCGTCTGGCGCTGCGCCTCGGTGCCGAAACGCAGCAGCAGCGGGCCGCTCTGGCGGTCGGCGATCCAATGCGCGGCGACCGGCGCGCCGGCGGTCAGCAGCTCCTCGGTCACGACGTAGCGCTCGAGCGCGCTGCGCTCGTGGCCGCCGTAGCGTTTCGGCCACGTCATGCCGATCCAGCCGCGCGCGCCGAGCCGACGGCTGAACGCCGCGTCGTGGCGCGCGCCGAAATCGCCGCCGGCGCGCCAATGGCCGGCCGCCAGCTCCTCGGCGATGAACGCGCGCACCTCGCCGCGCAACGTCTCGCATTCCGGCGGCAGCTCGATCGGATCGAAGCGGAACGGGATCGCCATCGCGCCACCATAGGCCGACGCCGGGCGTGGCTCAACCGAGGGGCGCCGCGCGGCGCGGGCGCTATTGCGGCAGGACCTCTATCTTGATGATCCTATCGTCGTCGAAGCTCGGGTCGCCGCGGCCATCGCGGTTGCTGGTGAGCACGTAGAGCGCGCCGTCGGGGCCGGCAACGGCATCGCGCAGTCGGCCGAAGCGGCCGTCATAAGCCGACCGGGCGAACCAGCGCTCGATGCCGTGCGCCTTGATCTTGCCGTCCTCGCGATCGAGCATCACGCGGATCAGCGCCTGGCTGCGCAAGGTCGCGACGAACAGGTCGCCGTGCCAGAACGCCATGCCGGAGGGCGGCGTGGTCAGGTCCGGCCAGGCGACGATCGGATCGATCACGCCCTTCTTGTAGACGGCGCCGACGGTCTGCGGCCAACCATAGTTGCCGTTCGACTCGATCACGTTGATCTCGTCCCACGCGCTGAGGCCGAACTCGCCCGACGGCCCGTGCTCGGACTCGAGCAGCTTGCCGGTCTGCGGATCCCACGCCAGCCCCTGGGGATTGCGATGGCCGTAGGAAAAGACCGGCGAGCCCAGCACCGGATTGTCGGGCGGCACCGAGCCGTCGTCGCCGACGCGCAGGATCTTGCCGGCCAGGCTCTTGGCGTCCTGGGCGAGCGCGCCGCGGAACGTGTCGCCGGTGGTCACGTAGAGGCGTCCGTCGGGTCCGAACGCGATGCGACCGCCATTGTGGTTGGCGCCCGCCGGAATGCCGCCCACGATGACGCGGTCGAAGGTCAGCCGGTTGCGCTCGAAGCGGAAGCGCACGACCTGGTTTTGGCGCCGACCGAGCTGGTCCTCGATGGTCTCCATGGCGTAGACGTACGGCACGCTGGGAAAGTGCGGATGGATCGCGAGCCCCATCAAGCCGCCCTCGCCGTTCTGCACCACGTTGCGCGTGATCAGCGGATCGGGCTGCAGCTTGTTGTCGGCGATCAGGCGGATCGCGCCGCTGCGCTCGCTCACCAGCGCGCGCCCGTCGGGCAGGAACACGAGCGACCAGGGCGTGTCGAGGCGCGTGATCCACACCGTGACCTTGAAGCCCGGGATGGCCGGCGTGTAGCGGTCCTCGAACGGCTGCGGCCGCTGGCCGATCGTCACGCCCGGCTCGGCCGCGCCCGCCGGCGCGACGCCGGCGAGCAGCAGCAGCAGCAGCAGCCCGAGCCCGATACCGCGGCGAGCGGCACGCAGCGGCGCGCGCGCGCGCCGTCCCGACATGACCCTCTCGTCGCTCCGGATCGCCATGGCGCTGTCCTACGCCGCGGCGCCGACTCGAAGCAAGCTTCGCCGCGCCGCAGGGGCGCGGCGCGCGATGCGTCACGCCCGCCAGAACGGCTTGCCCAGCTCGCTCTGCAGCTGCGCGCGGGTGAGACCGATGTCGCGGAGGTCGCGTTCGGTCAGCGCCGCGATCTCCCGGCGTTGGCGCGCGCGAACCTGCCAGCCGCGCAGGCGCGCGAGCATGCCGCCGACGACGCGGACGGTCGGGTGTGCGGGCAAGCGGCGCCGGCGCCCGTCGGTTGCGGTGATGGAGACCATGGGTGAGATCCTCTCGATGGTGCGATTGGACCTGTAGATAGACGCCGCGCCCCGGCGGTTCATTCCGCTTCTTGCCGGCGCTCCTGCTTTTGTTGGTGCGTCATCCAGGCGCGCTCAGAGCGCCTGGCGCAGCGTCAGGTTGAAGCGGCAGCGGCCAGTCAGCGGATGCTCGCCGTCGGCCAGCACGTCGACGCCGTGGAACGCCAGCCGCGCCGGGCCGCCCCACACGACGACGTCGCCGTTCTCGAGGCGGATGCGCCGCGGCCGATCGCTGCGCTTGGCGCCGCCGAACAGGAAGGTGGCCGGCAGGCCGAGCGACACCGACACGATGGGCGCGGCGAAATCGCGCTCGTTGCGGTCCTGATGCAGGGTCAGGCGCGCGCCCGCCTCGTAGCGATTGACCAGGCACGCATCGGGCGTGAAGCCGGGGAACCCGGCGGCCGAGGCAGCGCGCGCGGCGAGATCGGCGAAACACGTCGGCATCGCCGGCCACGGCCGCCCGGTCAGCGGGTCCGCGGCGTCGTAGCGATAGCCGCGCCGATCGGTGATCCATCCGGCGCGGCCGCAGTTCGTCATCGCGACCGACATCGTGAATCCGCCCGGTGTCACCATGCGGCGCAGCGGCGCGTCCGTCTCGATCTGCCGGATCGCCGCGATCAGCGTCGGCGCCTCGATGGCGGCGAAGCCGTGCAGCACGCATGCGCCCGCGGCAAGCGCCTCGACGTCGCGCCGCGGCGCATCCGCGGCGCCGAAGAGATCGCCACGCGCCGCTTCGCGCCTCACCGGCCACCCGCGAGCAGGCGATCGAGCAGCCCCGCCCAGAAATAGTCGCCGGTGAAATAGCGCCGCGCCCACGCCGCGCCCGCCGCAGCCAGGCGCGCGCGCGCCTCGGGATCCCCCAGCAGCCGCTCCATGACGGCCGCCAACTCCGCGATGGTCGCGAACTCCTCATAGTGGATGCCCGGCTTCAGGAAATGGGCGCTGTCGCGCGACCGTTCCTCGAGCAGCACGCCGCCGGCGAGCAGCGTCTGGATCGTACGCCAGGTCAGGATCGGCGCGCCGCCGCTGCGGCGGGTGAAGTTGACGCAGAGCTGATGGGCGCGGTGCAGATCGGCGAACGCCGTGTCGGGACGCTCGGCCGGCGCCGCCGCATCGGTCTCGTAGAACCTGATCGGCAGGTTGCGCGCACCGGCCTCGGCCCACCACACCAACCGCGCGATGCTGGCGGCCGAGATGGTGCCGGCGAAGCAGGCCCCGGGTAGCGAGCCGGCTTCCGCGGTCGGCGTCGGCAGGTCGAGCGGCGGCACGTAGCAGAATACGCGTCGCGTCGCGTCGCCGACGCGCTCGAGGATCGCGGGATGGCCGTGGTGCACCAGATCGACCACGCTGCCCACGCCGCGGAACAGGCGGTCGGCCGGCACGCGCCAGGCGTCGAGCACGCACTTCACCACCCGGACGCCGAGATACCGCCGGGCCACGTCCAGCACGGTGCCGACATGGCTGGCGACGGTCTCGTCGACGGCCGACGCGCCGGCGGTGAACAGGCCCTCGTAGACGATCACGTCGGGGCGGAATTCATTGATGCGCTCGTAGAGCGCCGTCGCGAGACCGGCGGTGTCTTGCTCGAGCGCCGAGAGATCCAGGGCGTCGACGGTCAGCCCGAACGCCGCGGCGCTGCGCGCGAACAGGTCGGGCGGCTCGTACCGGCGTTCCGGCATGTCGTAGTAGAAGCGCCGGAATCCCAGCAGGACCCGCAGCCCGCGCATGCGCCGCTTGACCGCCTCGACGTCCAGATCGGCGAGGTCGCCGAGGAACGGCGGGTCGCGGTCGCCGGCCGCCGGAGCCGCTGTCGAGGGCGGCGCGTCGATCGCGGCCGCGTAAGCCTCGGCGATCGGCGGATCGCAGGTCGCCAGCAGGCGCAAGAGGCGCGCCGCGCGCGCCGCGTCGCCGGCGCGGCAGAGGTCGCGCGCGCGCAGGCGCAGTCGCGCAGCGATGATGCGCTCGCGCTCCGAGCCCGACGGCGCGTCGGCCTCGAGCGCGAGCCCGCCGAGCGTGGCCGGATCGGCCAGCTCGATCTCGCAGTGCCCGATCGCCAAACGATAGCCGAGTTCCGCCGAGGCGCCCGCGTCGGTCGCCAGCACGTTGCGGTAGAGATTGAGCGCCGAAGCCCAGTTGCCTTCCTGGTAGAACCGGTCGGCGAGGCCGCGCAGGAGATCGATCGCCATGGCGGGCCCGCGCTAGCGGTGGTGCGCGCCGAACAGCGTCTCGGCGTTGCGATGGAGGATCGCCGCGCCGCGCTCGCCGGTGCCGAAGCTCGCCCGGATGAAGCCCACGGGATCGGGCTCGCCGAGCGGGAACGGTCCGTCGCTGCCGAGCACGAAATGCCCGACCGCGGCGAGCTCCTCCGCGTAGCGGAGGTAACCCGGCTCGAAGCACACCGTGTCGAAATAGAGCCGGCGCAGGTAGTCGCCGATCGGCGCCCTGATGGCGCGCGCCAAGCTCGGGTTGGTGTCCACCTCGCGCTGCATGCGCTGACGCAGCAGCAGCGCGTAGCCGCCGGCATGGGCGCAGCACAGTCGCAGCCCGGGATGACGGTCGAGGCAACCGCCGAACACCATGTTGAAGATGTTGATCGTGGTGTCGAACAGATAGCCGGCGACCACCGTCAGCTCGTAGCGGCCGGTGCGTTCGCGCCCGGGCGGATCGGCCGGGTGCACGAACAGGGGCACGTCGAGCGCGCACGCGGCCTCGAAGATCGGCGCGAACTCCGGTGCGTCGAGATAGCGCCCGCCGACGTTGGAGCCGAGATGGCCGCCCCACAGGCCGAGCTCGGTGACCGCGCGCTCGAGCTCGGCGGCCGCCGCGACGGGGTCCTGCATGGGCAGGAAGGCCCAGCCGGCGAACCGGTCGGGATGCCGGTCGACCACGGCGGCCAGCTCGTCGTTGAACAGGCGTGCCGCCGCCGCCGCGAGCGGGCCGGGCACGGCGTAGTTGATCAGCGGCGTCGCCAGCGACAGCACGGTGCGGTCGATGCCGAGCCCGTCCATGCGCACGATCTGGCGCTGGACGTCGAAGAACGTCGGGTTGAGACCGAACGCGACCGGGCCGACCGAGACCTCGACATGCTCGCCGTCGGCCGGCCGGCGCCTCACCGCGAAGGCCGGCTCGGCCTCGATGAAGGCGAAATAGCGCTCCGGCACGAAATGGCAGTGGATGTCCGTGATCATGCAGGCTCCCGATCGCCGACCACATAAGGCGCCGAAGCCCCGGCTTGGCAAGCCGCTCGACGGCGATGGACTATGACGGCAGCCCCGAGGGAGGTCGCCCGATGGCGAGCACGCGCAGCTTCGGTTTGGACGTGGGGATCTACGGCCGTCTGGCGACGCGCGACGCCATCCTGAAGCTGGCGCGCCTCGCCGAGACGCTCGACTTCGAGTCGGTCTGGCTGGCCGACCACGTCGCCTTCCCGACCGCGGTCAAGTCGCCCTATCCCTACAGCGCGACGGGCGCGTTCCCGGCCGATCTCTCCGAGCCCTTGATGGAGCCGATCGCGACGCTCGGCGTTCTGGCCGGCGCCACGGAGCGGGTCAGGCTCGGCACCGCCGTGCTCGTCATGCCCTATCGCAATCCGGTGCTGCTCGCCCGCATGCTGGTGACGCTCGACCAGCTGTCGGGCGGGCGCGTCGTACTCGGCGCCGGCGCCGGCTGGCTCGCCGAGGAGTTCGCCGTGCTGGGGGCGCCCGACTTCGCGCGCCGCGGCCGCGTGACCGACGAGTATCTCGAGATCTTCAAGGCGATCGCGGCCGGCGGAACGGTCGCCTACGACGGCGCGACCTACCGGTTCGAGGCGATCCACGCATCGCCCGGCTCGCTCCAACGCCCCCACCCGCCGATCCTGATCGGCGGCCTCGCGGACGCCGCGCTGCGGCGGGTCGCGCGTCTGGCCGACGGCTGGCTCGCGGTGACCATCTCGCCGGCGCAGCTCGGCGACCGGTTGGCGGCGCTGCGCCGCCTGTGCGACGAGCATGGCCGGCGCTACGCGGATCTGACGCTCGCCTACAAGCTCTTCCTCAGCGTCGGCGAGGCGCGCCCCAGCCAGTTCGACCGGCGCGCGCCAGGCACCGGCTCGGCGCAGCAGATCATCGACGATCTCAAGGCGATCTTCGATCTCGGCTTCCGCACCGTGATCGTGCGCTATCAAGGCACCAGCGCGGACGAGCAGGTCGAGCAGATCTCCCGCTTCGCCGACGACATCATCCCGAAAGTCTGAGGAGGCCGTCCCATGCGCTATGAGCTGTATTACTGGCCCGAGATCCAGGGTCGGGGCGAGTTCGTTCGGTTGGCGCTCGAGGAGGCCGCTGTCGCCTATGTCGACGTGGCCCGGCGCTCGGGCGGCACGGCGTCGATGCTCAAGCTGCTCGACGGCAGCGCAGTCGAGCGCCCGCCCTATGCGCCGCCGTTCCTGCGCGCGGGCAAGCTGCTGATCGGGCAGACCGCAAACATACTGTCATATCTCGGCGCGCAACACGGCCTGGCGCCGGCCGCCGCGGCCGGCCGGCTGTGGACCCAGCAGCTCCAGCTGACGATCGCCGACCTGGTCGACGAGGCGCACGACACCCACCATCCGATCGCCAGCAGCCTCTACTACGAGGATCAGCGCAAGGAGGCGAAGCGGCGGACCGCCGACTTCCTCGCCAACCGCGTGCCCAAATATCTCGGCTACTTCGAGGACGTGCTGGCGCGCAATCGGGCCGGCGACAAGCATCTGGTCGGCGGCCGCCTGACCTACGCCGACCTGTCGCTGTTCCAGGTCGTCGCCGGCCTGCGCTACGGGTTCCCGCGGGCCACGGCGCGGATCGAACGGCGCCATCCGCGCGTCGGCGCGTTGCACGAGCGCGTCGCGCGGCGGCCGCGCATCGCGGCCTATCTGGCCTCCAAGCGGCGCATCCCGTTCAACGAGATGGGCATCTTCCGCCACTACCCGGAGCTCGACCGCTGACCGCGCCGGGCCCGGGAAAAATATCTACAATTCAATCAATTTTCGCCGTGGTCGCGCATGCCGCACGCGATCAGCCATTGCGTGGATCGACCCACTTGGACATAAACCTTCCGTGCGTTCGGTGAGGCACGGCACCAAGGCTCGAACAGGCCATCCGAAGCCCAGCGAGGTTGGATCAAATGGTCTGGACTGAAATCGTCGCCATCGTCGTCGCTGGTGTGATTGCGGTCGGCTCGAACCTGCCGACCCGCATCTCCTACCGAGGCATCTCGATCGCGGCCTGCGCGGGCTTCGTGCTCTACGGCGTGATCGCGCCCGATCTCCAGATCGTGCGCATCCACGGCATTCTGCTGCTGATCCTGGTCGTGCGCGAATGGATCCTTCGGTCGGTCCTGCGTGAAGCCCGCTCCGAGGTGATCGCCAACGCCTCGATGGCGTTCAAGGAGCAACGACCGGCGCCGCGCCGGGCCCACAAGGTGATCGCGCCGGAGTGGCTGACCCCGTTGATGGTCAGGGCGACGGCGAAGGCATCGCAGCCGCTCTTCAGGTCCGGCGATCTCTCCGGCGAGATGTTCCTGATCACCAAGGGCACCGTGCGCATCCCGGAGCTCGACCTGCAGCTCGGGCCCGGCGAGTTCCTGGGCGAGATCGGCATCTTCTCGCCCGAGCGCAAGCGCACGGCTTCGGCGTTGTGCGAGACCGACGTCGAGGTGCTGCGCATCTCGGCGCGGCGCGTGTTCGAGCTGTTCTGCCAGAACCCGAAGTTCGCGTTTCTCCTGATGCAGCTGATCATCGGCCGCATGAATCAGCGCGTCGCCCTGCACGTCGAGGAGCGCCAGACCATCGAGGAGCAGGCCGGCGTCGACCAGCAGCGCAGCCGCCAGGAGCTCGCCGACAATTTCGAGGCGAGCGTGCAGCGCGTGTTCGAGGGCGTCCGCACGTCGGTGAAGGAGATGGAGTTCTGCGCCACCACCATGGGCACGGCGAGCACGGAGGCGACGCGCCGCAGCGGCCTCGCGACCGCCGCGCTGCGCCAGGCGCAGCAAAGCACGGAGACGATGGCTGCGGCGGCCCAAGGGTTGCTGCAGGCGCTCTCGGGCATCGGCCAGCGCGTGCAGCAATCCTCCGCGATCGCCGGCCAGGCGGTCAGCCAGGCCGAGCGGACCAACCATACCGTCACCGTTCTCACCGAGGCGGCCAACCGCATCGGCACGGTGGTGAAGCTGATCACCGACATCGCCAATCAGACGAACCTGCTGGCGCTCAACGCGACGATCGAGGCGGCCCGCGCCGGCGAGGCCGGCAAGGGCTTCGCCGTGGTCGCGACCGAGGTGAAGAACCTGGCGGCGCAGACCGCCAGGGCGACCGAGGAGATCGTCATCCAGGTGCGCGGCATCCAGGACGCGATCCACCAGATCGCCGACGACATCGGCGGCATCGGCCAGACCATCGGCAAGATGAACGAGATCACGACGACGATCGCGTCGGAGATCGACGATCAGGGCGGATCGAGCCACCGGATCGCCGAGAACGTCGCGCACGCCGGGATCGGCACCGAGGAGGTCTCGAAGCAGATCGCCGAGATCACCTCCTCGGTCGGCGAAGCCAACCAGGTCGCCGCCCAGGTGCTGATCACCGCGCGCGACCTGGTGCGCGACGCCGATCTCCTGCGCGAGGAGGTCAGCAAGTTCTCGACCACGGTGCGCGCCGCCTGAGTCAGCGGCTTCGGCACGACGCGCGCGACTGCCGCTCGATCGCCGCGCGCCGGTCCGGCGGCAGGACGACGCGCGGCTCGAGCGCCACGAACGTCCGGTAGTGATCGCAGGTGTAGAAGGCGCGACCGCTCGCCGTGCCGACGATGACGCGCTGCGGACCCGGCGAACGGCCGCGCAGATAGGTCGGCAGGACAACGAATTCGCCGTAGGCCGGGTCGTCGAACCGCGTGCGATCGAGCCCGCGCGCGCAGAACGCGGTGCCGTCGTCGCGACCGACCGGCGCCGGCTCGCCGGCCGCGATGCGCCGCAAGGTTGCGCCGAGGTCGACGTCGCCGCGATGAATCACGCGTCCGCCGTCGCGGTCGACGATCTCGACGTCGTGAACGATCGTGTCGGCGCCTGCCGTGCCGCACGACGCCGCGACCGGTGACGGCGCGCCGGCCAGCAGCACGCACGCCGCCGCGGCGATACCGAACCAGACGGTCCGCCGCACCGCGGCGCTAGCGGCCGGGCTCGAGCACGTCCTCGAGCCAATCCCACATCGCCGCGACGCCGATGCTGACGTTGTCGATCTGACAATGATGGTAGCCGCCCTCCTCGCGGTCGAACACGCGCAGCGTCTTGTGGCGGGAGCCGACCGCGTCGAAGCAGCGCCGGGCGAGCGCGAGCGGGATCTGCTCGTCGCCGGCGCCGTGCACCATCAGGAACGGGCAGGCGATGCGCTGCACCACGCCGTCGAGCCGGAACCCTTCGAGTTGCTTCATCGCCGCTTCGCGCGTGTCGACGTTGAACGCCCACAGGAGATGCTGCCAGGGCACCGACAGCGACGGCGTGGTGCTGCGCGCCAGCTTCTCGAACCGATCGTGCCAGGTCTGCCAGTAGTCCCACTGCGCGCCCCAGGCGATGCAGCAGGCGAAGCGCGGCTCGTAGGCCGCCGCGCGCGGCGCGTAGTAGCCGCCGAGGCTGAGCGCCATCACGCCGATGCGCTTCGGGTCGATCTCGGGGCGACCGGCGAGATACTCGTAGGCCGGGGTCGCGTAGCGTTCGGTCTCGTGATGCAGCGGCAGACCGCGGAACCGGATGCTCTCGCCGTTGCCGGGGCCGTCGACGATCAGGCACGCGATGCCGCGCGCCACGAGATCGGGCACCCCCTTGAAGTACTGGAGCTCCTTGGTGACGTCGAAACCGTCGAAGAAGATCATCGCGGGCGCCGCACCCGTCCGGCCGGCGACCGGCTCGGCGTGCACGAGCAGCCCCGGCAGGCTGGTGCCCTCGTAGGGCACCTCGACGGGCTCGATGCGCGGCCGCCCCAGACGCTGCGCGGCGTCCCTGAAGCACTCGACGCCGCGCCGGTAGGCCGCCAGGCCGTCGGCGCTCTTCGGCTGCAGGAAGCGCTCGCCGACGTGATAGTAGTTGGCGGCGCGCAGCAGGTAGGCGGCGGCGCTGCGCTGGTGGCCCGACGCGATGCGATCGCGTCCGGCCTTCTCGACCGCGGCGGCGCCCGCGGCCCAGGTCTCGAACCAGGCGCGATCGTCGCCCTCCTTGCCGCGCAGCGCGCGGCCGATCCGATGCACCTCGCCGATCTCCGAGCCGCCCCATGGTGCGGCGTTGAGCCCGATCAGCAGCCCGTGCGACCAGCGGTAATTGCTGGGAAAATAATCGAACGAGAGATCTTCCTCGGGTCCCGCCATCGCCTGTCCTCCCGGTGCTCGGTTCAGGTCTCGGTTGCAGTCTCGGGCAAGAGCTTGGCGAGCGTCACGAGATCGACGTGGACGTCGCCGAAGCGCGCATAGCCGCGCATCACGGCCTCCTGCACGAATCCCATCGCGGCGGCGAAGCGCAAGCCGGCATCGTTGGCCGCATGCACCGCGGTCGACAGCCGATGCGCGCCGCGCGCGCGCGCCCAGTCCTCGGCGATCGCGCACAGCCGGCGCCCGATGCCGAGCGACCGGTAGTCGGCGAGCACGTTGACGATCATGGTCACATCGTGCCGGAGGCGAACCCCCGGCTTGGCCGATGCCGCGCTCAGGCCGACGACGCGCTCGGCGCCGGCGACGTCGGTCACCGCCGCCACGAGATAAGTCTCGGTTCCGGCGACCATCGCGCGCAGGTCTTCGCGGAAGCGCTCCGGCGCGGCGACCTCGTCGATCGCCTTCAACGAGCGCGGCGGCGCGGCCAGCAGCGCGAGCTCCCAGCTGCGCAGGGCATCCGCGTCGCCCGCCACGAGCGGTCGGAAGTTCACCGTCACGCTGTCGGGCCGCCGCCGGCGCTCGACGACGATCGGCGCCATCGCGTGCGATCCGGCATCGAGCCGCTTGGCCATCGGGATGTAGGAATGCCACCGGCCGCCATCGCGCACCGCTTCGCGGACGCGCCCCTCGGGCTGATAGCCGCAGGCGTCGTAGAGCGCGCGCGCCGGCGCGTTGTCCTCGTCGACGCTGAGATCGATGCGATGCGCGCCGCGCGCGCGCGCCCAGGACTCGAGCGCGCCCAGGAGGCGCGTCGCGATCCCCTGACGGCGGTTCGCGCCGCGAATGCCGATATGCGGGATCGACAGCACACCCCGGGTGCTACGGTAGTGTCCGGCGAGCGCGCCGACATAGCCGACGATCGCATCGCGCGCGGTCGCGATCACGTAGACGCCGTCGCCGGATCGCGTCCACGCCTCGAGGGCGGCCGTGGGCTGGTCAGCCCAGGCGAGCCGCTCACCCGCCATACCGAGATACTCGGTCTCGCGGTCGATCGATTCGATCGCGCCGATCAACGCCGGCCCGTCGGCGGGCGCGGCGACCCGGATCTCGACGGCGGGACGATCGTCGGCGCTCATGCCGCGCCTTTGTAGCCGCGACGTCGCGAGGACGCGACGGCTTTCGTCTTGGCGATGCGAGGGCTACCGTCGCGTCATGCCGACCGGCCGCTCACCCTCGACGCAGCCTGCGGAAGCCGTCGCGCGCATCGCGGACGCCGAGCGTTGCCTCGCCGCCGGACGCCTCGACGACGCCGCTGCGCTGTGCCGGTCGGTGCTCGCCGAAGCGCCCGACAACGCCCCGGCGGTCCGGCTGCTCGGTATCGTGCTGGTGCTGCAGGGTGGGTTCGCGGAGGCCCGCCGCCTGCTCGAGCCGATCGCATCGACGCACGGCGGCGATCCCGACGTCCAGCTGGCGCTGGCCGAGGCGCTATGGGGCTCCGAATCGCCCGCCGCGGCGCTGCCGCGCTTCGAGGCTGCGCGCGCGCTCGCGCCGGACCGGCCGCGGCTGCGGCTCCGGCTGGGCCAGGCCCTGCTCGCCGCGGGCGACCCGGCGGCGGCGCGCGCCGAGCTCGAGCTCGCGTTCGCCGGCTTGCCGGGTTCCGCGGTCGCGGCGACCGCGCTCGCCCGGGCGGAAGCCGCGACCGGCGCCGCCGAGGCGGCGATCGCGCATGCCGAGACGGCGCTGGCGCTCGCGCCCGAGGACGACGACGCGGCGTTCCAGCTCGGCCAGATCCTGCGCGCGCTGGGGCGGCTCGACGCCGCGATCGCCGCGCTGCGCGAGGGCGTCCGGCGGGCGCCGGCGAACGCCCTGCTGCGGGTTGCGCTCGGAGATGCGTTGCACGCCGCACGCCGACACGACGCGGCGTTCGCCGAGCTCCGCGAGGCCGTGCGGCTGGCGCCCGAATGGGCGCTCGCCTGGACGGCGCTCGGCCGCACCGTGCAACGCCTCGGCCGCCTCGGCGAGGCGCTCACCTATTTTCGGACGGCACGCCGGCTCGACCGCGGCATGCCCGAGCTCGATGCGATCATCGGCAATGCCTTGATCGAAAGCGGCGCGGTCGCCGAGGCGCATGCGCACTTCGCCCGCAGCATGGCGAACGCGAGCTGGACGCGCGCCGAAGCGCGGCGCCGCGAGCGGATGCGGATCGGCGTCTTGCTCGCGCCGGGCGCGCACAACACGCCGACCCAGTTCATCCTCGATCCCACATCATACGATCTCGAGCTCGTCTTCATGCTCGACGACTTCGACTATCCGCACGCACGCATGACGGCCAGCTACGACGTGCTCTTCAACGCGATCGGCGACCCCGACCGCGCGCATGGCGCGCTCGCCCGCGCGTGCGACGTCGTGGCCGCCGTCGGACTGCCGGTGGTCAATCCACCCCGCGAGATCCTCGCGACCACGCGCGAGCGGATGGCGTTGCGCCTGGCGTCGATCGACGGCTGCACAATGCCGCCGACGCACCGCTGCGCGGCCGCGTCGCTGCGCGAGGGCGCCGCCGGAGACAGGCCCGGCGCGCTCGGCTGGCCGATCCTCGTGCGCCCGGTCGGCAGCCACGGCGGCACCGACCTCGTCAAGTGCGACACGCCGGCGGCGCTCGCCGCGTGCCTCGACGGCATGACGGCCGCGGACGTCTATGTGACACGCTTCTGCGATTTCCGCTCCCCGGACGGCCGCTACCGAAAATACCGGTTCATCGTCGTCGCCGGCGACGTGCTGCCCTATCACCTGGCGTTCGGCGATACTTGGCTCGTCCACTACTTCCGAACCGACATGGCGAGCCAACCGGCGCTGCTCGACGAGGAGGCACGCTTTCTCGCGGACCCTCTGGCCTGCCTCGGCCCGGCCGCCGGGGCGGCCCTCGCCGAGATCGTCCGCCGGGTGCCGCTCGACTTCTTCGGCCTCGACTGCGCGCTCGATCCGACCGGCCGGCTGATCGTCTTCGAATGCAACGCCGCCATGCTGGTGCACGAGGCCGACCCGTCGCCGGTCTTCGACTTCAAGCGGGCGCCCGTCGAGCGCATCCGGCGCGCGGTCACCCGGATGCTGGCGTCCCGGGGTCGGTCGATTGTATCATAATACCCTACTGGTTGAGGCTTCGACTTGACCCGACAGCCCCCCAGGGTTTTTATGCACCATGCTGTCCTCGATTAGGACTGGCGCCCTGTGCGCGATGGTGTTGCTGCCGTCGATGGCGGCCGCGCAGCAGGTGCTGCTGATCAATCCGACGACCCCGCCGCCGCCGATCGACCTGTCGCGCCCCGCGCTGGTCGCGCCGCGGACGCCCTTGCCGCCATCCGCCACGGCGGACGGCCTCAAGATGCCTGACCTGAGCGGCCCGACCTTGATGCCCAGCCTGGCGATGCCGCCGGTCGACCCGATCCCAACCGAACGCCGCCAGGAGCCGGTGCCGGCGCTGCGGCTGCGCATTCCGCTCTAGGCTCACACCGGCCGGTCGCGGCCGCGACGCCTCACCGTTTGCCGCCGAGCAGCAGATAGCGCCGCCACCACGCGACGCGCGCCGCCGCCTCGTCGAGCAGCTCGATCGGCTTGGTCCACAGCGCGCCGCGAAAGCCGAGGCCGATCTCGCGCCGCGCCGCGGGCTCGGGCCAGCGCATCAGCTGCACGGCCTCCGACACCGCGGCGATCCGGTCGGCGCGCTTGATCGCGTCGTGATGCCGTGCCGGGACCTCGGGCGGCAGCCCCATCGCCAATCTGAGCGCGCGGTCGAGACGCGTCTTCAGCTCGCGCAGGCCGGCCTCGGCGAACAACCGTCCATAAGGCGTGCAGATGTCGCCCAGCCCGGCGCCCTCGTGCAGATCGTGCGCGAGCGCCCAACGGCGCGCCTCGAGCGGCGCGCCGGGCCACACCAGCTCGCTGAGGATGCGCTCGGTCAGCAGCATGTGGCAGAGATCGTTGTAGGCGACCTCGCCCTTGGTCTGGCCGCCCCACCGCGGCACGCGGCTCGCGCCATAGACCCAGTCGTCGAGCTCGATGTCGATCGCCGCCGGGTCGTAGAGATTGACCAGACGGTCGGAGCGCATGCGCAGGTTGACGCGCGGCGCATCGAGATGCGTCGGCACGATCGAGCGCGCGGCGGCGCGGCGGCGTTCGGTCATCGTCGACAGGGTGGGGCATCGTCCGGGCGCCGGCAACCTCGACCCGCGGCGCCCGCTCAGGCGCGCAACCCCGTCAATCCGATGCCGGCAGCGATCAGGACGAAGCCGAGCCCCTGAAACCACTCGAACGGCTCGCCGAGCAGCAGCACCGCGAGCACGGTGCCGAACACCGGCATCAGATGGAAGAACTGGCCGGCGCGGGTCGGGCCGATCAGCTCGACCCCGCGATTGTAGAACATGTAGGCGAGGCACGACGGAAACAGCGCCAGATAGCCGATCGCCAGCAGGCCGGCGGCGCTCGGTCGGGTCGGCGCGCCCGACAGGTGCTCCCAGAGGTAGAGCGGCAGCAGCAGCGCCGCGCCGAACGCGAAGCTCGCCGCGAGGAAGCTCAGCGGATGCACCGGCGGCCGCTTGCGCAGCAGCGTCGAATAGAGCGCGTACGACAGCACCGCGACGAGCACCCACGGATCGCCGGGGCCGAGCGCAAAGGCGAGGAGGAGCTGCGGCGTGCCGCGCGTCACGATCACGGCCACGCCAGCCAACGACACCACGATGCCGGCGAGCTGCAGCGGGCGCGCGCGCTCGCCGAACAGCGCGAAGCACCACACGAGGATCACGAGCGGCATCGCCGACTGCAGCAGCAGCGCGTTGATCGCCGTCGTCGACTGGAGCCCCAGGTAGGTCAGCGCGCTGTAGGCCGACACCCCGAGGCCGGACAGGAGCAGCAGCACCGGCCAATGACGCCGCAGCACCGCCGCGTCCCGGCGCAGATGCGGCCACGCGAAGCCGAGCACCAGGACCAGGCTGCCGGTCCAACGCCAGAAGGCGAGCCCGAACGGCGGCACGGTGCCGTGCACCGCGCGCCCGACGATGAAGTTGCCGGCCCAGAACAGGCTCGCTGCCGCGAGCAGCAGACGCGGCGCGTGCCACAGCCGCCCGGCGCCGTCGGTCGGCCCGGTCTGGCGCAGCCGCGCCGTCATGATCGCTGGGACGGAGCCGCCGCGCCGCCTCCCCGCGCGGCGATGCGGGCCGCCGAGGTCGGCGCTAGATCGCTTCCTTGAGGTCCTTGGCGGCCCGGAAGGCGACCTTCTTGCTCGCCTTGATCTTGATCGCTTCGCCGGTCGCCGGGTTGCGGCCCATCCGCGCGGCGCGCTTGCGCACGACCAGGATGCCGAGCCCGCCGATCCGGATGCGCTCGCCCTTCTTCAGATGCTTGACGACGAGACCGACGACGTCGTTGAGGATCGCGTCGCATTGCTTCTTCGGCATCTCGTGGGCCTCCGCCAGCGCGGCGGCGAGATGCTTCAGGGTGACAGTCGTGGTCGCCTTTTTTGTCGTTGCTGGCATGGCTGGCGCACTCGCTGTTCGGGATGAATTGGCGCTGGGTAGAAATCACGCTTCGCGCCGGAACACAAGGTCTTGCATGCGCCGCGCGCGCGATTCGGGCTAGAGCGCGTCCGCCGTGGTTTCGTCGCCACGGCCGTTGGCCAGCGCGCTGCGCACCGCGCGCTGCAGCTCGCCGGCGCGATAGGGCTTGCGCAGCATCGCGCCGTGGACGCCCGCGGCGTTGGCTTGCGCGGCAGCCCATGAGTAGCCGCTGGTGTAGAGCACCTTGAGATCGGGCCGCACCGACTTCGCCCACGCGGCGAGACCGAAGCCGTCGAGCGCCCCCGGCATCACGATGTCGGTGAACAGGAGCCCGACCGAGGCGTCGTGGGTCAGGATGCCGATGGCCTCGTCGGCATCACCCGCCACCAGCACGCGATAGCCGGACTCGTGGAGCGCCTCGGAGGTGACAAGCTGGATCAACGGCTCGTCCTCGACCACGAGGATGGTCACGCGCGGCTCGCCCTCGACGTGGCACGCCTGGCCCATCCCGCCTTTCCCTCAGGGACCTCCCCGCGACAAGAAACGATGTCACGGCCGCGGCGATCCTGGCAATCGGCCAAATCACCGAATCACCGCGCCGATGGGGCACGCAACCTGCCCCAACCGCGCGGAGCGCGCCGGGCTCAGCCCGCCAGCATGGCGCCCAGCTCGCGCATCAGATCGGCCTGCCGGAACGGCTTCGACAGGCGCGGAAACTCGGGCATCCCCGCGACCGTCTCGATGACCGCGCTGGGATCGCCCGAGATCAGCAGCACCTTGACCGCCGGGCGCAGGCGCTTGGCCTCGCGCGCCACCTCGAGGCCGGTGACGCCGCCCGGCATCGCGACGTCGCAGATCACCAGGTCGATCCCCGCGCCGCTCATCAGCCAGTCGAGCGCAGCGGAACCGTCGCCGGCTTCCAGCACCTCGTAGTCGTGCTCGCGCAACGTCGCCGCGATGGTGGCCCGCACGTCGGCCTCGTCGTCGACCAGGAGCACGGCGCGGGTCGCCCCCGCCACCGCCGGAATCGCCCCGGTCATGACCTCCGCGACCACCTGCTCGGCGGCGCACGGCAGCGTGAGCGTCACGGTCGTGCCGGCGCCCAGCTTGCTGTCGATCGCGACCTCGCCGCCGGACTGCTGGATGAAGCCGTAGACCTGGCTCAGCCCGAGGCCGGTTCCCTTGCCGATCTCCTTGGTCGTGAAGAAGGGTTGGAACGCCTGCTCGACGACCTCGGTCGACATGCCGGTGCCGGTGTCGGCGACGGCGACCTCGATCTTCGCGGCAGTCCCCTGGGTCTCGATGGCGCGCGTGCGGATCGACAGCGTGCCGCCGTTCGGCATGGCGTCACGCGCGTTGATGGCCAGGTTGAGCAGCGCGGACTCGAGCTGCGCTGGATCGACGAGGCACCAATCGGGCACGGCGGCCAAGCGGTACCGCTGTTCGATCTGCGTGCCGATCGCCTGCCGGATCAGCGGCATCATCTTCCGGATCAGCGCGTTGACCGCGATCGGGCGCGGCTGCAGGGGCTGCCGGCGCGCGAACGCGAGCAGCTGCTGGATCAGATGGCCGCCGCGCTCGACCGCCCCGAGCGCGACCTGGAGCGCCTGCGTCGCGCGCTCGTCGTTGCGCACGCGCTTCGCGGCGATCTCGAGATTGCCCAGGATCACGGTCAGCAGATTGTTGAAGTCGTGCGCCATGCCGCCGGTCATGCGGCCGACGATCTCGAGGCGCTGCGCCTCCTCGAGCGTCTGCTCCGCCTTGCGACGTTGCGCGATGTCGCGCGCGACCAGACCGGCCAGGAGCAGCGCCGCGAGCACGCTCAAGCCGCCGGTGCCGAACGTGATCAGGCTCGAGCGCAGCAGCGGCTCCTCGATCTCCGCGCGCGGCACCGCGTAGTGGACCGACCAGCCCGACAGCCGGGACACGTAGTAGGGCACGATCGCTTCGGCGCCGTTCGCCAGCTGGCCCGAATAGATGCCTTCGAGGCGGCCCGACGCCAGAGCCTGACGGGCGTTGGGCGACGACGCCGTGCCGGTCAGGTCTTCCGAGCCGCGGGTGCTGACGATGATGTTGCCGTCGCGGTCGACCAGCAAGCCCGTCCAGCTGCTCGGGATGTTGTCGGCGAGCAGGATGCGCTTCAGCGAGTTGACGTCGAAAACCGCCGCCAGGGCGTAGGGCACGGCGTTGCCCTGCACCACGGGGACCCACGTCGAGACCAAGGGCTTGCGCGTGAGCGCCCCCTGGTTGACCAGTCCCGAGATCACCGGGCGGCGCATGCGCGCGCACTCGGCCGGCAGGTCCCGGTTCAGCAGGGCGGGCAGCAGGCTGCCCATGGGCCGGAGCGTGTTGAAGATCTCGCGGCCGGAGACCGGATCAGCGAGCAGGATGTTGGTGATGTTCGGTTCGGTGGCGACCACGCGCTGCGTCTGATCGTAGAAGCGATCCAGGTTGCCGGTGCGCAACGGATCGGCGTAGCTCAGGATCTGCAGCACCTTGATCTCGCCGTAGAGCTGGCGGTCGAGCTCCTCGATCACCTGCTTGACCCGCGCCTGGGTATTGCGCTCGAAGGTCTGGCGCTCCTGCCGCGTCGCGTTGAGCGCCTGAACCGTCGCGAAGATCAGGATCGGCAGGAGGACTGCCAGAAGCAGGATGACCAGGGAAAGCCGCAGGCTTCTCATCGCCGAGACACGCTTCCAGCGCCTCCGCCGACGCATTGGGCCGCTGATGCCCGAGAGGCTTAACCAAAAATAGTTGCGCCTCGGTAAATCGCGGCGCCAACGCGCATCGGCTCGAGCCTAGCGTGCCCGACCGGCCGGCCGAAAGCAAAAGCCCCGGCCGAACGGCCGGGGCCCTGCTTCGACCGGCGCGAGACGTCACGCCGAATGGTAGAGGCCGTCCCTGACCTTCACGAGCTTCGACTTCTTCAAACCCGTGAGCGCATTGTGGACCTGCGGCGAGCTCAATCCGGTGTGCTCGACGATCTTCGCGGGCTTGATCCCCTTGGCAGCCTTGATGGCTTCCAACACGCCGGTGCGCACACCGCCATACGCGACCTTGCGGCCGCTGCGCGCCGCCCGCGGCCGGCCGCGCCGGCCGCTGATTGAATCGAGCAACGCCTCGTCGGCATCGACCTTCGCCAGTTGCTTCTGGAGCGCGGCGATCTGATGCTCGAGATCCTTGCGGCGCGCGTTGAGCTCCGACCTAGCCTTGGTGAGGTTGTTCTTGATCTGGTCGAAAACCGAGGCAGCCATGTTTAATTTTCCCGAATTGTTAAGGGCGAACGTGCAAGCTTCTTACAATACATAGACCATAAAGAAAACCACAGGCAACAAGTCTCACCAACAGTTCTCGGGGACCAGGTCAGCAAATCGCGCAGAGGTCGCGCAATCAGAAAGTAGCAATTCAAATTGCATATTCTCTTTTATTCGATGGCGCGTGTGCCTTTCCAATACCGGGCGCGACGGTCTGGCGGTCCGGTCGACAAGCCCGGAGGCTTTGGGCTATCCCCGTGCCTGCGCCGACAATGGAGGAACCCGACGCCATGAAATTCGGCATTTTCGACCACATGGACCAGGGCGTCGGGCCGCTCGGCGAGCAGTACGAGAGCCGCCTGAAGCTGATCGAAGCCTACGACCGCGCGGGATTCCACGCCTACCACCTCGCCGAACACCACGCGACCCCGCTCGGCATGGCGCCGTCGCCCAGCGTCTTCCTTGCCGCGGTCGCCCAGCGCACGCGCCGACTGCGGTTCGGCCCGCTGGTCTACACGCTGGGTCTCTACCACCCGCTACGGGTGGCCGAGGAGATCTGCATGCTCGACCACCTCAGCGGCGGCCGGCTCGAAGTCGGGATCGGGCGCGGCATCTCGGCCTACGAGCTCGGCTATTACGGCGTCGATCCCAAAGCGGCGCAGTCGATCTACATCGAAGCTCTCGCGGTGATCCTGCAGGCGCTCGCCGGCGAGAGCGTGACGTTCGATGGCAAGCATTTCCAGTTCCGTGATGTCCCCATCGAAATGACCCCGGTGCAGAAACCACACCCACCGCTCTGGTACGGCGTCGCGAGACCGGAAGGCACCGCGTGGCCCGCGCAGAACCGCGTCAACATCGTGACCAACACGCCCGCCGACAAAGCCCGCGCGATCACCGACAGCTATCGCGAGGCATGGGTCGCCGCCGGCAACGATCTCGCGGCGCTGCCGTTGCTGGGCATGAACCGCCACATCGTGATCGCCGACACCGACGAGGCGGCGCTCGCCGCCGCGCGCCGCGCCTACCGGCGCTGGTACGCCAGCTTCATGAAGCTGTGGTGGAAGCACGGCACCCGGCCGCCGAATGCGATGTACCCGGAGAGCTTCGACGAGCTGATCGCGGTCGGGCTGGGCGCCGCGGGCAGCGCGGACACGGTCGGCGAGATCCTGGCGCGCCACGTCGAGCAGTCGGGCATCAACTATCTGTGCTGCCGCTTCGCCTTCGGCGACCTCTCCGTCGACGAGACGACGCGGTCGCTCGAGCTGTTCGTCGGCAAGGTGATGCCGGCGCTCGCGGGCGCGCGCGTGGCGGCGCAATAGTGCTCATGAATCAGGCGGCGGAATAAGGCCGCGCGGCCGGCCGTTTCGCGCGCCGAGGTCGCCGGTTCGTCGCGGCCCGGTCGCTGCGCGGTCGACCCGGCTTCCCTGCCGTGTGCGAATTCGCTTAGGATCGGCCCGCCGCGAACCGATGGGAGCACGCCGGAGAGCGTACGCGGCCGAGGGAGGTCGAGGCTGGAGCCGCTTCTATCCATTCGCGACGTCGCCGTACGTTTCGGCGGCGTGGTGGCGCTTGACGGCGTTTCGTTCGACGTGATGCCCGGCGAGATCTGTGGCCTGATCGGGCCCAACGGCTCGGGCAAGACCACGCTCTTCAACTGCATCAGCCGCATCTATCGCTGTGGCCGCGGCGACATCCGCTTCGAGGGCCGCTCGCTGCTCGATCGGCCGCGCCGCGCGACCGCCGGTCTCGGCATCGGCCGCACCTTCCAGAACCTTGCGCTGTTTCGTCGCATGACGGTCCGAGAGAACGTCCTGGTCGGCCATCACTGCCGAATGCGCAGCTCATTTTTTGATCACGCCCTGCGCCTGCCCTGGGTGGCGCGCGAGGAGCGCGCCGCGGCGGACGCCGCCGACGATCTGATCGACTTCCTCGATCTCGGGGCGGTCCAGGACGCCCTGGTCGAGAGCCTGCCGTTCGGCACCCAGAAGCGCGTCGAGCTCGCGCGCGCCCTCGCCGGCACGCCGAAATTCCTCTTGCTCGACGAGCCGGCCGGCGGCCTCAACCATTCCGAGGTCGACGGGCTGCGCCAGCTGATCGGCACCATCCGCGACCGCTTCCACATGACGGTGCTCCTGGTCGAGCACCACATGAACCTGGTCATGCGCATCTCGGACCGCGTGGTCGCGCTCGACTTCGGCCGCAAGATCGCCGAGGGCACGCCGGCCGTGGTGCAAGCGCATGCCGACGTCGCCCGCGCCTATCTCGGAACGGCCCATGCCGGCACTGCTTGAGGCGACGGCGCTGCGTGCCTACTACGGGGCCGTGCCGGTGCTGCACGGCCTGTCCTTCGCCGTGCCCGACGGCGGCATCGCGACGCTGCTCGGCGCCAACGGCGCCGGCAAGACCACGACCTTGCGGGCGGTCACCAAGATGATCCGGGTCGACGGCGAGATCCGCTTCGCCGGCGAGCGCATCGACGGCCGCTCGACCGAGGACATCGTGCGCCGCGGCATCGCCCACGTGCCGGACGGCCGCGGCACCTTCGTCGATCTCACGGTCGAGGAAAATCTGCGCGTCGGCGCGATCACCCGCCGCGACCGCGGCGTGACGAGCGATTTCGACCGCATGTACGGTTATTTCCCGCGCCTCAAGGAACGCCGCCGCCAACAGGCCGGCACCCTCTCGGGCGGCGAGCAGCAGATGCTGGCGATCGCGCGCGCCCTCATGCTCCGGCCGCGCCTCTTGCTGCTCGACGAGCCGTCGTTCGGCCTGGCGCCGCTGCTGGTCGAGGAGATCTTTCGCATCATGCGGCTGATCAATCAGCAGGAGCGCGTCAGCATCCTCCTGGTCGAGCAGAACGCCAGCCTCGCGCTCGACCTCGCCGACGAAGCCTTTCTGATCGAGACCGGCCGGCTCGTGCTGGCCGGCAAGGCGGCGGATCTCGCCAAGGCGGAATCGGTCCGCCGCTCGTATCTCGGCTACTGAGGCGCGGCCCCGTGGAAAGTCTGCTCCATCAAGTGCTCTCGGGGCTCGCGACCGGCGGCATCTACGCCAGCATGGCGCTGGCGCTCGTCATGATCTACCAGGCGACCCATCACATAAACTTCGCGCAAGGCGAGATGGCGATGGCGTCGACCTATCTCGCGTGGTCGCTGATCGCCGCCGGGCTGCCCTATTGGCTCGCCTTCATTCTGACCGTCGCGCTGTCGTTCGTGGCCGGCGTGGCGATCGAGCGCATCCTGCTGAGACCGGTGGCGAACGCGCCGGTGCTGTCGGTCATCATCGTGTTCATCGGGCTGCTGGTGATCTTCAACAGCCTCGCCGGCTGGATCTTCACCTATACGATCAAGACGTTCCCGACCCCGTTCTCGTCCGAGCCCCTGCTGGGCGGCCTGATCTCGACGCATGAGGTGGGCGCGACGGCCGTCACCCTGACGGTTCTGGCTCTGCTCTATCTGTTCTTCCGCTTTACCCCGCTCGGTCTGGCCATGCGGGCGGCGGCGCAGAATCCCGTGTCGAGCCGGCTCTGCGGAATCCGCGTCGGCTGGATGCTCGCGCTCGGCTGGGGCCTCGCCGCCGCGATCGGCGCGGTCGCCGGCATGATGATCGCGCCGATCGTGTTCCTCGATCCCAACATGATGTCGGGCGTGCTGCTCTATGCCTTCGCCGGCGCGCTGATCGGCGGCATCGACAATCCGGTCGGCGCGGTGGTCGGCGGCTTCATCGTGGGCGTGCTCGAGAACCTCGCGGGCGCCTACGTGATCGGCACCGAGCTCAAGCTCAGCTTCGCGCTGGTCGTCATCGTCGGCGTCCTCGTCGTCAAGCCGTCGGGGCTGTTTGGGCGCGTCTTGGTGAGCCGGGTGTGAACGAGATGGCGAACACGACGATCGGCCGCAGCGCGCCCGCCACTCTCGCCGCCGCCCCGTGGCGCATCGTCGCCGGCGTGTTGCTGTTCGCCGGCGCGATCGCGCTGCCGTTCGGCTTGAGCGACTATCAGGCGTTCCAGGTCACCTTGGCGCTGTCCTACGCGATCGCGGTGCTCGGGCTCAACATGCTGACGGGCTTCAGCGGCCAGATCTCGCTCGGGCACGGCGCCTTCTATGCCATCGGCGCCTACACGACCGCGATCCTGATGGATCGCTACGACTGGCCCTACTGGGCGACCTTGCCGGTCGCCGGCGCCGACTGCCTCATCATCGGCTTCCTGTTCGGCCTGCCAGCGCTGCGGCTCGAAGGCCTCTATCTCGCCCTCGCCACCCTGGCGCTCGCCGTGGCGACGCCGCAGCTCCTGAAGGCGAACGCGCTCGAGGACTGGACCGGCGGCGTCCAGGGCATCACGATCCTCAAGCCCGATCCGCCGGCGTTCCTGCCCATCGACGCCGACCGATGGCTGTATTTCTTCACCCTGGCGGTTGCCGCGCTCATGTTCCTGCTCGCCTGGAACATCCTGCGCGGACGCATCGGCCGCGCGCTGCGGGCGATCCGCGACCATGCGCTGGCGGCCGAGGCGATGGGGATCAACCTCGCGACCTACAAGGCGTGGGTGTTCGGCGTCAGCGCGATGTTCACCGGCGTCGCCGGCGCGCTGAGCGCGATCGCCGTGCAGTTCGTCGGGCCCGACAGCTTCGACGTCTTCCTGTCGATCCGCCTGCTGACCGGCATGGTGGTCGGCGGGCTGGGCTCGATCACGGGCGCGATCTGGGGTGCGCTCTTCATCGAGTACGTGCCCAACATCGCCGACCAGATTTCCAAGGCGGCGCCCTGGGCAATCTACGGTATTTTCCTGATCGGCTTCATGTACGCGATGCCGACCGGCGTCGCCGGCGGACTGCGTCTGCTCGCTCGGCGGCTGATCGGACGACGACCTCCAAGCAACGGATAGGAGAGGGAAACATGGCGACCAGACGACTTGTCCTGACCACGGCTCTGCTCGGCGCGCTTGCGGCCGGACCGGCCGTCGCTCAAACGCCGGGCGTGACCGCGACCGAGATCAAGATCGGCCAGACCATGCCCTACAGCGGGCCCGCGTCGGCGTACGGCACGATCGGCAAGGTCGAAAGCGCCTTCTTCGCGATGATCAACGACAAGGGCGGCATCAACGGCCGCAAGGTCAACCTGATCTCGCTCGACGACGGCTACTCGCCGCCCAAGACCGTCGAGCAGATCCGCCGCCTGGTCGAGCAGGACCAGGTGCTGATGATCTTCCAGAGCCTGGGTACGCCGTCCAACACGGCGATCCACAAATACATGAACGCCAAGAAGGTGCCGCAGCTGTTCGTCGCCACCGGCGCGACCAAGTGGGGCGATCCCGAGCACTTCCCGTGGACCATGGGCTGGCAGCCGAGCTACCAGACCGAGTCGCACATCTACGCCAAGTATCTGCTGCAGACCAAGCCCGACGCCAAGATCGGCATCCTTTATCAGAACGACGACTACGGCAAAGACTACGTCAAAGGCCTCAAGGACGGGCTCGGCGACAAGGCCGCCAAGATGATCGTGTCGGAGGTGTCCTACGAGGTCACCGATCCGACCATCGACTCGCAGATCGTCACGCTCAAGGGCTCGGGCGCCGACGTGTTCTTCAACGTCACCACGCCCAAGTTCGCCGCCCAGGCGATCCGCAAGGCATACGACATCGACTGGCATCCGTTGCACCTGCTCAACAACGTGTCGAACTCGACGGGCGGCGTGCTCGAGCCGGCCGGACTCGAGCGCTCGGTCGGCCTCGTGTCGGCCGCCTACTTCAAGGATCCGGCGGATCCCCAATATGCCCAGGAGCCCGGCATGCAGGAGTGGGTCGCCTTCATGAAGAAGTACTATCCCGACGGCAACCTAGCCGACGGCTTCAACGTGTACGGCTACCTGGTGTCGCAGACGTTGGCCCAGGTGCTGAAGCAGTGCGGCAACGACCTGTCGCGCGAGAACGTCATGCGCCAGGCGGCCAGCCTCAACATGTCGCTGCCGCTGCTGTTCGACGGAATCAAGATCACGACCAGCCCGACGGACTTCCACCCGATCAAGCAGATGCGGCTGGAGAAGTTCGACGGCAAGCGCTGGGTGCCGTTCGGCGAGGCGGTCACTGGCTGAGGCGGCGATCATCCGGACCGCGTGTACGCTCGTGGTCGGCGGCGGTCTCATCGCCGCCGCCGCGGGCGTACGCGCTGCCGAGCCCCACTACGTGACGGTGCATGACCGGCTGATGTGCCGAACGCAGGAGGCGTTGATCGACGGGCTGCGCATGCTCGACGCCAAGAAGCGCGACGTTCTGCGTGACGTCGACGGCTGCCACTTCAGCATGGACGGCATCCCGGCGATCCTGCTGCAGGACAACATCAACCTGATCAAGATCCGGTTGAGCGCGCGCGGCGAGCACGCCGACATGTGGACCGTGCCCGAAGCGATCAAGCCGGTCCGCGCGGAGCCCGACCCCGACGAGTGACGACCGCGCCGCCGCCGACCGGCGGCGTGCGGACGTCGCGCGCGGCTGCTACGCCGCCTTGCGCGCGGGACGCCGCGGCTTCGCCGCCTTGGCCCGCGCCGGCACCGCCGTCGCGGTATCGAGAGTCGCGGCCGTCGCGCGCACGAGCTCGCGGAACCACGCAACGTCGGCGCGCTCGCCCAACCGCGTGTGCCACAGCGCCGACACCTCGAACGTCGCACAGTCGTGCGGCGGCGCGATCACGGCGAGCGGGTAGATCTTCGTCAGGCGCTCGGCCAGCCGCCGCGGCATCATGGTGACGAGATCGGTGGTCACGAGAATGCGCGGCACGGCGAGGAAGTGCGGCACCGTGACGTGGTTGCGCCGGCTGAGCCCCTGCTCGGCCAGCGCCTTGTCGACGCCGCCGCGGTTGCACGCGATGACCCGGCGCTCCAGCCCATGCATGGTCACGAAGCCGTCGATCGCCTCCGACACGTTGCCGGCCAGCGCCACCGACAGGTGCGGCAGACGGGCGATCAGATCGAGGGTGAGCGGTCGGTCCGCCGCGGGGTGATCGGCGCGCAGCACCCAGACCATCTCGTCCCGATAGAGGGGCTCCCGGCCGAACCGCTCGGGAACCCGCCCGAACGAGCCGATCAGCAGATCCATGCGCGCGGCGTCGAGCTCCTCGACGACGTCGATGTCGTCGATCGCCCGGACCCGGATCTCGGCGTGCGGCGCCGCGGCGCGCAACCCCGGCATCAGATCGGGCAGCAGCACCGCCGAAAAATAGTCGGACGCGCCCACCGTGAAGCACCGGTCGGTCGTCTTGGGATCGAACTCGACCGGGATCAGCGCCTGCTCCATGTGATGCAGCGCCTGGCTGAGGCGCGGGCCGATCTCGGCGGCGCGCGCGGTCGGCTGCATGCCCTCGGCGCCGCGCACGAACAGCTCGTCGCGCAGCATGTAGCGCAGCCGGTTGAGCGCGTGGCTGATCGCCGACTGGGTCAAATGCAGCCGGGCGCCCGCGCGCGTCACGCTGCGCTCAGCCATCAGGGCGTCGAACACCCGCAGCAGGTTGAGGTCGAGGGAGGAAAAATGAGCCTGGTTCATTTTAGCCGTGCACACTCGTCATTTAAATCATAAGCCGCTCCACCCCAGATGGGAAGCCTCGGACGCGCCGGCCAGCCCTGCGCCGGCGCAAGCGGAGAGGGGAAGATCCATATGCGCAAGACATTGCTGGCCGCGACCGCGGTGCTGGCGATCGGCCTCGGATGCACGGTCGAGGCGCTCGCCCAGAGCCATCAAGGCGGGTATTTGGGCCAGAACCCCGGCGCCAACCAGGTCGCCACCGGAATCGCCGCGCCGACGCGCGGTTCGGGCCAGGGCGGCTATCTCGGCCTCAACCCGGGCGCCAACCTGAAGCCGGCCGGCACCGCATCGGGCGACATGCGCAGCTCGCCCGAGGCGTGGTGCGTCAACTCGCCGGAGCCGAGCCGCTGCCGCGCACGAGCGCAGGCCGAAAACCAGATGTGCGTCGGCAAGGATCCGTCGGCCTACGCGAGCTGCCGCTTCGCGCTCGATCAGATGCACGGGCCGTAGGCCCATCCCCAACCGACGGGGTCGCGCCGCTTCCGGCGCGCCCCCGACCGCCGTCAGGAGCTTTGACATGTCCCTGCTCGATCCCGACACCACCTACGGTTGGCACCAGGAAAGCGCGTCATGGCGTGAGATCAAGGTCGCGCTGGCGCTGGCGGCAACCGTCGCGCTGGGCGCCCTCCTGTTGTTCTGATCGCGCGCCGCGAATCCATTGATCCGTGAGCTGCGGCAAGGAGCGCCCGCAGGTCGCCGGCCACGACGAGGCGCTCCGGGCGCCGAACAGCCGGACGGTCTACGTGCCGCAATAGCGTGAGGCGCGTACCGACATCCCCATCCGCGGGGATGTCGGTACGCGGCCCGTCCCAATCGGTTCTTGGCGAAACTCTGCCGTCATCAAGCAAATCTCGGCGCGCACACGCCAACGGCGTAGCACACCTGCGCGATCGCATCGCTTGACCCGGCGCCACCGCGCGCCCCAGCCTGTCGCGATGCGGATCACCTATTTCGCGACGTTCCACGGCGCGGCCGCGCTGACCGAGACCGATCGGGCGCGCGTCGTCGCGCTGGTGCGCGCCACGCCGCGCCTCGCCGAGGCGCGCGTCTACACGCCGGCGCGCGCGCATGATCCCTACCTCGACGACGGCGCCGCGCCGGCGCTCGCGCTGCAGCTCTATTTCGCCGACATCGCCGATCTCGAGGCAGCGCTGGCGCGCGACGGTCATCTGCAGGCGCTCGCCGCGCCCGACGCGCTGCCCGGCCTCGCCGGCGCGACGGTCGAGCAGCAGGCGATGCTGGCGCGCGACTTTCCGGTGCCCGATGCGCGCCTCCGCACGCCGGCCGGCGGTCTGCCGTGCACCTACCTGGTGCACTACGCCGGCGTCGCCGACGACACCAATCAATGGCTCGCCTACTACATCGCGCACCACCCGGGCATCATGGCGCGCCTGCCCGACATCCGGCAGATCGAGATCTGCACGCGCATCGACTGGTGCGGCTTCCTGCCCTGGCCGCGCGTCGACCACATGCAGCGCAACAAGGTCGTGTTCGACAGCCCGGCGGCGTTGACCGCGGCGCTCAACTCGCCGGTGCGCCACGAGCTGCGGACCGACTACGCGCAGTTCCCGCCGTTCCGCGGCGACAACCGCCACTACCCGATGGCGACCCTCGCGGTCATGCCATGACGCGCAGCACGACGTCGATCTGGTCGCCGCGCTGCGCGGCGTTGAGCTGCAACGCCTCGGCCTCGAAGCGCGCGATGTCGGCCGGCGTGAAGATCGACGCGGCGGGATCGACCGCATAGGAGGTCGGCGCGTCGAGCGCGACGTCGCGGCGGTACTGCTCGCTGCCCCAGAACTGGAACGCGGTCGAGTCGCAGGCGAGCGAGGCGACGGCGAGCCCGGCCTTGGCCGCGGCCACCGCGAGGCTGCGGTGCGAATGCAGATAGAGGTGGCGCGGCGCGTCGAGCTGGACCCAGTCGGCACCGTAGCGCGCCCAGGCCTCCGACGACACCGTCGGCACGCGCACCCGGATCATGCCGCCCGGCGCCAGCAGCGCGCGGCAGCGCGCGAGCGTGTCGGCCTGGTCGGGCATGTGCTCGAGGGAGTGGTTGAGCTCGATCAGCGCGAACCCGGCGTCGGCGTCGGCGTCGGCGACGTCGCCGCGCCGCACCAGGAGCTCGCCCCGGCGATCGCGCACGTCGGCCGCGATGAAGCGGTCGACGCCGCGCGCGCCCGCGAAGCCGAAGGCGCGCAGCGCCGCGACGTGCTGGCCGCCGCCCGCGCCGACGTCGAGGATGCGGTCGCGCGGCCCGATCCCGAGACGACGGTAGGGCGCGAGGAAGCGCGCGTAGTGGGCGAGCGCCGGATGCCGCCGCGCGAGGCCGGGGGCGACGGCGAGGATAGGGCCCGCGACCACCCGCCGCGCCCAGCGTTTCACCGGCCCGCCGTGATCCAGGCCCGCCACCCGGCCGTGATAGGCGGACGGATAGAACCGCGCCAAGTCGGCCGGGATGGCGGCGATCTGCAGACAGCCGCAGTCGGCGCATTCGACGTAGTCGAAGCGCTCGCGCGTGCCGAACATCATCTCGCGCGCGACGACGCGATGCGCCGCGGCGCCGCCGCAGATCCGACAGGCCTGGGAGGCCATGCCCCGCTCCCTCGCTCGCGGGCGAGGGTCGGGCCGCGTCAGCGTGCTGTCAAAGGAATCAGGCGGCGGAGCCGGCGACGGACTTGGCGGACTTGAAGGATCGCCAGCGCGCCATCTGGCGGCCGACCGCGAGCGTCAGCGCGCCCGCAATCACGAGATCGACGCCGATCGGCAGGTGGAAGGTCGCCGCCAACAGGGCATTCAGACCGAGCAGACTGCGCGTGGCGGGCACCGTGACGAGGTCGGCCAGCGCGATCGGCTGCCACAGCCCGTCGATCAGCCAGGCGCCGGTCTCGTAGGCGAACAACGCGACGCCGCCGAGCATCGAGGCCAACCCGCTCGCCAGGCACAGCGCCACCACCATCTCGGCCTCCGCACCGTCCGGAAGCACACCGCGCGCCTCCGTCCGCTGTCATCAACGGCCAAACCGTGGGTCAGGTCGAGTGAAAGAGAGTTAATCCAGCCGCGTCAGCCGGTCGCGGGAGCCGGTCGCAGCGGCGTCAGCCGGAGGTGCGGGCGCCGTCGCCGTCGCCCTCGCCCGACGTCGGCAGGCTGCGCGCCCAGGCGGACGCGCCGGCGCACAGATCGAGCCGCGCGATCAGCGACGGCGACACGCCGAACGCCTGGCGAAAGTCGATGCCCTGCTGCGCCAACCACAGGGCCTGGAGCCGGTAGGCGTCGGCCTCGCGCGCGTCGGGATGGCGATCCCCCATGCCCGTCTCCGCCTGGGCATGGTGCAGCAAGGCGTGGAGCAGCACCGACTGGTCGATCGGATCGCCCACGTCCCAGTCGCGCGCCAGGTGGATGGTGCGCGTCGCCTCTTCGTAGAACGCCAGCAGGTGCGGCGCGAGCGGCGACAGGCTCGGGCGCACCGTCGTGGTCCGCGTCACCACGCCGGGCGGCGCGCAGGGTGGCCGGTCGGTGGTGCGTGCGATCCAGACGGTCAGGGACAAGATCAGCTCGTCGATCATGGCCGGGTCTCCGGCTGCGGGGGTGATGGGCAAGGGCGCGGCGGGCGGCGGCGGCGTCACGGGACGTCGACCGTCTCGGTCATCGGGCGCAGCACGTCGGTATTCCCGTGGATCACCGAGACCAGGCTGACCGCAATGCTGAAGACGGCGAACAGCACGAGCGCGGTCATCGCCCACGCGAGCGGGACCTCGCCGTGGCCGCCGCCCGTGCGGCCGCGGGCCGCCGCCTTCAGGCGGGCGCGATACACGAGGCTCGTCATCGTGATTCCCCCTCTGCCCGTTGCCATGCCGGCAGGGGGATCGTCGCACCGCGCTCGGCGGTCTACGTGTGAAGCGCCTTACACCCTCGAAGGGACGGGCCCGACGGCCTTCGGCCGCCGCTCACGCGGCGCCGAGAGCGTCCAGCAACGCGCGGGCCGCACGCAGATCGGGCGCGTCGAGGCCCTCGGTGAACCAGCCGTGGATCGGCGCCAGCAGGCCGCGTGCCGCGGCACCGCGGTCGGCGGCGCGCCAGAGCGCGGCCAGGTCGGTTGCGATCCGCAATTCCCAAAGCCGGGCGCCCTGGTCCCGCGCCTGCGCCAGGCCGGCCTCGAGCAGCGCGGCGGCCTCCTCGGCATCGCGCGCACCGTAGCGCGCCCTGAGGCGGACGATCTCGGGCTCGCACCACCGCTCGTCCGCGCGATCGACGAGCTCGGCCGCGCGATCGAGCAGGCTCGCGGCGCCGTCGCGGTCGCCGCGCGCGCCCATCACCTCGGCGATCGACGCCATGAAGAAGGGCAGCATGACCCAGTGCGTCGCGCTGTCGAGCTGCTCCAGCGACGTTCGGGCGCGCTCCAGCAACGCCGCGTCCCAGCCGTCCTGGAGACAGGCCCAGCCGTGGAACACCGCGCCCTCGCGCGTGCCGATGAAGGTTTCATGCTGCTCGACCAGCCCGAGCAGCCGCGCGGAAAGCCTGCGGACGTCGCGCGTATCGCGCTGCATCATGCCGCGCACGCAGGCGCGCCGCAGCGCGAGTATCAGGCTGACCGTGTGGTTCGCCGCCTCCGCGTGCCGGATTCCCGCGAGGCTCGCCGCGGCGCCCGCGTCCGGGTGCCCGAGCGCGGTGAGGCAGATGCCGAAATTCCCATAGGTCGAGGCCCTGGGATCGCGCGCCATCTGTCGATGTTCGGATCCGACCGGCCGCGCGCCGTACATCTCGATCACGCGATCGATGTCGCGGCGCGCCTCTTCGAACCGACCCTGCAGAAGATTGGCCGAGCTGCGCGTGCGGTGCGCCCAGAGCAGGGGCATCCCGTCACCGGTTCGCCGCGCGACGGTGAACAGCTCGTCGGCGTAGACGAGCATCTTCGACGACTCGGAACGGCTGAAGTAGTGATTGAGCACCAGGCCGTCGATGATCACCAGCAGTTGCTCGGTGTCGTCGAGCGCAATGCAGAGCTCCCGGGCGCGCTCGAAGGCCGCGCGAACCTCTTGGCTGCCCGAGCCCTCGTGATCGATCAATGCCTGACCCAAGTCCAGCTGCAACTCGAGCTCGCGACGCAGCCTGGCCTCCGTCTCGGGAAGGTGGTCGAGCTGCCGGACGGCCTTGCGGAGATGGCTGACCTTCTCGCCAAGCGCATAACGACCCGTGGCGCGGTTGGCCGCCTCCAGATAGTACTCGGTCGACCGCTCCGGATCGCGCGCCTCGCCGAAATGCCACGCGATGACTTCCGGTTCGGCCCGCGCGGCCGCGAGGGCTTCGGCGAGCCGCAGATGGAGCGAACGTCGCCGGCCGCGCAGCAGCGAGGCATAAGCCGCGTCCTGCACGAGCGCATGCTTGAAGCTGTAGGTGGCTTGCGGCGGCTCGCCGCGCGCGGTCGCCAATCCCGCCCGCACGAGCTGGTCGACCGCTTCCACCAGCCGGTCCGCCGGCGCATCCGACAGGGTCTGGAGCATCTCGAACGAGAAGTTGCGCCCGATCACCGAGCCGATCTGCGCGATGTCCTTGCCCCGATCGAGTCGGTCCAGGCGCGCCATCAACGACGCCTGCAGCGACGTCGGAACGATGTCGACCGGCGGGGCGCCGGCGGTACGCTCGGAGTCCGCGCGCAGCGGCCCGCTTTCGAGCACGGTCTTGGTCAATTCCTCGATGAACAGCGGAACGCCGTCGGCGCGCGCCATGATCCGCTCGACGACGTCGTCGGGCAGGACCTGATCTCCGACGACCTCCTCGATCAGGGAGGACGCATAACGGCGCTGGAGCCCGCTCAACGACAGGACCGTGACGTGCGGGTCGGTCGCCCAGGTCGGCCGCAGCTCCGGCCGCGTGGTGACGACCAGCAGGACCGGCAATCGATCGATCGCCTCGATCAGCAACGCGAGGAGCTCGCGTGAGGTCGGATCTGCCCACTGGAGATCCTCGAACACGGCGAGCACCGGCGCGCGCCGGGCGAGCCCGGTAAAGACCCCGACGATCGCATCGAAGGTCATGTCCTTGCGCTGCCGGGGCAGCAACGGACCGGACGCCTCGAGATCGGCGCCGGGGATCGAGAGCAGGTCGGCGAGCAGGAGGACGTCGTGACGCGATGCGTCCGCCCCGGCCAGCCGCGCGAGCTTGTCGCGTTTGACGTCGGGCGCGTCGGTGGTCTGGAAGCGCGCCGCGCGCTCCAAGTGATTGATGATCGGATACAGCGCCGTGTCCTGGTAGTGCGGAGAGCAGAAGAAGCGCAGCCGGGCGTGGGCGACATCGCCGAGCTGCTCCTCGAGCGCCGCGACGAGTCGCGATTTGCCGATACCCGGCTCGCCCGACAGCAAGACGACGCGGCCTTCGCCGCCGACGGCTTCCGCCCACCGCCGCTCGAGCAGCGCGAACTCTTCGATCCGGTCGATCAGCGAGGTCCGGCCCTGCCGCAGCGCCTCGAACCGGCTGTCGATCGCGCGTTCGCCGAGCACCTGCCAAACCCGCGTCGGCGCCGTCAGCCCCCTCAGGCTCAGCGCGCCGAGGTCCCGGTACTCGAACAGATCGCCCATGAGGCGGCGGGTAGTGTCGGCGATCAGCACCATGCCGGGCTCGGCCGTGGTCTGCAGACGCGCCGCCAGGTTCGGCGTATCGCCCACCGCGGCGGATTCGAGCGAGGGACCCGAGCCGATCAGATCGCCGACCACCGCCAGCCCGGTCGCGATTCCGACCCGGACGCTGAGCGTGCCGGGCGGACCGGCGATCGTGTTCAGCCGGGCGACCGTCTGGACGATCGCCAGGCCGGTGCGCGCCGCGCGCTCCGCGTCGTCCTCGTTGGCCTGCGGATAGCCGAAATACACCAGGACGCCGTCGCCCATGTAACGCGCGACGAAGCCGCCGAACCTGGCGACCGCGCCGGTGACGCAACCGTGAAACGAGGCGATGACGTCGCGAAGATCCTCGGGGTCAAGGCGTGCCCCCAGCGCCGTCGACGCGACGAGGTCGGCAAACAGCACGCTGAGCTGGCGGCGCTCGACCGGCGTTTCGTTCACGCGCCGATCGGCCGCGTCGTTCGCGGCGCCGCATTCGGCGCAGAAGCGCTTGCCGCGCGGATTTTCGATGCCGCAACGAACGCACAGCCAGGGCAACGGCGTGCCGCAGTCGCCGCAGAATTTCGCGCCGCTCGCCACCTTGGTCCCGCATCCCGGGCAGATCATGTCGCTCTTCTCTTGCGCGCCAACCCCGCGTACCTGCCCCATGGGTTGACGTCGACCAACGACAACACGAGACCCTATGCTGGAGCAATGACGGCGCCGCGCCGACGCGACCGATGTTCCGCGGTGCACGACGCGAGCCTCGGGTACGCCGATCCCGCTTGCCGGGGGCCAGAATTGCGTTAGAATCGAATCAAATGCAATGAATCCCGAGCGAGGAGACGCGCAATGGGTGGTGGTGGTCCCGGATGGCCGAAAGGCACGAGCAAGGTCGCCAAGCACGTCACCAAGGACAAGAAACAGCTCGCGCAAATCGCCAAGATTCTTGGCATCAAGGCCGCCCCCAACGAGGAGCTGTGGGCGGCCGAGCTCTACACCAAGACACCGAAGCGAAAGGGCAAGTCCGGCGGCGGATGACGCACCGCGCCGGTCTGACCAAGCCGCCGATCAAGCGGACCTCGGTCGTCCGGCGCATCCCGCCGATCGCGCACATCCGGCATCGGGCGAGTCCCGGCCTCGAGGGCGACGTCTGTCTGTTCGAGTTGGCGGCGGAGAGCGCGCCGATCGTCGTCGAGGCGGATAGCGGCCGCCCCATGACGCTGTTGCCGGGCGATCGGTTTCTGGCTGTCCCGGGCTATCGCGAATCGACCCGATGGGTGGTCGGCGGCATCCCGCACGGCGGGTTGCTGCCGGGTCACGACTACTGGGTGCTCGCGGATTGCGGCGTGGTCGGCGAACTGATCGGCAACTCGCCCCTGCAGAAGGGGCATCTCGCCCCGGCGACATATCTTGGCGTGATCACCGGCGCGCGCGGCAAGTCGCTCAACATCCGGCAGTTCGTCGAAACCGCAGGCGCCCGCGCGACGGATCGGCGCGCGCCGCTCTTCCTGGTGCTCGGCACGTCATCGGAGGTCGGCAAGACGACCGCGGTCGTCGCGGTGCTGCGCGCGTTGCGCCAGAGCGGCCATTCGACCCTGGTCGCCCTGAAGGCAACCGGCACGTCGTCGATCGCCGAGATCGCCCAGTATCTGGATCACGGCGCCACGCATGTCTTCGATTGCGTCGATTTCGGGCTGCCCACGACCTATCCCTCGGATCGCCGGGGGATGGATGCGTTCTTCGACGCGGCGCTCGGCCGCTGCCTCGCGCTGCCCGCCCACGCCGTGGTGGTGGAATGCGGCGGCGACCTCTTCGGCGCCAACGTGCCGGCCCTGCTCGCGTGTCTGATGCGTCGGCGCGCCAAGCCCAAGGTACTCCTCGTCGCCCCGGACGCGCTCGCCGCCCTGGGCGCCAAGCAAGCGCTGCGCGACCTGGGGATCTCGATCGACCTGATCACCGGTCCCTGCACCGACACGCCGACGCTGCTGGAGCGCACGCGAACGCTGTGCAAGATTCCCGCGATCAACATGATGCAGTGGGGCGGTCGTGCGCTGCCGATCTGATCCGCGCGTGCCGCGCCCGCGATCGCACCGGTCATGAGCGCCGCGCGACGTCGCAAGGCGATCTCGATCATCGAAAGCAGCCGCGTCCCGGTCGTGCCGAAGCCGGCGGCCGGCGCGCCGCGGGCGCGCGCCGGCGCCGCGCGCTGGCGGCAGCTCGCCTTTCCGCTGCAGCATCAGCAGCACGTCAACTGGTGCTGGGCCGCGGTCGCCGCCAGCGTCGCGCTGTACTATCGGCCGCGCGCCACGTGGACCCAGTGCAAGGTCGCGGATGTCGAGCTCCAGCGCTGCGACTGCTGCGGTTCCGGCGGTCGCCGTCGCTGCAACGTCCCCGGCCATCTCGACACGTCGTTGCGCATCGTCGGCCGCTTGGCGCGTCGCCAGTGGGCCAGATCGACGTTCGCGCAGGCCGAGCGGGAGGTGCGCGCCCGCCGGCCGCTCGGCGCGCGCATTCAGTGGCCGAACGGCGACGGGCATTTCGCGACGATCGTCGGCTTCCTGGCCGGGCGGCCGCGCATGCTGGCGATCGACGATCCCTATTACGGCCGATCGCATGTCGACTATCGGACGTTCTGCCGGGGCTACTATCACGGCAAGTGGACCGACAGCTACTTCACCAAGCGCTGAGAGGGTCGACATGGCGCTGCAGCTCGCCGAGCCGCCCAAGGTCGCGCGCAACGCGGTGCGCAAGATGCTCGCCCATCCGGCCACCCCGTCGGCATTCCGCGCGGCCGCGGCGCAGCGGGCCTCGGCGCATGAGCTGGCCATGTCGACGCCGCACCGCGTGGCGGTGCTGCCGCTCCGCCGGATCGGCCCCGAGACGACGCTGCGCGCCGACGCCCAGATGCGCGGTTGGCGTTTCCTGGTCCACCACGGCAACCGCGTGGTCGCGACCGCCGATACGGTCGTCGATCGACGAGGCCAGCACGCGTTCGGGCATCTCAACCAAGGTCCGTTCGTCCGCGGAACCGAGCAGGCGATCCGCCACGCGGAGGCGTGCCCGGCGGCGAGGCGGCAGGACTTCGAGCCGATCCTCCTGATGGTGCCGACGCTCTACGTCATGGCGCTCTGGCTGCGCGATTCGGCGGGCGACCGCGACCGCGTGGTGATCATCCCGCACGCCCCCGGAGCCCGCGCGTCCTACCGGGTGCTGACGGAGCGCGCCTTCGTCGCACGGCTCGTGCGCCTGGCGGCGCAGCGCCGCACCGCGCGGCGCCGGCCGCGTGCCGCGCGGCGACGCTGAGATCGCGCCGACCCGCGATTGCATTTGACGCACGTTTGTGTTGCCGTGAGACGGGCGCGCGATCGGGCGTTCCGCCGGAATCAACGGCATACGCCGGACGGCGGCGACGGCGATCTCGGTGGCGGGCCCCGGGTTGGGGGTCAGTGTGCCGGCACCGCAATCGAGCACCGTCGCGGCGGGGCGCGACTCGATGGCGCAGAGTTCGCTGCTGCGCCATCTCGAGCCGGCGGCGCGCCGCCGCATCGTCGGCTTCGCGCGCACCCGGCGCTACGCGGCCGGCGAGACGATCTTCCTCAAGGGCTCGGCCGGCACCGGCATGATGGCCGTGCTGCGCGGCCGCGTGCGCATCAGCGCGCCGTCGCGCCAGGGCAAGGAGATCGTGCTCAACGTCATCGAGCCCGGCGAGGTGTTCGGCGAGATCGCGCTGCTCGACGGCGGCGACCGCAGCGCCGACGCGACGGCGCTGACCGACTGCGAGCTCCTGGTGCTCGAGCGCCGCGACGTCATGGCGTTCCTCGAGACCAATCCGAAGGCCTGCCTGAAGCTGCTCGAGACGCTGTGCCAGAAGCTGCGCCGCACCACCGAGCAGGTCGAGGACATCCTGTTCCTCGAGCTGCCGCACCGCATGGCCAAGGTCCTGGTCCGGCTCACGCGCAAGGACGGCGACCGGGTGACCTTGTCGCAGCGCGAGCTCGCCAACCTGGTTGGCGGCACCCGCGAGAGCATGAACAAGTACCTGGGCGCCTGGAAGCGCGAGCGCTATATCGTGGTCGAGGATGGCGCCATCCGCGTGCTCGACCGAGGCGCCCTCGAGGTGGTCGCCGAAGGCGAGTAGCGCCCCGGCGCCGCGTCCCGCGAGGCTGTGAAGCAGCTAACACGCCGCGCCGCGCCGCCGGCCGCATAACAGTCCGGTTGTCGCATCGCCTTTCGGCGCGACCGGCGCAGAGGCAGCCATGGCGGGGGACGTGACGCGGGACTGCGCGCGGCCGTGGTCGCGCGCCGAGATCGATGCCCGGGCGCGCGCGGTTCGCGTCGCCCTCGAGCGCCACGCGGGCGTGCACGGCGGTGCGCGTGCCGACGCGCCGTTCCGGTTGGCGGTCCTGCCGGTCGCGATCGGGGCGCTGTGGCGCCGCATCGCCGGATCCGGCGAGCCCGTGCTGGCGCCGGTGCGCGAGGCGCCGCCGCCGCGCCGCGAGCCGTTCGCCTGAGGCACGCCGCCGCCGCGGCCGTGCTAGGCTGCCGCCGATGATCGTCCGCCTGCCCTTCGTGCTGTCCGCCAACGACGCCGCCGCGATCGTCGGCCAGCTCGACGCGCGCAGCGCGACCGACGGCGCGCTGACCGCCGGCGCCGCGGCGCGCGGCGTCAAGCGCAACCGCGAGGTGCTCGACGCCGACCTGCGCCAGCAGCTGAGCGCGTCGCTCTCGCAGGCCCTGCAGCGCCACGCCGGGTTTCTCGCCGCGGCGGTGCCGCGGACCATCTACCCGTTCATCTTCAACTGCTACCAGATGGGCATGTTCTACGGCCCGCATCTCGACGAGGCGGTCATGGGCAAGCCGCCCCACCAGCTGCGCTCGGACCTGTCGATCACGATCTTCCTGAGCGATCCGGCGAGCTACGACGGCGGCGAGCTGGTGCTCGACCCCGACGGCGCGGCGGGGCGCGTCAAGCTGGCCCAGGGCGACGCCGTGCTCTACCCGTCGACCACGCTGCACGAGGTGACGCCGGTCACGCGCGGCGTGCGCTGGGCCGCGGTGTCGTGGATCCAGAGCGTCGTGCGGCGCGCCGACCAGCGCGAGCTGGTGCGCGAGCTGGCGGCGATGTCGGACGATCTGCGCCGGCTCCAGGTCAGCGAGGCGACGCGCGACCTCAAGGAAGCGCTCGAGCGGCGCGTGCTCGGCCTGCGCGCGAACCTGCTGCGCATGTGGGGCGAAACCTAGAGCGCGGTTCGGCCGACCCAGCCGGCCTCGACCCAGTGCAGCCGGCCGGGCCGCAGGCGCCACGGCATGATGCGGCGCTCGACGCCGTCGGGCAGCACGTGCGTGGTCAGATGATCGAGCCACTCGCCCGACGCGCCGACGCGGCGCGCCAGCGCCGCGGGCATCAGCGTGCCGCGGCACGCGAAGGCTTCGGGTGCACCCTCGAGATCGCGCACGCGGCCCGACAGGCGCTCGTGGAACGACGCCCACGACCGTCCCGCCAGGCGCGCGCCGAGCGCCGCCAGCTCGGCCTCGGTCGCGTCGGCGTCGGTGCGATGGAAACGGCGCTGACCCAGCAAGTTGGCGAACAGCACCGCGTGATCCGGATGACGCGCGAGCAGGCGGTCCAGCCCGTCGAGCGCGTCGGCCCGCTCGAACCCGAACGACGCGCCGGCGGCCGCGAGCGCGCGCCCGTGCAGCGCCCGGAACAAGAGCGACGCCAGCGGGTCGAGATCGACCGCGTCGATGCGCCGAAACCGCGTGAGGAAATCGTCGGGCAGGCACCAGCCGGCGCTCGGGCCGAGC